>CAZPZZ010000062.1:7747-22017 GCA_964591245.1 uncultured Vicinamibacteraceae bacterium | reverse complement strand
GACGGGCTGCGAACTCCAACTGCACCGCCTGTTGTGCCTCACTCAGGGCCTCGCTAATGTCCTGATTCTCGGGATTCAGCTCGGCCGCCAGCTGAAACTCCAGAAGCGCCTCATCGTAGTCCCCGATGCCCGAGTACCTGCGCCCTTGCGCCTGGTGATACTCCGCCGCACGGAGCCTCGCACGCTCCAGTTCACGCTGCAGCCGCCGGTCCCCGGGACGCTCTTGCAGGGCCCGTGTATATTCCACCACCGCCTCGTCGAAGCGGTCCGCGAGTTCCGCGGTGCGTGCACGGTCACGGGCACTGGTCGCGCAACCGGCTAGCACGAGCCCCAGCACCACAAACGGCACGCACCTGACCGCGCGGCGGCACGACATCCCCACCAGACGCAACACCATTGACCTCACTGCCGCCAGCGTCCCCATTGACGGGCACCTATAACGATACCGGGATGCCATACGTGCGACGTCATCCACCACTGACGGTACCGCGTGACTGTCACAGGCACATGATCGGCACGTTAAATCACCGTTAAATTCATCGACCATCCAGAACCCTCTGAGCGACGCCGAAACGACGCGCCATCCAGTCTTATCGACCCCTGCCTCCAATCCGGCCAGCATTTCCCGGCCTCCGCGTCGAATACCTGTTCCGCGCCGTTCTGTCTGCGGGAGATGCGATGGACCATTTCCTACCATCCCGATTGCATCACGTGATGAATCATGAGAGGGTCCACCGACACGGGAGCGTCCTGGGTTACCCGCCCTCGAGCCCCCACCACTCGTCTATCGCGTATCACCGATGCCCACTGCGACCATTCAGTGCCCCTCTTGCGGAGAGTCACTTGACATCTTTATCGATCACTCGCTCGCTCAACAGGAATATGTCGAAGACTGTCAGGTCTGTTGCCGACCGATCGTGCTCACGGTCAGCGTCAATGCCGACGGCACCGCCGCCGACGTCGAAACGCGAACGGAAGACGATTAGTCAGTCAAGCACCGCCGTAGACCGCCGGCTTACGGAAAGCGTCTGGTGCCGCCGCCACGGCGATGGTAGGATGCCTGGACTATGAGACTGAACTCCACACGAGGCCTACTCGCCGCAGGATTGCTGATTGCCGTCCTCGGTGTCGGGTCACACGCCATGCAATCTCGAACTCCAGTCAATGTCGCGTCGCTCGGTCCACAGGTTGGTGAACAGGTTCCTGAGTTCAGCCTACCCGACCAGTATGGACAAGAGCGCACACTGGATTCCATTCTCGGACCGAACGGTGCGATTCTGCTCTTCCACCGTTCGGCAGACTGGTGACCATACTGCAAAGCGCAGCTCGTGGAGCTGCAAGATCAGTTGGGTGCACTGCGTGACCGCGGTCTTGGTGTTGCCGCTATCAGTTATGACTCAGAAGCCGTCCTGGCAGATTTTGCCGAGCGCCGGGGTATCACCTTCCCGCTCCTCGCAGACGACGACTCTGCCGTGATCACCGACTTCGGCATCCTCAACACGGTGGCAGAGGAAGCGCAGGGCCCGAACGCCGACGACCCCGATGTCGTTTCCGACGTCAGACAGTACGTCTCGGTCTTCGGCGCGAGTCCGAACATCATCGGGACGCCATACCCCGGGACCTTCATGCTTGACGCCGAAGGCCGGGTCACGTCCCGCTTCTTCGAAGAATTCTACCGGGAGCGCAACACGACGGCGAACGTCATGCTGAAGCTTGGCACGGGGCTCTCTCCCATCGCCGCGCTGCAAGGCGAAACGGCCCATCTCAAACTCACGGCCTACCCGAGTAACCCGAACATCACGGTAGGGACGCGGTTCTCCTTCGCGGTCGAGGTGGAACCAAATCCAAACATCCATGTCTACGCGCCTGGCGCCGAGGAACTAGGCTATCGGGTGGTCGGTCTCAACCTAAACCCCGTCGAGCACGTACGCTTCGAGCCGGTGATCTTCCCCGAGTCAGAGATCTACCATTTCGTGCCGCTCGACGAGCGGGTACCGGTCTACCAGCGCCCCTTCACCTTGCTCCAGGAAGCCATCGTCTCTGGCGAGCCAGGCGTCGAGGACGCGTTCAAGGAACTTGACGCCTTGACCGTGAGCGGCACGCTCGACTACCAGGCCTGCGACGACACGCTCTGCTACGACCCAGTGTCGGTGCCGGTGTCGTTCGCACTGGACGTCGAAATCCTGGACCGGCAGCGGGCAGAACGGTAGCAAACCGGTTTCCGGGACAACCCACGGGAACACCCCGAATACGGCCCGGTGGTCACATTGACCATCGGGCCTATCTTTTTTCACCGAGAGGGCATCGGCGGTTCTCGTCCTTCCGGCTCCGACACGCTACGCTCCTCACGCGACGTGTCTCTGCCTGGGGATGACGGAATCCGTTGCGTTTCGACCCTCTGGGTCGACGACGACGCATCCAGAAATCGTCGCGCGAGTCCAGCCGCCGGGACCATACAGGTGGCGCGACGACCGAACCAACGATACCGATTCCGTGCGATAAGGCGATAGACAGCGTCCCGTAGCGGACGAGGGACAAGCAAGCCGATTGCAAGCAGCGCGTGGGGAAACCCAAGATGCCGGATGGCACGGAGCACAGCCGTTGATCGCAGATATACGCCCTCGTCGTCAACGAACACGATACTGTCCGGGTCTCGGTCAAGGTCCATCCCCTCCACTGCTCGCCCCAACACGGCACTGGCGGCTGCTGACTGCAATGGCGCAAAGACAAGCTTCCCCTCGGCATCGCGTTCGATGAGCCACCGTACTGCGGCATTACAGAGGTTGCATTCTCCGTCGAAGAGCACCAGCCGGGAGGGGGCACCAGACGCGACACCTGCCACCCGCTCCGCGTCACCACCTGCTGTCGTCATGTCCTGATATGTCGCCCTTCTTGGCCCAAGGGCCCTGAAGCCGCCGGCCCACCGCTCGGCAAGGCGCAACCGTTTTGCTATTATCCGTACATTCCATGACTTGCAGACACGCGACTTCGCTCGTCTCTCTGTTCGCCATCTTGCTCTCGATGACAACAGCCGCGTCGGGTCAGTCGAGAACTGACACCGGTGACGAGACCGACTTCGACGCACATCTGCGGCCTCTCCTCACAGAATACTGCGTGACCTGTCACAACGACCGACTGCGCACGGCCGACCTGACGTTCGAGCCATTCCTCTCCAGTGAGGACGCGGTCGAGAATCACACCGTGTGGGAGCGGGTCGCGGATCGACTCCGCCGCGGAGACATGCCACCGGCCGGCCGGCCCACGCCAGCCCGTGAGTCGATCGCCATGGCAACCCGCTGGATCGACGCCCTGCTCGGCCGCACCGAAGATGCCCCCCCGGATCCGGGCCGGGTCACTGCACGGCGGCTGAACCGGGTCGAATACAACAATACGGTCCGCAGCCTCCTGGGCGTACACTCGCAGCCGGCAGACGACTTTCCGGCCGACGATTCTGGCTACGGATTTGATAACAACGGCGACGTCTTGTCGGTGTCGCCGCTGCTCATGGAGCGCTATATCGCGGCCGCGAGGCGACTGTCTCAGGAGGCAGTCTTTGGTCCGTCCCTGCCCGATGCCCCCATCCAGCTGGCCCACTACATGGCGCGACGCTCCCACGACGCCGGTGGCACGCTGGACAACGCCGATACCCTCCCCTTCTCGATGAGAGGAGCGCTCTATGGCACGCACCTCTTCCCGTGGACGGCGGAGTACGAGCTACGATTCCGCGTGGCCAACTACCGGCGTCGCCCGCCACAGCCCCAACGCGCACGAACAGCGCCACCGAATACCCCCGCAGAGCTAGACCAGTTCATGGAAGAGATGCGCAAAGCGGCCCCACCGGTGCCAGTCATTGCCTCACTCGATGGTCGGATCTTCAACGAGACGATCGTCGAAGGCGTCAATGCCTTTGACTACGACCGGGGAGAGATCGTGACGCGTGTACCGGTCGAGGCGGGTGAACACGCGTTTCGCATCTCGTACCCGCACGTGGCCGACATCGTCGATCCACGGGACAATGTCGGTGGAGATGGCCGGCGTATCCTTTACATCGACTACCTCGACATTGTCGGTCCCTTTAACCCGCGCCCGGAGCCCCCGGCCAGCCACGCCCAGATCTTTACGTGTCAGCCTCAACCAGGTAAGCACAGCGATGCGTGCGCCGGCGAGATCGTGACCACGCTCGCACGCCGGGCCTACCGGCGCCCGCCAACCCCCGAGGAACGCGAACGACTCACTAGGCTGGTGGCCCAGGTGCAACGCAACGGGGACTCCTTTGAAGAAGGCATCCGAGTAGCAATCCAGGCCGTGCTTCTCTCACCGCATTTCCTCTTCCGCGTCGAACGCGAGCACGCGTCTGCGAACCGCGCCCCGTATCGCATCTCCGATCATGAGCTGGCTACCCGTCTGTCCTACTTTCTCTGGGCAGACATGCCGGACGCCGAACTCTTCCGGCTGGCCGACGAAGGAACCTTGAGCGTACCTGACATTCTCAACAGTCAGGTGCGCCGCATGCTTGCCGATCCGAAAGCCGCGGCCCTCGTCACGACATTTGCCGATCAGTGGCTCCAGCTGCGCAAACTCGATCGGAGCAAACCGAATCCGGACCGCTTCCCGACCGTGGACGACGAACTACGCGATGCCATGCGACGCGAAACGCAACTCTTCATCGAGGCCATCATTCAGGAAGACCGCAGTGTCCTCGACCTGATCGACGCACCATTTACATTTCTGAACGGCCCACTGGCCCACCATTATGGAATTGAGGGCGTCACCGGGGAACACTTCCGGCGCGTTGCGCTCACCGGCGAAGAGCGAAGCGGCCTGCTTACCCAGGCGAGTATCCTGACCGTGTCCTCCTATCCGACGCGCACATCACCAGTCCTCCGTGGCAAATGGGTGCTGGACAACCTGCTCGGCGCTCCCCCTCCGGACCCCCCGGACGGCATCCCCCCGCTCGACGAAGCCGCCGTGGGGACAACCGGTTCACTCCGCAGCCAACTCGAAGCCCATCGGACAAACCCGAGCTGTGCCGTCTGCCACGATCAGATCGATCCGCTCGGCTTCGGATTGGAACGGTACGATGCGACGGGTGCCTGGCGTACCCACGACGGACCGTTTGCGATCGACGACTCGGGGCTCTTACCTGACGGCACGGCCTTCCGGGGCTCGCGCGAACTGAAAGCCGTATTGAAGTCACAGGGCCGCCAATTCATCGGCAACGTGGCGGAAAAGCTACTCACCTACGCGCTCGGCCGTGGTCTTGAGAGTTATGACTCCGAGACCATCGATGCCATCGTTACCCAGGCCGCCACAGAAGAGGCACGCTTCTCGAGCCTCGTACTCGGCGTCGTCCAGAGCGACGCCTTCCTGATGCGACGCGGAGAGGAACCAACCCCATGAGCCAAAAACACCTGTCGAGACGCGCCGTGCTGAAGGGCGCGGGGGCCACCCTGGCTCTCCCCTTTCTCGATGCGATGGTCCCCGCGTTCGCCCGGGCCAGCCAGGTGCATGCGGCGGCCCCAACACGCATGGCGTTTGTGTACGTGCCGAATGGCATCATCATGAACGACTGGACCCCACCGCACGCCCTGGATCCGGCCGGCATCGACGAGGAATTTTCGCTCCCACGCGAACTTCCCCGCATTCTGCAGCCAGTCGCGCACTACCGGGACCAGTTGTCGATCCTCTCGGGGCTGACCCAGAACGGGGGACGCGCGTTAGGTGACGGAGGCGGTGACCACGCACGCGCTGGAGCCAGTTATCTCACCGGCATGCACCCGAAGAAAACGTATGGAGCGGACATCCGCGCCGGCGTATCTGCCGATCAGGTTGCCGCCCAGCACCTCGGCGATCAGACTCGACTATCCTCACTCGAACTGGGCTGTGAGGAAGGGCTCTTCGGAGGCAACTGCGACAGTGGATATAGCTGCGCCTACAGCAACACGATTTCCTGGCGCGCGCCTGCCTCGCCGATGCCGCTGGAAGTCAGCCCGCGGGCCGCGTTCGAGCGGCTGTTCGGAGCCTCAGACCGAGACCCCGATCCGGTACGTCGGGCTCGTCGCGCCCGCTACGATCAAAGCGTCCTCGACCTGGTTCTGGATGAAGCGCGTACGCTCCATGCCAACCTCGGGGGCACTGACCGGCGCAAACTCGATGAATATCTCTACTCGGTGCGGGATGTCGAAAAACGTATTCAGAGTGCCGAACTGGCTGCCGACGAGGCGGAGCCCGAACTCCCGCGCCCGCGCCCAGGTATCCCCCAGAGCTTCATCGATCACGCTCGACTGATGTTCGATCTAATGACCGTCGCCTTCCAGGCCGACGTCACCCGCATCATCACCTGCATGGTCGGGCTCGAGCTCAGCTTCAAGGTCTATCCTGAATCGGGCGTATCAGAGGCCCATCACGGCCTGACACACCATCGTGGCGACGCCGAAAAAATTGAAAAGATCGCGCAGATCAACCGATTCCACGCCGAACAGTTCGCACACCTCCTGAACCGGTTGTCGGACACAGCCGATGGCGACGGCACGCTACTTGACCACTCGATGGTCGTGTACGGGAGCGGGATCTCTGACGGGAACCGGCACCTGCATCACGACCTCCCGACACTGGTCGCCGGCCATCCCATCGGCCGGATCAAGGCAGGCCGCCACCTCTCGTATGCACCGGAGACGCCGATGGCGAATCTTCTGGTCTCTATGCTGGATGAGCTGGGCGTTCCCGTCGACGGGGTGGGAGACAGTACCGCGCGCCTCTAGTCGGGCCGGCGGGTTCTTCCGTGCCGATCGCCGGAACAGCGTGAGCGAAACGGGAACCTAGGGCACGCCCAGATCAAGCGCGACGATCCGCTCGCGGTCGCGCGCGTACAGGGTCGTCCCGACGAGCGTCGGCACGCTCCAGGACCGCGTCGTAAAGAGATGGGTGGTCGCCAGTGTCTCCAGCCCGTTCGGGCTCAGGCGCACCAATGACAGGTCTCCATCTTCCTCCAGCAGGAGAGCCTTCCCATCGCCGTGCACCATGGTGGCTCGACTGAAACCGCGCTCGCGCCAGGCCGTTTCGCCGGTCTCCATATGGGTCGCGGTCAAGATGGCCGTAGCCCCCTGACCACTGGTGCCATAAATAAAGTCGCCAAGTTTCAGCACATTCAGGAAGGTGAATCGGAGCCGCCGGTCACTCCACAGCAGTTCCGTATGGGTGAGGTCACCGTCGGGAATCAGGCGAATCGCCTGGCTCCCGCCGATATACCCGGACGAGAAAAACAACACCCGCGTCTCCTCGTCATACACCGGTATCTGAAAATTGAAATCATTGCCGGCATCGTGAGGATGTCCCCACAGCACCTGCCCGGTATCCGGGTCCAGCCCGAAGACACCTTGACCGGCAAAAGCGACGGCCTGAGTCCGTCCCGCAACCTCGATCAAACCGATCGGTGCGTGCGAGACCAGGAAGCTACCGCTGCGCCACACCACCTCGCCATCGTCCTGTCTGAGCGCCATCACCGCCTGTCCGGGCCCTCCCACCTGTAGCAGGATGGTGTCTTTGTACGGGATGGGACTCATCCCCGACCCGGGCTTGATCATCGAGCGGATCAAGAGTGGCGGCGCCCCAAAATCTGTGATCAAATTCTTCGACCACAGCAACGCACCCGTCTCAGGGTTGAAGACGTGCAGTTCCTTGTTGCTCCCCATCGTGAAGAGCCGTCCGTCCGTGAGCAAGGGGGTCGCATGCGGCCCCGCCCCCTGGTCAAAGTCCTGATTCATGGACGGATAGGTGTACTCCCACAGCGTCTCGCCCGTACTCGCATCCAGCGCCAGGACGGTGTCGTTCGGCGTCCACGGCGCACCCCCGCCTTCGCTATGCGACACACGGTACATCGTGAACAATCTGTCCCCGACCGCAAGAATAGACGAGTGCCCCGCACCGAGTGTGCGGCTCCAGAGTTCTCGTGGGCCAGACGCCGGCCACCGCTCTGCCAGCTGTCGGGTCTCGACCACAAAATCACCGCCCGCCCCCCCCCAGCGGCGCCACTCCCCGTCCTGCGCCGACGCCACCCCGGCAGAGCACACGATGGCCAGCCACGCACACACATGTAGACACCGATACCTCGATGGGAAACCTGTCATCTCACCTCTTGCGGAAAGTCCTTGCAGGGCATGGCCCAGCTCTTGCAAGGTCCGACCGGTCGATTCAATCGATACACGAGCCGGTTGCGCACCTCCGCCTCCGGGGTTGCACTCGTGACCTCGATCGTCAACGTGTTGCCATCGGGACTCAAGGACATGACCTCGTACATCGTCAACATACCCTGGGTCCCTTCCGCGATCAGCTGCGTCCCCTCCCACCGGGACGCCACCTCCATGCTCGTGTCCCGCCCGACAGGCACGACGAGCGTACGCCCGGGCGTGAACGACCACGCCTTCATCCCGTTGGTCTCGGTGCCGACAACGACGGAGTCATTCGCCGCGTGCGTGATGAACAACCGGCCAATGTCATCGCCGCCCCGGCCACCGCTGAACGCAGGCGTCGTCACCTCGCTCGCCGCCGGATCCAACGTCCACATCCCCGAAAAATCGGGACGCTGTGCCGCCGCCGGAGCGGCCACCCCGATCATCGCGAGCCAGCACCAAGCCCACCCACGTACACTCACCACACTCTCCTCTTGCCCATGGCTCCCCAGTCTGTTCGCTTCCGCGCGCTTGTGCAAGTCTCCGGCGCTATAATCACCACCGTATGAGGCGTGCGCCTCTCTGCCTGTCCGGCCAGGATTATCCTGGGCCGGAGGCCACTACCCAGCGAAATGCGCACATGACTCGCAAGACGTCCGAAAAATGGGACGCACGCAGCACCACCCGCACGCCCGAGGCCGAACGCTCCATGGCAGACGTATCCCCGCTGTCGCTCAGACAGTCAGTTGCGCGCTTCACGATTACCCAGGAGACCTGATTCCCGATGCTCACACACTTTTTTCACGCCTACGACCTGCAGCTCGTGATCGCCAAGCGACTCACAGACGATATCCCAGAAGATCAGATGTGCGCCCAACCCCATGACCTGGTGAATCACCCCGCCTGGAGTCTGGGGCACATGATCACGGCGGCGTACAGCGTGGGCGCCGCGATCGGCATCGAGGGGTCGCCACCAGACGGGTGGACCGAGATCTTCAAGACCGGCGGGACGCCCAGTGACGACCGCTCCCTCTTCCCCTCCAAAGCCGAGTTGCTCGCCGAACTCGAAAAGGTTCACGAGATCTGGAAGGCGACGTTACCCACGGTCGCGTCTTCGGTCCTCGATGCCGAGCAGCCCAACGAAAATATGCGGGCCAGCTTTCCCACCGTGGGCGCCCTGATCGCCTTCATCATGACCTCCCACGAAATGGATCATCTCGGCCAGATCGCGGCCTGGCGCCGGGGCGCCGGCCTCGGCCCCGCGAAGTAACCCCGCGGGACAAAACGCGCTCCGGTGCATCCGGAGTGAGCGGCCACTACCCGTGAGGAGCCTCGACCCCTGCGGCGGCGTCACGTCGACGCCAGAGAGACAGACAGGGCTCCTCCCCGCTCCCTCCGGGTGCCGACGCCCCTGAGATACGCCCGTGCCCGAACCCACGCCCCCCACCCAGCCCGAGAGCCGCGATACCGAGCTGCACGACACCCTGGTCCGCTACTGGGGCTACCGTGAATTCAGGCCGCTACAGCACGCCGCGATTCTCGCGAACCTCGAGGGTCGCGACAGCATCGTGGTGCTCCCGACCGGCGGCGGCAAATCCCTCTGCTTTCAGATGCCCGCCCTGGTCGGCACGAAGCCGCGCCTGGGGCTCGTCGTGTCGCCACTCGTGTCGCTGATGAAAGACCAGGTCGACGGCCTCGTCGCCAGCGGCGTGCCCGCTGCCGCACTCAACAGTTCGGTGACGGCGGACGCACGGCGGCAGGTCTATCACGACCTCGACGCGCGACGCTGCCGCCTCCTCTATGTCACCCCCGAACGCCTCGTCGGCGACGGGGGTCCGGCGTTTCGACAGCAGCTCGCCGACTGGGGCGTGCGATTCATCGCGGTGGATGAAGCCCACTGCATCAGTCAGTGGGGACACGAGTTTCGCCCCGAGTACCGGCAGCTGGCCCGGCTGCGCGACGAATTTCCAGACGTCAGCGTCCACGCCTTCACGGCCACCGCCACCCAGCGCGTGCGAGACGACATCGCCCAGCAGCTCTCGCTGCGCACCCCCGACGTGCTCGTGGGGTCCTTCGATCGGCCGAACCTCGTTTATCGCGTGCGGGCCCGTACCGGCCTGAAGCCGCAGATACGCCAGGTGCTCGACCGCCATGTCGGCGAAGCCGGCATCATTTACTGTATTTCGCGGCGTGAGGTCGAGAAGCTCGCCCAGTGGCTGGAGGAACTCGGGCATCGCGCGCTGCCCTATCACGCCGGACTCCCCGATGCCACACGCCACCGGCATCAAGAAGCCTTTCTCGAAGAACGTGCCGACGTGATGGTCGCGACCGTCGCCTTCGGTATGGGTATCGACCGCTCGAATATTCGCTTCGTCATTCACGCCGGCACGCCACGCTCGCTGGAACATTACCAGCAGGAATCGGGGCGAGCGGGTCGTGATGGACTCGAGGCCGAGTGCGTCCTCCTCTACTCTGGCGGCGACATGGCCAAGTGGCGTCAGATGCTCGAACAGAGTGGCGAACTCTCGGACAACAACCGCCGTTTACTACGGGAGATAGAGCGGTATGCGGCCGGGACGCGGTGCCGGCATCGCGTACTCGTCGAGTACTTCGGTCAACGCTATACGCGCGACACCTGCGAGGCGTGCGACTGGTGCCTCAAGGAGCTGGAGCGCCTCGACGACGCCACCACCATCAGCCAGAAAATTCTCTCGACGGTAGTCCGGCTCGACCACCGCTGGGGCATGGGCCACGTCATCGACGTCCTGCGCGGCCGCTCCAGCGATCAGATCACGGCGCAACGCCACGAACGCCTGAGCACGTTCGGGCTCCTCGCCGACGTCCCGATCGCGGAGCTCCGGGGCTTTCTCGACCAGTTGACCGAGCAGGAACTCCTTCTGCGCACCGACGGCCCGTACCCCGTGCTGCAGCTCACCGACACCGGTGTCGCCGCCCTCAAGGGCCAGCACCCCGTCGAGCTCTACCGCCTGCCCCGACCCGCCCCCGGTCAGCGCCGACGTCGGCTCGACCGTGACCCCTCTGCGTGGGAAGGCGTCGATGCCGGCCTCTTCGAGGCGTTACGACAGTGCCGCCTGGAGGTGGCCCGCGCACGAGGTGTCCCGCCCTATGTCGTCTTTCACGACAATACCGTCCGGGACCTGGCCCGGCGACGCCCGACCACCCCGGCCGAACTCCTCGATGTCTATGGCATCGGTGCGCGCAAGGCAGAGGATCTCGGCCCGATCATCCTGGATGTCATTCGAGACTATCTCGCCGAACACCCCCTGCCCCCTAGCGCCGATCTCGGTCCCGATGACACGGAGGTCTGACGTGGACGACACGCGGCAGGCACCCGTGACGCCCGTGGTCACAGGAGCTGATAACCAATGCCTTTCCGGGTCATGAGACGTACGGGCTCGTAGGGATCCGCTTCGATGCGACGCCGGATGCGTCGTACGCACTGCTCGATCTCCTGATTCCCGATGATCCCTTCCCGCTCGGGCCAGGCCGCAAGCGCCAGATCATCTTTCGTGACCACTTCGCCACGCCGACGACGGACACCTCGACGTGCTACGACCTCCGCAACACGCGCCAGCGGGTGTATGCCCTACAGGGCGATTACCACGCGCAACAGGAGGACCTGGAACTGCTGGACCGGCTGGCCACTACGCTGGTGGATCCCCAGAGACAGGCCGAAGTCGCTCTGGGACGCGCGTATTGCGTGGGTGCGCAGGGCAATTTCTCCGAGGCCAGCGCCCAGGCCTCGCATGCGGTGGAGCTGTCGCTGAAGGCGGGTGAGACCGGAGCCGCCGCACGCGGTCAAGAACTCTGGGGGCGCTCACTGCTCTACCGAGGCCAGTTCGATGCCGCACAGGCCCACATCGAAGAGGCCCGGACGCTGGCCGAGGAGGCAGGGCTGCACGACGTCCAGGCGAACAGCCTCCGGATTCTGGCCGAGCTGGGTCTGCGCCAGGGTGATCTGGACAACAGCCAGCGCCTGGCAAACCAGGCCCAGGCCTTGTATGAAGAACACGGTGCACGCCAGGGACATAGCCTCACCCTCGCCCTGCTGGGCGAATTGGCCTACGCGCGAGGCGACCGGATGACAGCCACCACCGCGCATAACCAGGCACTGCAGCTCGCACGCGAGATCGGCTATCGCTGGCTGGAAGGGCGCACACTCGCACGCCTCGCGTTTCTGGCCCTGCTCGACGGTACGGTCGACCACGCCCGAAACTTGTCCGAGGAGGGCTTGCAGGTTGCCGACACGCTAGGAGCCAAAGATACGCGGGCCTTGACCCGGTCAGTGCAGGGACGGATCCTCGCGGCACAGGGAGACCTCATCGCTGCCGAACAGGCCTTGGCGGAGGCACTCGACTTGCGCCGGGCACTGGAACAACCGTCGCTGGTGGCCGAGGTCCTGACCGAGTTGGCCGAACTGGCACGCCAACAAGGAGACCACGATCTGGCGCGGTCTCGTGTCGAAACCGTCCTCACCAGTGACGAGCCGCTGGCGCCAGGCGAACTCGACCCGTTCAGGAACATGCTCCTCTGCGCGCGGGTCTTGCGCCAACACGACGAGGCGCAGGCCCGGGCGTTACTGCAGCACGCGTCTGACGGTCTGACGCAACGGGCGGCCCATATTGCGGACCCCGCCCAGCGACACGCCTTCTGGACCGAGCTTCCCACCCATCGCGCAATCGTCGACGCCCTCGCAGATCGCCGCGAACCCAGTCAGCCTCCAGCCGCCAACTCGGGGCTCCCCTCGTAGCACGACGCCAGCACAAACTCCCCGTCCGCCGACCGTTCCAGGAACCCCGACTGCACGGACGCGTCAAGAACCGAGACCGTCGTCTCTCGGTCAAGCTCCAGAAGGCGACCGACCTCTAGCGCCGATAGCGTCAGGTGAGGGCTATCGAAATACTCGGCGCGCAACAACTCGACACCGTCTTCCACGGTATGGAAACGTAACTCTCTGAGAAACCAGCTCATGGGCATAGGCAACGCTTTTCACACTACACGGCGGTCATGACGAACTCGCGGCATTCCTGTTTCATCTCTGTTAATTCCCTCTCCGGTGCAGGAGATCCGCACACTCGTACGTTCGATGAGTTGACGTGGAAGAGGCGAAGCATCATCCTCATCTAGATGGCCGGCGGAGCTTCAGGAGACAGGAACGACGTGAAGGACACAACTCTCGACACCTTTGATCCACTCCAGAGTGGGCCGGATACCGTGGCTGTACGTGAGGAAGACCTCCGCGTCAGTTGGCGAGCAAACGTGCCCTTCATCGGCGTACACGCCGGGTGCCTCCTGGTCCTATGGAGCGGGATCAGCCCCATCGCCGCGCTCGTGGGTCTCGCGACACTGCTGACCCGCATGTTTGGATTGACAGGCGGCTATCACCGATATTTCTGCCATCGGTCGTTCAAGACCACCCGAACGTTTCAGTTCGTCATGGCGGTACTTGGGGCCGCGGCGGCTCAACGAGGACCACTCTGGTGGGCCGGTCACCATCGAAGTCATCATCGCCACTCCGACACGGCCGCTGACGTACATCCGCCCGGTGTCCGGGGGTTCTTCTGGGCGCATGTCGGTTGGGTCATGTGTCCGGCCCACAACCGGACCCGCGCGGAGTGGGTTCCAGATCTCATGCGCTTCCCTGAACTGCGCTGGCTAGACCGCCACCACTATGTCGCGCCCATCGCGCTCGCCATCGCGCTCTTCTGCGCAGGCGAACTACTCGCACAAAACGTGCCGACCCTCGGCACGTCCGGGCTCGAACTTCTGGCGGTAGGATTCTTTCTGAGCACCACGGTCCTGTACCACGTCACCTTCGCCGTCAACTCCGTAGGCCATACAATTGGGCGACGTCGATATGCCACCCGAGACGCGAGTCGAAACGGGTTACTCCTCGCCCTCGTCACTGCCGGCGAGGGATGGCATAACAACCATCACCGCTACCCGACCTCCGAGCGCCAGGGATTCTATTGGTGGGAAATCGACGCGACCCACTACGTCGTGACGCTGCTCTCGTGGCTTCGCATCGTGTGGGACATCCGGGGCCCGTCGCCCGCTGTCCTCGCGGAAGGTCGGGGAAGC
>CAZPZZ010000062.1:0-7647 GCA_964591245.1 uncultured Vicinamibacteraceae bacterium | reverse complement strand
GTCGCATCAATTCGTCCTTGAAGACCAGCGCCTCTGGCTTGCCAAACACACCTTCGGTCATCGGTCCGAATCGTCCGGAGACGAGGATGCGTCTCGAGAACCCTGCCGCATAGAGATCAGCCGCTCGCCGAGGTACCTCCAGGGCTCGGCTG
Source organism: uncultured Vicinamibacteraceae bacterium (assembly GCA_964591245.1). GTDB lineage: Bacteria > Acidobacteriota > Vicinamibacteria > Vicinamibacterales > UBA8438 > CAZPZZ01. The sequence goes on along the minus strand of CAZPZZ010000062.1, from coordinate 7,495 downwards.
CCAAAGACAAAAATAACATCGGCCAGGGCCGGCTCCTCGCACACGGCCAAGAAGCGCCATAGCGGCTCCAGCACCCGCAAATAGGCCTCCTCATCGAGCCGATCGAGTGGGGATAACACAATGCGTTTTTACCACGACCGCCCCGACCTCGCAGCCCGCCATCCCAGCCGACGCCCCTGTACGCTATGATCGCGTAGCTTCGCTGTGCCGCGCGAGAGTCCCGTCCAGATCATGAGTGTCCGGTCCATCATCACACTGTTCACCTTGCTCGGGTTGAGCCTGCTCGGGCCCAGACCGGTCCTCACCCAGTCGCCAGACGCTCCGTTGACCCTGGTCACGACCGGAGGACGCCAGCAACTCCCCACGGTGACGCTAGACGGACGCCGTATGGTGGCGCTGGATACGCTGGCTCCAGCGTTCGGACTGACCCTCGGCAACAACCGACAACCAGGCCGGGTGACCATGTCCCGCAACGATGCCGTCATGGTCCTCACGGCCGATGACGAGATCGTGTCGGTCGATGGACGCCTGGTCTCACTCCCCTCCGCGCCGGTGCAACGAGATGACACCTGGTATGTGCCCATCGAGTTTATTGGCCGGGCGGTCGGACTCGTGCACGATCAGAACGTCGAGCTCAGACGTCGTTCCAGCCTCGTGGTTATCGGTGATATTCGCGTGCCGCAGGTCATTGCTCGTGTGCAGCGCAGCGGAGCCGACACACGACTGCGATTGACCATTTCACCAGCCACCGAACACACCGTCCAGCGAAACGCTGACCAGCTCATCGTCACGTTCCTGGCCAACGCGCTGGACCCGGTGATCGAGGGTATCCCCGGCGGTGTACTTATCACCCGTGTGGAACGCGACCCGGACAACCCTCGACTCATCGTCGGCCTCGCCACGACGGTCGGTGCCTACACGGCAGAGACCCAGCCCGGCCTGGTTGGAAGCAACGAGCTCGTGATCAACCTCCAACCCCGTCCCACTCCATTGGCCCGAACGGTTCCACCGCCAATCCCACCCCCCATCGTCGAAACAGAAACCGAAACCGATGCCTCACCGGATCTGCCAGCTGTCTCCGAGCTAACGCCACCACGACAGATCCGTGCCATTGCTATCGATCCAGGGCATGGTGGCGAGGATACCGGGTCGGAAGGGCCAGAGGGCAGCCTCGAGAAAGACGTCACCCTCAGCGTAGCGAGACGTTTGCAATCGGCAATCGAGAACCAGCTCGGACTCGACGTCGTGCTGACCCGCACGAACGATACGGCAGTGTCGCTCGATGCCCGCGCCGCTATCGCCAACAACAACCGGGCAGACCTCTTTATCAGCCTCCATGCCAACGCGTCGGCACGAGCCACGGCAGCCGGGGCCGAAGTCTTCTATCTCAGCCTTGCCGAGTACGGAGAGGAAGCCAGTGAGACGGTTGGCGTGGGCGGACAATCGGTACCTGTTGCCGGGGGTGGCACCCGCGTACTCGACGTCGTCCCCTGGGACATCGCGCAATTACGTTTCGTCGATGAATCAGCACTCTTGGCACAAACGGTGACCCAAGAGCTGGCAGGGCGAGTACCCATGAGTCCACGGGGACTCCAGCAGGCCCCCTTTCGGGTACTGGTCGGTGCAAATATGCCGGCGGTACTCGTGGAAATGGGCTTCCTCTCAAATCCAGAACAGGAAACACAGCTCACATCTCCGAGTTTCCAACGCGCAATCGTCAGCGGGCTCTTGCGAAGCATCATCCGTTTTCGGGACGAAATCGCATCAGCCCCGCGCCCGCTGACTGAGTCCGGCAACCCGGGCGGCACGGACCTCCCCGAGAACGGGACCTCCCGCACCCTCCAATGATGCGCCTCTACTGGTTCATCGTTGCGATTACGGGAATCAGTTTCCTTGTGGGCTGGTTCCTGCTTGTGGGACTTCCGCGTTGGTCTTCTGATGAAGTCACATCCCAAGCCGACGCTGTCACAGGCATGGCAACCGACGGCGAAACGGCAGACGCAACACTTTTCTATGTCTCCGAAGACGGGATGCGACTCGTCGAGGTCCAACAACGCCTCGAGTGGCATGCCACCTTGGCCGAGCAAGCTCGAGCCGTACTGGAGGCTCAGCTGACGGCCCCTGCGCCCCCTCTCCTTGCTCCTATTCCGGTGGATACAGAAATTCGCGCCATCTATGTTACCGAGCAAGGACACGCATTCGTGGATCTCACCGAAGAAGTGACCCTCGACCATTCGGGAGGATCTCTTGACGAACTCTTCACCGTGTATGCCATCGTCAATGCGTTGACGACCAATCTGCCGTCGGTGACGGCCGTGCAACTCCTCATCGAAGGACAAGAGGTTGACACCCTCGTGGGTCACGTAGACCTACGACGTCCGCTCGAGCGAAACCTCCAGTGGATAGGCTCCGGACCCAACTCATGACCCAGACTCGTAGCGACCATCGCGCTGACAACCAGCTCCGACCAACCCAACTCACGCCCCACTATCTCGAACACGCGGAAGGTTCGGTGCTGATCGAGGCCGGCCGGACGCGGGTAATCTGCACGGCAAGTGTCGAAGACAAGGTGCCACCCTTCCGACGCGGTAGCGGAAAGGGGTGGGTCACGGCGGAATACGGGATGCTCCCGCGCGCCACGTCCACGCGGACGGTCCGTGAGGCCAGTCGTGGCAAACTGGGCGGCCGCACCCAGGAAATCCAGCGGCTCATCGGACGCTCACTCCGTGCTGTCACTCGACTGGACGTACTTGGTGAACGCACCGTCTGGATCGATTGCGATGTCATTCAAGCTGATGGGGGCACTCGCACGGCGTCCATTACGGGCGGATTTGTCGCGCTCGCCCTCGCGCTGCAATCCCTGAAGCGACGCGGCACCCTGACCACAGTCCCTCTCAGCGACCACGTCGCCGCGATCAGCGTCGGCATCGTCGGCGGCACGCCACTCCTCGATCTCGCCTACGATGAAGATTCCAAAGCCGACGTGGACATGAACGTTGTCATGACAGGGAACGGGCAATTCATCGAGGTCCAGGGAACCGCAGAAGGCGCACCCTTTTCTCGATCGGACCATGACGCATTACTGGCGCTCGCCGAACGCGGGATCGCGGAACTGGTTGGCAAACAACAGACTGTTCTCGGCGACCTTGTCTAGCCATGTTCAGGATCAGCCGCCTACTCATCGCCACCACAAACACAGGCAAGCTTCGAGAAATCCGACAGATCCTCGGCCCCCTGCCGCTCACGCTCATCACCTTGCAAGACGTGCCGTCGGTCCTGGAACCCGAAGAGACCGGGTCCACTTTTTCCGAAAACGCCCGACTGAAAGCTTCCTACTACGCTGCGGCCTCCGGAGAACTGACAGTCGCAGAAGATTCCGGGCTTGAGATCGACGCCCTGGACGGCGCGCCTGGAGTCCGTTCAGCGCGGTTTAACGGTGAGTCGTACGAAGAAAAATTCGCCACGATCGGGCGCATGCTCGCCGAGCGCGCGGTCGACGCTAGCACCGCCCGGTTCGTCTGCGCCGTGGCCCTCGCCAGCAACACGGACATTCTCTGGGAAGCGCGGGGCACTGTCGAAGGCCGCCTACAACTCCCGCCCCGCGGAAACCGGGGCTTCGGCTACGACCCCATCTTCTTTTACCCACCCTACGGACGAACCCTCGCGGAAGTCGAAGACAGCGAGAAGGCCGCAGTGAGTCACCGCGGAAAAGCGTTTCAGCAGTTCCAGGCCTACCTCAATGCCAACCTCACTCCCCCGGGGCGCGGAACATCCTCTATCTGACCGGGGTGACACGACGGCCCCGCGCTCCGTCGAGCTGGCACGATCAGCCGGCTTCAGATCGTCGGGTTCTGGTTGGTCATACCACCTGAGCCCCCATCCGAACCAGTCTCCTGTGGCAACTCGATGGTGAATATCGTCCCACCGCCAGCTCGCTGGGCCGCGGTGACGGATCCGCCGTGTAATCCGATCAAATGCTTGACGATCGCCAATCCCAGACCGGTGCCGCCCGGGCCCCGGTCGCGTGCGGTGTCGACCCGATAGAACCGTTCAAAGACGCGGACCAGGTCGGTGGCCGGAATGCCAGGGCCGCGGTCAGCAACCGTCAGGCGAGCCACATCCTGGTCAACCGTTGCCGCAAGATCGATGGTCGTGCCTTCCGGCGCGTAATTCACCGCATTCTCCACAAGGTTCCGCACCGCATCGTGCAACTTGAGCGGATCGGCCCACACCACGCCACAATCATCTGGCAGTGACGACTTAACCTGTTTTTTCTTGGCATCGATCAGCAGAGACAGCTCTGACGTCACCGCTGTGAACAGTGACAACACGGAACACTCGGCCAGATCGAGCGCTTCCTGACCGGCATCCAAACGAGCCAGTCGAAGGAGATCGTCCACCAGACGTTCCATCCGCGCGCTGTTCCTGGCAATCATCGTAACGAACCGCCGATCCGACTCACCAGATATCTGCTCGACCAGCGCCTCGACACTTCCCCTGATCGCAGTCAGAGGTGTACGCAGCTCGTGGGACACGTTCGCCACGAAGTCCTGACGCACCTGATCAGCGCGTCGAAATTCCGTGACGTCGTGAAAGACCAACGCGACGCCCCGGTCGTCATTGGCGGCAAACGCTCGTGCATTGACCAAGAACACCTTCGGAGGATCCGTATTCAGATTGACTTCCTCCCCGGCTGTCGCACGCCCGGCCACAGCCTCCGCAATGAGACGCGTCACCTCAGGATGTCGGATCAATTCGATATAGGGTCGGTCAATCGGATCGTCGCCGATGCCCAGCATCTGCTTGACAGACTCGTTGGCGTTTCGGACTCGCCCCGTATCGTCGATCACAAGGACCCCTTCGACCATCCCTTGCAGAATCGCCCGTGTGCGCTTTTGTTGCCCGGAGAGTTCCTGCAACCGGCGTCCCAGCTCCTTCACCGTATGGTCGAGAGCTTTTGACACAGTGCCTAACTCGTCAGCAGGCTCATCCGTATCAAAATCAGAACCTGATGGTGAGAGGTCCCCAAGAGCATATTGCTCAGCCCGTGAGGCAATCGACGCCACCCGCCGACCGAACGTCGAGGAAAAAATCCAGGCGATGATCAAGGCGCCGGCAAGCGCGACCACAACACCCAACCCCGTGGCGCGCGTCACGGCATCGAGCTGATCCTGCACGGCAGTGAGAGGCATGGCCAAACGTACGACAGCAATCGAGGGATGATCGACCTGGACGGCCGCATAGAGCAACCGCTCGTCAACGGTCGTGCTGTAGCGCTGGATGACTCCGACGCCCTGCTCCCTGGCAGAGACGACCTCCGGACGGCTCCCATGGTTGTCCATGGCCGCCAGGCCTTCATTGTCTTCAGCCGAATCGCCCATCACGTGGCCCGTCTGGTCGATGAGCGTGACGCGCGCCGCGACGTGTTCTCCAAGGGAATCCGCCTCATCGTCGACGTCGATGCCGTCGACGAAAGGCCCCCGCCGCGAGAGGAGTTCAGCCACGAGGCGCGATTGCGCCAACAGGCTAGCCTCGATCCGCTCGACCTGTTGCCGACGGAGTGTCGAAGATGCGAGTCCGGCCGACACGGCCAGGCTCAATATCGCAACCGTGACGCAGATAAAAAAGAGCCGAGTGCGAAATTTCACGGCATTGCCACCGCTAGACAGTCTCTACAAACTTGTATCCGAACTGCTTGATGGTCACGATGTGTTCAACAAGACAAGGCAATTTCTCACGAAGTCGACGAATATGCACATCGACCGTACGGGTACCGCCGGTGTACTGGTAGCCCCACACGTCGGAGAGCAGCAGATCACGAGACAGCACGCGTCCTCGATGCTCGATCAAATATTGCAGCAGCAAGAACTCCTTGGCCGTCAACCGTACAGGACGACCATCCTCGGACACTTCGTGGCGGTCCAGATCGATGCTCACCGGGCCAAAGGTCACCGTCTTATCAGGTCCGTACGGTTGCGTCCGACGTAGCACCGCACGCACACGTGCAACAAGTTCTCGAGTGCTGAACGGTTTCGTGACATAGTCGTCGGCGCCCAGTTCGAGTCCCATCACCCGGTCCTCTTCTTGCGCCCGCGCCGTCAGCATGATGATCGGCACGCCCGCAATCTTCGGATCGCCCCGCATAAGACGACAGATCTCAAGGCCACTCAGACCAGGCAACATCAGGTCAAGGACCACGAGGTCAGGTGCCTCTTGCCGGAGGCGCGGTAAGACCTCACTACCGGTCCAGATTACCTCTGCGGAGAAACCAGCCCGCGTCAAGTGGTGCGCGACAAGTTCCGCGATGTCTGGATCGTCTTCGACCACGAGGATTCGACCACTAGTCGTCACGCTATTCTTGGCCCTCCTGGCCGTGATGGCGTACATCAAGCCCGGACACGATGAAGATCGTTTCTTCGGCAATATTCGTTGCGTGATCACCAACCCGTTCCAGATGTCGTGAAATAAGGAGAAGGTCCAAGGCTCGCTCCGTCACCGCCTGCTCGGAGCACATCACCCCGATCAGGTCACGAAACACACGGTCTCTCAGCTGGTCCAGGGAATCATCACGCTCGCGGACCGCTTGAGCAAGCACGAGGTCCTTGCCAACAAACGCGTTCAGCGAGTCTCGGAGCATACCCTGGGCGATCGTTGCCATCTGGGGGATATCGATGAGAGGTTTGACTGAAGGATGATCAAGATACCGAATGGTGGCCTCACCGATATTGACCGCGAAATCACCAACTCGCTCCAGATCCTTGTTGATCTTCACACTCGACATCACCATGCGAAGATCGACCGCCTCAGGCTGATGTACGGTCAGCAACTGGAAACAGCGCCCATCGATCTCCATATGCATCTGATTGATGGGAGCATCCGCTCGCAACACCTCCTGAGCAAGCTGGTGATCTCGTTCGACCAATGACTGGATCGCGAGACGCAGCTGTTCTTCTACCGCCCCCCCCATCACCAGGAGCCGTTCTTTGAGCTGTTCAAGCTCCATCGAGGAATCTGATGTCACGCGCTATGTTCTCCCCCGCGTCGAGCTGGTACCAATAACAACGTAATAGTAGCTGGAGTTTCGTGCGCGCCCAGCAAGAAACGATTCCCCTGGTCGTACTCGACCAAGCTACTGAGCCGGTAAAATCAGAAACTCACATTCTGTCCAGCTGTTAATGATACTGGTGACCACGTCCTGTCGTAACCATTCCACTGCTGCATACACAGATCATGGGCGACACAACGCCCATCCCAGCCCACACAGTTGCCGTCAAGCGCGGACCGCCATTCCGGACGGTGCCCAGGTGAACAACAAGACAAAAAGGCAGGGAAAACGACCATGCACCTGGACCACGCGGGCCAAAGACCTTCCGGTCGGTCCACTACAACGACGAGTAAACAGATTCGCGTGGATCACCTTCAGCAAAGCGATATCCCAATCCGACAACCGTCTCGATCTGGCTACTAGCCGGCCCAAGCTTCGCCCGTAAACGCC
>CAZPZZ010000061.1:0-22367 GCA_964591245.1 uncultured Vicinamibacteraceae bacterium | reverse complement strand
GACGGCTAGCGTCTTGACGGTTGGCTGTGGCGATCCGCTGCCGGAAGTTGACGGAGACATAGCGTTCGTCGGTACGCACGTGTTGCCGATGACCGAGGCCGGAGTACCCGTCGTACTCGAAAATCAGACGGTGGTTGTGGCGAATCGGCGGGTTGTGTCGATCGACCCGACCGAGGACGTCGAGATTGCCGATGGCGTCGAGATCGTCGATGCGGAGGGCTTCTACCTGATGCCCGGATTGGCCGAGATGCATGGACATCTGCCGAGCCCGCGGCTCATGCAAGTCGATGCCAAGAATCTCCTCTTTCTGTATGTTGCCAATGGGGTGACGACCGTCCGGGGCATGCAGGGGGAGCGCTCGCAATTCCGTCTCCGCGATCAGATTGCCCGCGGTGAGACACTCGGGCCGCGATTGTTTCTCGGAAGTATGTCGATGAGCGGGGCACGTGTGACAAGTCCCGACCAAGCGGCACAGCTCGTGCGGGAATACAACCAGACGGGTTGGGACCTCGTGAAAATGCATGAGGGCCTGAGTCGTACGGTCTACGATGCCGCGGCCACGATGGCCAACGACCTCGGGCTTCCGTTTGGCGGCCATGTTCCGGACGATGTCGGTCTTCTGCATGCGCTGGAAGCGGGGCAGGTGTCGATCGATCACTTGGACAATTACATCGAGGCGCTGGTGGCAGAGGAGAATCGACCAGAAGCAGAACCTGGGCTCATGGGAGTTGGTGCCTGGCTCGACCTCATTGATGAAGGACGGTTACCTGGGCTCGTCGACGCGACTCGGGCCGCAGGGGCGTATGTTGTGCCGACGATGGTGCTCTGGGAGACGGCGTTTTTCGGTGAACGGTCGGCGGCAGAGCTGGGGCTGGCTTGGCATGAGCTACGTTACATGCCACCAGAGACTGTCGAGCAGTGGCGTCAGGCCGTTGATGCCCGGGTGTCGGCCGGTGACCCGGCAATAAACCGGAGGGTTCGTGAGTTACGTCGCCGCATCTTGCAAGCGTTACATGAAGGCGGTGTCTCGATTCTGCTCGGCACCGATTCACCGCAGATCTTCAGCGTGCCCGGTTTTTCCATGCACCGCGAGATGGCGCTCTGGGTTGAGTTGGGCATGACCCCCTACGAGGTACTCGAGACGGGCACTCGTCACGTTGCAGAGTATTTTGACGCGACCGACGATTTCGGTGCGGTGGCGGTCGGGCATCGTGCCGATTTATTGCTGCTGACCGAGAATCCGATCGATGACATCAGGAATGTCGCCAAGAGGGCCGGCGTTATGGTGAACGGACGCTGGATTGGTGAGGACGCGATTCAAGCACGCTTGGAGAGCATGGCTCGGTTTTACGGAAATTGACGGTCGACGGGAAGGATGTAGTAAGGAACGCCGGTATGGCTGGGATATCAATCTTGACCCGTTTCGGTGAATTTGTGGCGAATGCCGCCGTACCCCAGGCTGCGCGGGTTGCCGCCAGAGACGCGGTGCTTGACACGGTAGGGGTGGCTCTGGCTGGGGCCGCGGAGCCGGCTGCCGTACGGGTACGTGATGTCGTGAGCGCAGAGGGTGGCACCTCGCGGTGTAGCGTCCTCGGATCGAATGTTCGGACCGGCGCAGGATGGGCGGCGCTGGCGAATGGGACAGCTGCGCATGCTCTCGATTTCGACGATATGTGCTGGGTCTCGCTTGCCCATCCCAGCGCCCCGCTTGTGGCGGCCGGTTTGGCTGCGGCGGAGTTGGTCGAGGCTGGTGGTACAGCACTGCTCGACGCCTATTGTGTGGGATTCGAGGTGGAAGCGGTGATTGGGCGCGTTGCCCATCCACGTCATTACGAACGAGGCTGGCATCCTACGGCCACGCTGGGTTCAATCGGTGCCGCTGCCGCTGCTGCTCGTCTACTCGGGCAGGACGCGACGACCGCCACTCGTAGTTTGGCCATTGCGGCTTCTGAGGCTTCAGGGATCAAGGAAAGCTTCGGCACTATGGTGAAACCGCTGCAAGCGGGTTTGGCTGGACGCAATGGCGTGCTGGCCGCCCAACTCGCGGCAACCGGGTTTACCGCGTCAGAACATGCCCTTGACGGACCGCAAGGCCTGCTTGTGGCGATGCAGTCGAGAGAGTCGTCGTTCGGGGATGCGGGCGCAGCCCTTGGGCAGCAGTGGGAGATCGTCGAGGGCGGCATCACCGTCAAGCTCTATCCGTCGTGTGCCGGTACCCATCCCACGATCGATACGTTGCTCGATCTGCGTGCTGAGCATGATTTCACCGCGGAGATGGTGACCGCGATCGAGGTGGCGGTTGATAGCGTGATTCCGACGGTACTTCTTCACGATCGTCCCACGAGCGGTTTGGAGGGAAAGTTCAGTTTGCACTTCTGCGCGGCGTCTGCGGTGACCCATGGGCGCGTTGACATATCAACCTTCGAGCCGGCGGGGGTTTCAGATCCCGTCACACGTGCACTCTTGCCGAAAGTCAGCATGCGCGTCGATCCGTTGCTCGGACGGGACCAGCCCCCGTTGACCGAAGCGGTCGTGACCGTGCGGCTTGTCGATGGTCGGTCGTTTGAACGGCACGCGCGAGGGGCCCGGGGATACCCGGAGCAACCAGCGTCCGACGAAGAACGTGACCGAAAGTTCCTGGGCTGCGCCGAGCGAAGTATGCCGCACCCGTTGGCGGCTGAGGCGCTGGCGTGGCTCCGCGCTCTGGAGCAGCAGTCCCGCGTTGCCGGATTCGCTGAGTTACTGGCCCAGCCAACACCGGTGGGGGTATGAGGGGTCAGGCTATGACGTTGCCGCGTGTTCGTCGCTGTGTGCTCTTCGTTCCCGCCGTCCGTCCGGATCGGTTTGAGAAAGCGGTGGCAACCGGGGTAGATGCCATCTGCCTCGATCTCGAGGATGGTGTCTCATTCGCGCAGAAGGATGAGGCGCGCGAGAAAGCCTTGGCGTTGTTGGCCGAGCGTCCCGTGACACGGGCCGAGGTGATGTTGCGTATCAATGAGCCAGGTTCGGAACTTGGCGACCGCGACCTGGAGGCGTTGCTGTCGGCCGAGGGACGTCCGGATGCGCTAATGGTGCCGAAGGTCGGCGGGCCGGATGCCTTGCGGGCCTTGGAAGAGCGGCTTGCACCGACCCTTTCGGGAATGCCGCTCGTTGTGCAGATCGAGACGGCTCCGGGCCTGGCCGCGGTTGAGGAGATTGCCGTGGCCACACCAGAGGTAGCCGTGCTCTTCTTTGGCGCGGTTGATCTGTCGGCTGATCTTGGTTGCGCGATCGAGTGGGATGCGTTGCTCTATGCGAGATCGCGCGTAGTAGCCGCTGCCGCATTGGCGGGGGTGCAGGCCATGGATACACCATTCATGGATGTTGGCGCACCTTCCAAACTGACCGACGAATCCCACGCCGCGTGCCGACTCGGGTTTCGTGGGAAGGCGGCCATTCATCCTACCCAGGTTTCGCTCATCCAAACGGCGTTTTCTCCCTCCATGGAGGAGGTCTCATGGGCGCGTCGGATTGTCGCCGCCTATGAGGCCAATAAGGGCGGCGTGTTGCTGGTTGATGGCAAGCTAATCGAGCGGCCAGTCATTGCCTCTGCCCAGCGGATCCTTGCAGTCGCAGAGTCGGTTGATCGCCGGGTTCCGTGAAGTCAGGGGCGGCGTCGCTGAGCTCAGTGGCCTACCGTCCGCTTGCGACGAGGGCGGGAGAGGGGGGGGCTGCGGTCGCCGATGACACATGGGAAGGGCGGTGCTTCTTCCGCATCTCTTCGAGCCGGTCATGGGCCAACGCGTTTTGAATGAGTGGCAGGTAGAAGACCCCGTCACCGTGCACAGTCACGCGTGCGTCAGAGATCGAAACCCAACCTAGCTCCTCGAGTGCCTGCCACTCGATCCGATGCTCCTCCACTACGTCAGCCCCGAGGAGGTGTTGATAGGCCATGCGGTCGACACTGAGCCCCTGCAGTTCCTGAAATAGTAGATGGAGTCGTAGATCAACGTCGGTGTAGCGGAATCCGCGCATGACCGGAAATTGGGCGTTGTCGATACAGCGGAAGTAGTCGTCTATCCGAACGTGGTTCATGAACGCCCAGCCAGGTGATTGGGGCGTGCCGAAGAGGAATGAGATACCGGCATAGCCCCATCCCCAGGCGTCGAAACCGATGGGGCCGGTGTCGTCGGTACTGAAGGGGCGACGGAAGAGCTCTTCGTAGAGATACGAGCTGGGAATGGACGAGGCTTGACGCTCGAAGTCATACGGGGTGACTTGTGTGTACCCGTGAGACTCGAGTACTGCCTTGCCGACGCGATACATCTCGAGGTTTTCTTCGGTGGAGGGTAGCTCGGCGCGACGATGGCGCGCGAAGTCAGTGCGTCCGGCGACATTGAGTTCGTAGTGGGTGATATGGGAGACGCCGGTTGCAGCGATCGCCTCAAGATCGCGCACCATGCCTTCGAGCGTCTGGTTTGGCCAGCCGAAAATCAGGTCGACACTCGCCGGGAGTTCGAGGCTGGCGCAGGATTCCAGCGTGCGGAATACCTGTTCCGCGCGCTGTTTGCGTCCACTGGCCTTGATGAGCTCGTCGTCGAGTTGCTGGACGCCCATACTGATACGAGTCATGCCACTCTGCTTCATGGCGAGTAGCTTGTCGTGGCTGAACGTCTGCGGGATTCCCTCCAGGGTGACTTCAATATGGGGTGGGATTTCGAATACCCCGCGCACGATCTCCATGAGCCGGGGATATTGATCTGGCTTGTAGAGATTTGACGTGCCCCCACCGAAGTAGATGCTAGCCAGTTCCGTGCCGGCGAAGTGGTCTCGGAACAGGTCTCCTTCGCGCACGAGATAACCGAGATATTCGTCGAGTTGATGTCGGCTCGTGTAGATCTCGCTCGGGAACAGACAGAAACCACAGCGATCCGGATCGGTCGGAAGGCAGTAAGGCGTTCCAATATAAAGGTTTATTTGTTTCCGTAGCGTCCGATTCACCTGAGTTCGCTCCCCGAGAACCTTCTCCATGGGAACGGCTGACTCGAGCCAGTGCATGGGAGAGGGGTGACCATGGAGCACTTTGTTGCTCTGGCGTCGGCGCCGATGTTTATCCACGAAGGTGTGGACAGCCTGTACGTCACGCATGTTAATAAAGCGGTTCTAGAACGTCTGCTCACCGCGACGCATCGCGTGGAGGGTCCGTTGAGACCCTTACGGGGTCATATGATTGTCGACAGGCCCTCACCGTGATCTCGTGGTCGGTTGGGGGCGGGCGCATCTATGCGCGTCGTAGCCGTCTTCTCCGATTGTTCAATGGCAGTGACATGTTGTCAATCGCGGATCTTCGCGAGCACAGCGTGGCCGGCGTTGAACTCGATGCGTTGGGGTCTGGCCGGCAAGGGAATCTCGACATGTACTTCGTTTGCGTCAATCCAAATTTGATGGGTTAAGGCGGGCCGATCGTCGAACGTGAGTCGTACCGGGACGGGCATTTTGAAGCCGGTGGACACGTTCTCCTGCCGGACGCGTCCATGGAGCATGAACGGGGATGCGTGATCCACGAGGGGGCTTACATCCAGTTCGACGTGATAGGTTGGCACCTCAACCCCATATACCCACTGGTCGAAAAACCACCCCATCGGTTCTCCGAAGGTTTGCTCAACCGCTAACTCGAAAGATCGTGTGGTCATCATACCGCCGACGTGGTCGGTCGCGAATTGTCGCATCAATGTACGGAACCGATTATCGTCGCCAGTCTCGTGGTCGATTAGCATCGACCGTAGCATGTGCAAGATATACGCGCCCTTTTCGTACACCAGAATGCGGTAATCAAAGGGCGTCTCACTCGAGTTGAGCCGGTAGCCCATGACTAACGCACCCGAGTCGTGGCCATCGCTGTCGACAAGCAGCTGTGGTGAGTAGCCGTAATGTTTCAGTCCCAGTCCTTGGCCAACCTGCCCTTCGCCGAGCACGTCGAGTCTCCAAGCGTTAATCATATTTTCAAATTGCTCTGGCTTGTCGAGGCCTTTCAGCGCGTAGAGCGCTGCTGCATAGTGCGCGAAGCCCTCGCTCATCCATTGGTCTCGATAACCCTCCCAGTCGATCCCCGCTCCCCACCATTGATGCGCGACTTCGTGTGCGCGAAATAGCTCGGCCTCGCCGGTGTACAGCTCACCGAAGGTCTGGTAGGTCAGCAGAACTAACCCGGGGAAGGCTTGTCCATGGCGAGTCGGGGTCTCGGTCAGCAGCAGCGACGGGAACGGGAACGGACCGAAGTAGTCGGTGAACAGTGCAATGGAATCTTTCAGATCGGCGATGGTCTTCTCGCGGTTACCCGGAGCAAATCCTTGATGGTGGCGGTTGGCGTAGATCGCCAAGCGTGGGGTTGTCGCTTCCTCCACCGTGTGCTTCTCCAAACGCCCGTAATGGAACGCCATGCTACGTACCGGCGTGCCGGTGCTCCAGCGCACGATGCGGGTTTTGTCTTGCACCGCGTCGTTCATCAGTGCACCGGCGCTGGCAATGCGATAGCGTTCAGGTATGCGGAACGTAAGGTCTAGTTCTGTTGCACGCACATCCGGGTGTCGCGGTCGCCAGGTCAGGGTGTCCTTGAGTCGGAAATCTTCGGTTTGGCGGAGGCGTTCAACGAGTTCGCCCTCGTAGGCGATTGCAAGAATGAACCGTTCACCTGGTTGCACGATGTGAGGAAGTTCTATCGTGACCCAGGGTTCGAACTGGTCATCTTCGAAGAAGCGGTTATTTTTCTCCTGCACGAAGGGGAGGCGTTCACCCGTGAGGCTGACCGGTTCGTCGGGCGCAACCTCTTTCTCCACATGATCGTCGAGGGTCTCAATGGTTGGCAGCAGCGGGGCATCCGCGTTATCTCCGGTGGTATCGGCGCGCCAGCGAACATCGGTCACCTCGAGTACCGGACTGATCTGTAATCGCACCCCTCGAGTTGGCTCCAGCGGTTCAATGAGGAGTGCAGCGGAGACGTTGGCATCGCCATCGTCGTCCAGTGCGAGGTCTACGTCAGTTCGCGGTATCGCGAGCCTGGGTGCCCAGCGTTCGTGATCGGGTTCCAGGGGTCGGGACGGAAGACCGAGCGCGACGCCCGTGATGTCATCGTCGTCGAGCGATTCCGGATCGACGCGGAATCCATCCAGCGCGCTTTCCGTGTAGCTTGGTTCGTAATCACTTGCATGGTCAAATCGCATCCACCAGTCCACGAGGCGACGACGTGCATGGTGCTTGTAGAGCGAGACTTCTTCGAGATCTGTTGGTTCTATGATCAGCGTGAGCCAGTCGTGCTCGCGCGTGTCGATGTCGGCTAGTAGAAACGCTCGCCCCTCGGGACGGCCTCCGGCTTCCCGCCGTAAGAGTTCTGCGACGACACGACTGTCAGGGTTGTCGAGTTGCTGCTTCAGGCGGTCTTCTCGCCGTTCTTTGAGCAGATCGTTCGCGTCGTCGGTATCTTCTTCTCGGGCTGGAGTGGCCAGAGCCTGCAACTCTTTGGCAGTATCGTCGGTAAGCCAGAGGACCAGGCGCTCGAAGCGCTCGTCGACGTGGTGTTCGTCCGATAATTTCTCGAGTTGGTGATATTCGACCGCGTCGGGGGGATAGGCTTTCAGGCGGCCGTCTCCGAGAAATACAGCAATCGGGATCGTGCCGTCAATCGTTGGGGCGAGATACAGATGACCGTCAGTGAGTTCGAGGCCAAAACGGTCAAGGCGGAGGTGCCCGTCCTGAATCTGACCGGCGTGTGAGACTGGGGCGTCTCGCAGTGTTTCGTAGCGTGGGAGGACCAGTGGCGGATCCTTCTCTTCGTTGCCCCCCATACTGGCGGAGGTCGTAGCGCCGAGCCACAGCACGAGCAACCCTGCCCAGATGACCGTTCGTATGAGAAACATGAAGGCGAGCTTATCATCGTGTAGGGAAAGAGACTTCACCGAGGGCAGATTTTGTGGACGTCTCGCCCTCGGGTTGCGACCTCGACCTTGCATATACTGTGAGGATGCGTAGGGTGACTGGGAGAATAGACAGATGGTCTTGAGCATCCGTAAGCAGGCGACGACGGCCGCCATGCTAGTTCTGTCGATGCTGTGCCTGACCGGGTGCGACAGCGACAACACTGGCAATCCATTCATGGATTACTACGACCCCGCTACAGTTTTTTTCAATATCACGGAGGTCCAGGTCGGGAGCGGAGATCTGGTTGCCACGGGGAGTAGGGTGAGAGTGGCCTACACGGCATGGGAGCACGACAACGGCGAGTCGGAGAACAAAGGCCAACTCGTGATCGAGAAATCCGAGGTGCAATTCATAGTCGGCGCCCAGCAGGTGTTTGAGGGGTTGGATCAGGGGATGTCGGGGATGCGCGTCGGCGGGCGCCGACGGCTCAACGTGCCTGCCAATCGCGCGTTTGGTGCGGCGGGCAGCGCGACCGTGCCACCGAATACGGATTTGGTGGTTGAGGTTGAGTTGCTTAGCGTCGAGGCGGTAACGACTGACAGCGCGCCATTCAGTTCCACTGATTTGCGTACAGGGGCCGGGCCTCCGGCGGCGGCCGGCGATGATCTGACGGTGTCCTACGGGGGGTGGTTCTACGATGAAAGTGAGCCAGATCAAAAGGGCGTGTTGTTCGATAGCGGGACAAATTTTACGTTCAGACTGGGCCTGGGCCAGGTAATTGATGGTTGGGATCAAGGGTTGGTCGGTATACAGGTCGGTGGCCTGCGACGCCTTGTCTTGCCGCCGGAGTTGGCGTACGGGGACAACCCTCGTGGCGTGATCCCTGCCAACGCGACGCTGGTTTTCGAGGTCACGTTGTTGACATTGGCCCCCGCGCCGTGATCTGGCCACGTTTAAGGCAATTGTCGCCGTGCGGCTGCCGAGGAGGAATGGTGTCGGAGAACGTGATTTCGTAGGGGGAATCGTCGGCGTGCTGGACGGGGTACGCGGTGGTTGCGTGATTCGTCGGAAAGGTCACGGATGGCAGGTGCACTCAATGGAGTCCCTGCCGAGGGTGTCTCGTCCCCTCACATGCTCCAGGGGAGCATCGGCTTCAGTGGATAGCCCGTTTCGTCGAGTAACCAGGCTGGCCGGCTGTACATCAGGGCCAGCTCTCGGGCCAGATCGATCGCTTCTGACAGCGTTTCTCGCTCTGCTTGGGTATTTGGACCGAGCCGGATATCCCACGTGTCCCGCCCGTCGGCCCGTCGTCGTTGATGACAAATAACGTCGCACGCTTCGTCTGGTTGTCGCATCCTACAGAATGTTTCGGCATTATTGCCCTGGAGCATCAGTCAACTTTGGGGGCGGGCCCGCCAGAAGGGGTGCAAGGTGCGACCGCTGTTGCGGTTGTGTCGGCTAGATACCTAGAAACCAGGGTTCGCTGGCGGTGCATCCATCCGGTGAATGTAGGGTTGTTGGCTCTCGACGGTCGTGAAACGGTGAGCACCCGTGATCCGGTGATGGAGGAGGATTTGGAAATGGCCAGGCTAGATGGAAAGACTGCGCTTATCACAGGGGCGACTGGTGGTATCGGCGAAGCAACGGCTCGGCGCTATCTTGAGGAAGGTGCCAGGGTGGTGCTGGTCGGGCGTTCGCAAGAGAAACTGCGCGCGACCCGGGAGCGGTTGTCGGCGTTCGCGGGTGTTGCGCAATGCGTGGCTGAGGCAACTGATGAAGATGACGTTAAGCGATCCGTGTCTACCGCAGTGGAACAATTCGGTGGACTTGACATCCTCGTGGCGAACGCTGGAACGGAAGGTGTTCTCACACCGCTTACCGATCAGACGGTCGAGAGCTTCAACCAGGTATTGAATACGAATGTGACCGGTGTCTGGTTGGCGATAAAGCACAGTGTTCCGGTCATGAAAGAACGTGGAGCAGGGTCCATTATTGCCACTTCTTCAATTGGCGGAATGATTGGGTTTGCGGGGCTTGGTCCCTACATTGCAAGTAAGCATGCTGTTTTTGGTCTCGTGAAGACGGCATGTCTCGAATTTGCCGAGGCAGGTATTCGCGTCAATGCGATCGGGCCTGGCCCGGTCGATAACAGAATGATCGCGTCACTGGAAAACCAGTTGTCTCCGGAGGATCCATCAGGGGTACGAACAGTGTTCGAAGGTATGGTGCCGATGAAACGCTATGCCAGTAATGAGGAAGTTGCCAACCTTGCGTTGTTTCTGGGCTCTGATGAATCAACGTATTGCAATGGTGCCATGTACCTGGTCGATGGTGGTTGGACAGCGGCCTAGCCAGCGATGTGGTCGGGTGTGGTCATGAGGTTGGCGATTGTTGATATGTCTTCGCCAATGTTGGCGAGTGAAGTGAATATGCTGGATGCAGTTCTGGCTACTCGGCTAGGTGGTCAATATGAGTAGCGCTCCGGTTGGGCGGTTTCGTGACATCGATGCCGTCGAGGCCCAGCGCCTCGTTGAGGCCGGCAACGTCAATATTCTGGATGTGCGTACGCCTCAGGAGTACGACGCACTTGGCCATATTCCCGGTGCGACGCTCCTGCCGCTCGGGCTGTTACCGAGCGCGCCGGCGACGCTTCCGACTCATGGCAGGCCGTTGCTCGTCTATTGCGAGCATGGTATCCGAAGTGCGCAGGCGGCGGCGTTCCTGGCACAGGCAGGGTTCCAGGAGGTGCTGAATCTACGAGGTGGTTTCGTCGAATGGCGTGGAGAGAAAGCGCATTCGACGGGCACTCCGTTTGGCCGGTATGGCCCTTGCTCATGGTTGGTCGAAAATGCCAGCCTTCTGCCATCGAAGGGGCGAGTGCTCGATGTGGCCTGCGGCGCCGGACGCCACGCGTTGTTGCTCGCCGCCCTGGGGCTCGACGTGCACGGTGTCGATCGCGACCCTGAACGTATAGCCACGTTGCGAAATACAGCCCAGCGTCTCGGCTTACCCGTCGTGGCGGAGGTCGTCGATCTGGAAGCCGAGGATGTGATTCTCGGCACCGACGCGTATCAGCTCATCCTTGGAGTCCATTATCTGCACCGCCCGCTTTTTCCGACTCTTGTTGATGCGCTTGCGCCGGGCGGCGTTCTCTTCTACGAGACATTTACGGTGGCGCAGAAAAAGTATGGGAAGCCCTCGAATCCCGACTACCTCCTGCGGCACGGAGAACTCTCGCGTCTTGTGTCTGGACTCGAGATTCTGAGTGAGCGGGATGGGGAATTCGAGGGCCGGTATGTCGCGTCGACCGTCGCTCGGAAGCCACTCGGCTGAGTAGTTTGGCCATGCGTCAAAAGATCGCCAAGGGGTTCAGTGGTGAGCCGGTGCCACCCGGGTTCGGAATGGGTGCGGCGATCAGCAAAAATTCCCAACGATTGAGCCTGGCGGCAGTCTCGGACAGGGCTTCGAGATCCATGTTGTCGAAGATGTTTGCGCCAAGCGCGACGAGTACCAGCTTGTGAAACGGCAGCACGGTACCCGGTATTTGCCCGACGTCCTGAGTGCCGTCGCTACCGACCAGCGCAACGTCTCGTTGCTTCAACCAGGGGGCGACGGTGATGTCGTAGCCTGACCGGTTACCGTTCTTCCAGCGCCCGGTGCGGAGAAAAATGGCATCACCTGCTGAGATGGTGATACCTGTCCGACGTTCCCAGGCCTCGATGTCTTCAGGGTATACATGGGTGCCGGTCTCGAGCGCATCGAGTCCCTTGAGGCGTGGGATGTCGAGAAGCACGCCGCGTGTGACAACGCCACCGGCCAGACCACCGATGCCCATCCGTGCACAGCCGTTCTCGTCGAAGACGTCATCAAGCGAGAGTCCGTTGTAGATCTTGCCCTGGTAGTGCGCATGGCACAACGCATCGAGATGACTGACCGTCGACCCGTGAAAGGCCACCTGTTGCCGTTCCATCAGGAATCCCGACGGGATGTTGCTGACCCGGAGGCTGGTGAACGCGGCGGTGGAGTCCGGGTCGTCGGGCGGCGACACGACGTCGATGGGGAGTGACAGGGAGACCACGTCGCCTGTTGTAGCTAAGGCGAGTGCTTCACGGCGCTTCGCCGCGGTAATGAGATTTATTGTGCCGAGCTGATCGTCGGGCCCCCAGCGTCCCCAGTTCGACAGTTCCTGCATCCATTGGTCGACCTGTGCCACCGTGATTTCGGGGCGCTCCTGAGCGTGTAGAATCCCACTACCGATAATCCACACTGCGACCAGTGTGGATCCGCCCCACCTGTGAATGCTTCGGTTCATGTCCTGCTCCCCCGCGTCTGCGTGATCGTGGTGTAGCCGAGATGCTCCCTGCCTCCCGCGGTTGCTCTGACCGCGCGGCTAGTGTCTTAGGCATAAACCCGGCTGGATGTTTGGCCCGATGGAACTGGCCAAGTATAACGGGATGGGGTGTTCCATCGTTCCTTCGTCGAGCGACTACGTGGGCGGCCGGATAAGTGTCGGTCGTGCGCTGATCTGGGCCTCGTTCGTGTGTCGATGTCAGGGGTACACTACGCGCGGAACCTGGAAGCGAGGATTACGCCATGTAGATGGGACATGGAGTGGTCTCTGGAAACCCTGTGCGATGTTCTATCTCAGTAAATTACTGCCGCTCTTTGTACTGCCCCTTGGACTGACACTCTCGGCGCTACTTGTGGGATTGGTGCTGCGTGTTCGGTGGTTGACCTGGATGGCGGTTGTGGTCCTCTGGATTAGCAGCAGTCCCGCGGTGGGACAAAGGGTGATGAGAGCGGCTGAAGCGTGGGCGGAGCGTGTTCCCGTAACAGACGTGTCGCACGCCGACGCGATTGTGGTGCTCAGCTCAGGCCGGAGCATCGCACCGGGGGCCGGAAGGGTGAGCGAATGGGGAGATGCGGACCGGTTTTTTGGTGGCGTCGAGCTCTTTGGTGCGGGAAAGGCTCCGTTGTTGGTGTTTACAGGCGCCGGGCAAGGGCGGCCGGACGCCGGATTTGAAGGCGAGGTACTTGCGGAGTATGCCCATTCGCTGGGGGTTCCGCCAGATCGCATCCTGGTCACAGGCCTGGTACGAAACACTGCGGATGAAGCGCAGATGGTCGCGGCGACGCTCGGGGCCCGTCACCCGGCAGCGGTACGACTTCTTCTGGTGACTTCGGCGTTTCACATGCCTCGGGCGCAGGAGCTCTTCGAACGGACAGGCCTGACCGTTGTACCCTTCCCTGTAGATTTTCGGGCGCCAGAACGTTCGAGCCAGGGCCTGGTGGAACTTCTCCCGAATGTGAACGCATTTGTCCAGACACATACCGCCATGCGCGAAATGTATGGACGTCTTTTTTATTGGCTGCTATTTATGACGTCGAGTGAGGCACGTTGGTTGTAGCCGGCACACGAAGACCGTCACGACGATGAGTGTGGAACAGGGTGGCCAGGCGGTGGACCCTCGTCCTGCTTGCAATGGCGATGGTCTCTCGTACTGTATGCGCGGAGTGTGAAATCCGCACATGAAGTTCACCTCGTGAAGCTTTGTTGAAGGAACTAGCTGAGAGTTTTCAGCATGACCGACGAAGGCGGGGTGAGTGCGCTCCGCCTGACCCGCACTTTGAGAGAGGAGGTGCTCTTGTCTGAAGTACCGACGCGACGAGAGTTTCTGGCAGCTGCAATGATGACAGCCCTGACTGCCCGTGGGATTGCGGCGCGGACGCGTCAAGAGGCGGGCTTCCCTTTTGAGCGATTCGAGACGAACGGGGTCGCATTGCGCTGCGCCGTTGAGGGATCGGGGCCGCTGGTCATCATGGTGCACGGGTTTCCAGAGCTTTGGTATTCCTGGCGTCATCAGATTCAGCCTGTCGCCGACGCGGGGTTCCGCGTGGTGGCGCCTGACGTGCGCGGGTATGGCGAGAGTGACAAACCGGAGTCGATTGCCTCGTATGACATGACAAATTTGACCGACGATCTTGTGGGGCTCATCGACGCATGCGGCGAGGATCAGGCGATTCTCGTGGGGCACGATTGGGGTGCCCCTATCTGTTGGAATACCGCCGCGCTGCATCCCAACCGGGTTGCCGCGGTGGTCGGATTGAGCGTGCCCTTCTTTCAGAGAGGTCCGATGCCCAGTCTGGATCAATGGAGGGCGCTCTACGGCGACGGATTCTTTTACCAGCTCTACTTCGAGAACGAAGGCGTTGCCGAGGCGGCGTTCGAAGCCGACGTCCGCACGGCACTACGAAAGGTGTACTACGCGATCTCTGGAGATGGCGAGCATGCACCGCTCCACAGCCTATCAGCCCTCCAGCCCGTTGAAGACATGCTCGGAATGATGGTGGATCCGGCGCGGTTTCCGGCATGGATGACTGAAGAGGACCTGGATTACTACACCTCGGCCTTCAAACGAGGGGGATTCCGTGGGCCGCTCAACCGCTACCGGGCCCAGGGCCTGGACTGGGAGCGCCTTCCGCAGTTGGCTCACCTTCAGGTTCATCAACCGAGTAGATTTATTGCTGGGTCTCTTGATCCCGTCAGGACCTTCGTGCCGGGCGTGGACATCTACGCCGGGGCAGGAGCCAATTGTACGGATTTCAGAGGTTCTACCATCATCGAGGGCAAGGGGCACTGGATTCAGCAGGAGGCTCCAGATGAAGTGACTCGGCTGCTGGTGGGCTTTCTCGCTACGCTCTGAATAATCCCTCTCGGCGTGCGTTGCCCGGCGGGGAGGCGCGGGATTCAGCAGAGAAACATTTTGACTCAAAAGCGAAAAAACTTGGTGAATTTCACCACGAGCGCTCGGTTCTCGAGCAGCGGGAAGTTTCGGCCTAATTCGGTGTCTCGTTGGTCGTTGTAGACCACAAAGAGCTCACTTCCTGGTTGATATTGCCATCGGAGGCGTACGTTACTGCTCATCACGTTTCGTGTGGAGTTGTATTGGAGCAGGCCTCCGAGGAACATGCGAGGCGTGAAGGTATAGGTGAGACGTGTGGTGACCAACTTTGCCGTGAAATTCCCTTGAGGCAATGCGATGTCGCTGACGGCAATACTCGGTTCGAATGAAAACTGTGGCGTGATCTCGAGGCGGCCACGAGAATACCGGAGTTCAGTGATACTACCGCCGAAAAAGCTGCCGCGCTGGATCGAGAAGCTGCCCGCGAGCCGTCGTTGTGGGCCCATCCGGTAGGATGCCCTGTAATCCTGAAATCCGTAGGCACCTACTGGGATGGCGACCCCTGGCGCGATCTCGAAAGGTCGGTACAAGAGTTCGTAACTTTGTTGGGTATCGGCGGAAATGCTGTCGCTATTCTCAAAGCTAGTCTGGAAACGAGCTTGTAAGGTGCGCGTTTCGAGCTGTCCTGCGCCATTCAGGATGTAGTCGATGTTGGCGCTGAGGAAAAATTGTCTGACAACTGCAATGCTCGCGGGTCGTGGGCTGAACTGCGCCTGCATGAACGTGCGCCGAAAGTTGTCTCGTCGAAGAAAACCTATTTCTGGATTGAAATTGTCCCCGACGAGCAGATGGTCGACTCTGAGCCCGTACCGGTCACCGTCATAGGAGAATGCGGCTTGATAGCTTGCGTCATCCTCTCGAAGGTCTGGCGTCTGGGTGCGTGCGTAATAGCCAAAAAAATTGACGTTGTCATAGAACGAGAACGCACCATCAAGGCCGTACGCCTGATTGGAACCATCACCGGCTAGTGAAACAGACCGACTGGTGAGGATCCCTCCAATGCGGCTGCGTCGTAAGATGTCGCGCTTAATCCGTACCACCGTAAAGTTCGTTGCCAGAGCGTTCGCATCAGGCGTCTCATCGCTCTGGATGTTGATGGCGCCGACGTTGAAATCGCCAAGCTTTCCGGTCAGGCGCCCTCCGCCAAGAATCGGTACGGTTTGTCCCTGATTTAAACCGATGCGACGGCTGAAAAAGATCGTGGGCACGTTGGCAGCGGCGGAGGTTCTTGACGATCCCCCTCGACTAGAGCCAGAGCCCGGGGCGCGTCCAAAATCAAAAATCCCCTGTCCTTCAAGGAAGAATTCACGTTTTTCTGGGAAAAAGAGACTAAAGCGGGTCAGATTAACCTGCTGTTCATCAACCTCAACTTGTGCAAAGTCCGTGTTGTAGGTGAAGTCGGCCGTCAAGTTTTCCGTGAGTCCATATTTCACGTCCACCCCGAAGTCTCCGGCACCTTCGTTGGAAATGGGCGGAATCGCATTCCTGTCTGTAGCGAGGGAGCCAATCACGTACGGCTTGATTTCAAAGGTGCGGTTGCCCTCAGGGACCTCCAGGCCCGTGAGCGTTGCCCCCGCAGACACTCGGTATTGGCCGGGGCCGGCCGAAATCGGCACGGCCGTGAGGTACGCCTCTTCGAAGAGTCTTGGCCACTCGCGACCAAGTTGAACGCCCCACACCTGTGTTGGACCAGGACGGAAACGGAGTGATTTGAAGGGAATCTCCATCTCAAGTGTCCAACCCCCATCGAACCGCCCCGTTCGTACATCCCAAACGGGGTTCCAGTCAGAATTGCCGCAGCACTGTTCGTCGGTAACTTGTATGTCGTTGAATCCGCCGATTGGGTTGACTCGGAATGCGAAGCCGTTCCGTCGGTCGTAAAACGTGTCAAAGACGGCGATGAAGCCATCGTTGCTGATGAGCTGTGGTGAGTCACGTTGCATCTCGTTGGCGATCCACTGCGGCTCGGGCACGGATTCCCAGAGGCGCGCAGCGACATAGATGGCATCATCGTCGTAAAAGATCCAGGCATCTGTCGCTTCTGTTGCAGGAGCTCCAGCATCCGGCTGCTGCTGAATGAAGTCGCTCATAGGCGGCACGGTCGTGTACATCGCCTCGTCGAGGTTACCGTCTAGACGCAACGGAGCATCGAGGCGAACGGCGCGGACCGTTGCGCGGCCGTTGGCATCACGATTGATTGTCGCCGGAGCTACCGGCGCGGGTGGGCCGTCGATCGCGGACATCACTGCTGGTGACCGAGGGGGGATCTGTTCCGGAGTAGACGCTGCAAGGGATTCTGCTACGGACGCCCGCGGGCGTGGCGATGCTACAGGTGTCAGACCGTATTCGAGCTCGAACGTGCGTTGCAGTTCTGCCAGCAGTTGGTCCTGCATAGCAAAGAGATCCGCAACGGCGCCGTCAACGGTCACGCTGTGCCGGATCGTTGTGCTTCCGGCGTCTGTGATTTGAGCTGTAAGTCGAAGTTGCTCGCCGAGACGCTGGTAGTTCCCACGGATGATCACCGTGGGGAGAACGCGTTCAGTGCTCTCTGGTGACGTGCTCGAGCCGGTGGACGCTCCTGTTCCGACGGTCGGATCATCCATACGCGCCGCTCTGAGCATGTCGAGGGCATTCAAACCGGTAGCGACAGTTTCAGCGATTCCCACCCCAATCCAGTCATCTGCTGGCTGGCTGGAGAGATTAGTGAACGGCAGGATTCTAACCAGTGCAGGTGGCTGTGAATCAGCGAACTCCTGTGACGTGGCGATCAGAGATGTTGCCTGCGAAGTCAAGAGACCACAGAGGAGCAGTGATACGGAGAGCCGATGTGAGGCTGCAGAGGTCATGTCTGCGGACCATTGTAACGGGCGGCTGTCGAGACACGTGTCTGAGGAGTGCCCTTTATGACGCGACCATCTTTGACGGTTCGTGCTCATTCAGTGCTTCGAAGTACGAATCCGGGCGGGGTGACCAGGGTTCGGTTTGCAATCACTCTTATTCCCGCGTGCAACCTGTTTCTTCCGAAGAAGTGCACGCGGAGTTGGCAAATGTTTTATTCTGGCTATCCTGCGTTCCGGGATGTCGATAAATGCCACTGTCGTTTCTGTATGACGGGTAGGTTTGGACTCCGCTGAGTCGGCGATCCCCAAGACCGACTCCATGAAATTGGTAACGAAGAGAGGAGTCCTGTCGTGACCAATCGTCGTTCTGGTTTGCACGGTGCCATAGGGCAGAGCGTGATCGTGCTGGCTCTGGTTGTGGCGATGGCCGACGGGGTCGACGCGCAGTCCGCTCTTGAGTTGTCGCTCGGCCGTATTGGGGTGCGCCCTTTCGTCAACATCACCGGACTAGACGACGATGCGTGGTTTGGGGTGGGCTTCGCTGAGTCCATCGCTGTCGGATTGAGCGGTGTCACTGTGTTGGAGGGGACCGGTGGGACAGATCTCCACTCCGTCATACGGGTTGAAGAAGGGGGCGAGTCTGACCGCGCGGTAGGCCAGCGCCTGGGGGCGCGGTGGCTTCTGACCGGAAGCTATCAACGACTCCAGGACCAGCTCCGCGTTACGACGCGGTTGGTCGATACCTCGACGGGGGCGGTGGTGGGGACGCTGACGGTCGACGGGCTGATCGACCAGTTCTTCGAGTTACAGGACCGATTGGTGGGTGAGCTTGTGCCGATGCTGGCGGAAGCCCTGGGATGGGAGGTTTCCGACCAGCCCGAACGCGTGTCTCGGCCTGGATCTGCTGGTCCGATCTTGGAGGCGGCGCCGGAGAGCGTTGTTCCGGGAGGACAGCGTCCGTCCGTAAGGACGCCACGGCTGGCCCGCCGCGGTGTTGACCAGGAACGGCCGCGTCTGGCACCGGGGACGATCGATGGCCCCGAACCTCCGGTGGCGCCGGCGGTGATCAGTCGCGACGCCCAGCGCCGCGCGACCGTCCGCGCGACCCGAGTGACCGAGGAGATCCAAATGGATGGTCAACTCGACGAGCAGGTGTATCAGACCGTGCAGGCCATCACCGAGTTCATCCAGCAGATGCCAAATCCTGGTGCACCCTCGACCGAGAGGACCGAGGCCTGGACCTTGTTTGATGCCGAAAATCTCTACGTTGCGGGACGCATCTGGGCCGAGCCAGTGGGTGGCGAACGAGATGCGGCGAGACTCGGACCAGCTTCGCCAGAACGATGCGTTCCATGTGTTGTTGGACACGTTCTACGACCGGCGTAACGGCGTCGTCTTTTACACCAATGCGCTGGGCGCGATTGCCGATTTTGCGATCACGAATGAAAGTAATCCAAACAGCGACTGGAATCCGGTCTGGAATGCGCAGACCGCCAGATTTGAGGGAGGTTGGACCGTCGAGATGCAGATTCCGTTCAGGTCTCTGCGCTATCGGCCCGGACCTGACCAGGTATGGGGCCTGCAATTGCGGCGAAATGTCCGGCGAAAGAATGAATTTTCGTATCTCACGCCGTTGCCCATCTCGACCGGTTTTGGGGCGATTTTTCGGGTGTCTGCAGCAGCGACGCTCGTCGGGCTCGAGGTGCCAGAGGGAAGCAAGAACCTGGAGATCAAACCCTACGCGATTGGTGGCGTGCAGACAAACCTGAATGCCACTCCGCCAACTCGTAACGCGGGCAACGCGAATGCCGGCATCGATGTGAAGTATGGCATTACACAGAATCTCACCGCCGACTTTACCTACAACACGGATTTTGCGCAGGTTGAGGTGGATGAGCAGCAGGTCAATTTGACTCGCTTTAGTCTCTTTTTTCCGGAAAAACGTGAGTTCTTTCTGGAGGGTCGTGGAATCTTCGATTTTGCGCGAGGGGGACTCTTTGGCGGGTTTGGTGCTCTGCGCTTTAGCGGTGGGGGGAGCCCCTTCGGTGGCGGCAATGCGCCAACGTTGTTCTACAGTCGGAAGATCGGATTGCAGCGAGGGGCTGTTGTGCCGATCGTTGGCGGCGGGCGGGTCACCGGGAAGATCGGGGCATTTGATGTTGGCTTCCTGAACATTCACACCGATGACGAGGCCTCCGCCGGCGTCGAAATGACGAATTTCACGGTGGCGCGGGTCAAGCGCGACATCCTGCGACGTAGCAGTATCGGCGCGCTTTTTACGAACCGCTCGGTTTCCCTCGTTGGTGAGGGTGCGAGCCAGGCCTATGGCGCCGATGCCACGTTCTCCTTCTTCGAGAACATCGGGGTCGTCACCTATCTGGCCAAGACCGATACCCCTGGCCGCGAGGACAAGAACACGAGCTATCAAGGGCGATTCGATTACGGAGGAGACCGCTACGGTTTCAGGGCTGAACATCTTCTGGTCGAGGATAACTTCATCCCTGAGGTAGGTTTTCTGCGGCGGGACAATTTCAGACGGACCTATACCACGGGGCGTTTCAGTCCCAGGCCCAGTTCTTTCGAGACCATTCGTCAGTTTCGCTTTGAAGGGAGTTTTGACTACATCGAGGCGGCTGATACGAGGGTCGTGCAGACTCGACAATCGCAGTTGGGGTTCTCTGCCGAGTTGGAGAACAGCGACCGGATCGGCTTCAACGTTGCCGAGAATTATGAGTTTCTCTCGAGGCCCTTCAGCCCAGGTTCGGGGGTGACGTTTCCGGTGGGGGGGTATCGGTTTCGAGATGCCGAGGCGTCCTACTCGCCAGGCGCACAGCATCGTCTTACCGGTTCGCTGAATGTACGGTTCGGAGAATATTTCAATGGGACGATTCGTTCTGTCAGTTTCAGACGTGCACGCCTGTCTTTGACGAATCAATTTTCTCTGGAGCCCAGCGTGTCGCTGAATTGGATTGACACGCCGCTGGGGGCGTTCCGAACGGATCTGCTGGTGGCGCGGGTGAATTATAGTTTCACGCCGCGTATGTTCTTTTCCGGCCTGACCCAGTACAACTCGGGGAGCAATACCCTGAGCAACAATCTACGGTTGCGGTGGGAGTACTCGCCGGGAAGCGAACTCTTTGTCGTCTATACCGAAGACCGTGAGACCGATCCGCTGATGCCAGATCGCTACACTGAACTGCGGAACCGCGGATTCATCGTGAAGGTGAACCGGCTCTTTCGTTTTTGACCGGGCTGAACTGTACGCCGAGTTTCCATACCACGCCACCGCGCATCTGACCGTGTTTCACGCCTCGACAGCCATAGCCTGTACAGCCCTCGCACTTCCAGGCGCTGATGAGCAGGTGATAGGCACTCTTGCGTCATCGGGTGTCAGGGCAAGTGTTGATCGAGCCTGAGTAGTAATTCCTTGACGACGTTGTAGGCCAGCCTCATGGCCTCGGCGTCCAATTTGTCTTGGGTATCGTTGTCGGTGTGGATCAGCTGCAGAATTGGCGGTACGAAGCCGGGTGCAAGGCCGGATTCGTCCGGGTCAGTGTTCAGTACTAGCCAGAGTTGATGGGCCTCCCTGCGGGGCAAGGTTGCCAGCGAGATATTTGGTATCCCTGCTCGCTGGAAGCTGCGGTCGTCGCTGGGGGGAAAGACTGGAAATTCTAGACACTGGGTATCAGCGTCAGCACAGACATGGTGCAGGGCCGTGAAGAGGGGGGCGTTCCCACGGTTGGCGGACGGCCCGTAAATGATTGTGTCTCCATAGCCGGCGATGTCGAGATTGATCATGCCGGCAACAGCGTCCGGAGCTATCGTCGAAACGAGATGGCGAGAGCCCAGCAGGCCGCGCTCTTCGAGGTCGAAAAACACGATCCGTATGCGATGTTTGAATTCATGGTGCTGGAGGGTGGTGGCGAGTCTGACCAGGATCGCAACAGCGGCTGCGTTGTCGACCATGGCCTGGCTGAGCGTTCCGTCGGTGAGCCTGGCCGCATCAGCATGAGCGCCCACAATCAGTTGTCGGTGGCCAGAGCCTAGCCACACTGAGACGTTACGTCCTGCTGAGGGAGCGGGGTCTTCCGGTTTCTGTTGGAATTCCTGGATTTCGTAGGAGAGACCATGGTGGTCGAGGAGCGAGATGAGAGCATCGTGACGTTCTTGGGCTGTGGGTGTGGCGAGCCGTGTGGCATTCTCGACGAGGTCTGGTAACCCGTTGCGTTCCTGGGCGTGTACTGGAAAAGCCACGGTCAGGAGAAGAGCCGCGAAGAGGCACCGAACGCTATGCGCTGGATGATACGTCAGGCTCATTACTGTCTGCTTTCGATGTCGATTCAAGGGCGGTCGCGTTGTTGTTGAGTGATTCTAGTATGTCTTCGTGTTGGTTCGCAGACCGCGGTTCACGCTCCGGAGCCGATGTGAGCCAGGCCTCGTTGATGCCGTAAGTTTCGGTGAGTCGTACTCGCCACGGCATCGGAAAAGCACGTGGTATCATCTTCCAAAATGCAACGCAGGTTGTCGGCTACGGCAGCCTCTGGGGCGGTCGCGATTATCCAAGCCCGACTATCCTCAATCAGAGTGTTCTCCACCATTTCTCCCTCATGGGGGACGGCGGCAGTCTGACACGGTATTGGGGCCTTCGCGAACGTGGGCTCCGGTTCCGCTTGTGGAACCCCCTAAGACTAAAGGTTCAATGTCGATAGAAGACAGCGCCATTCTCGTGACCGGTGGAACAGGATCCTTCGGCCGTCAATTTACCCAGCGTGCCCTGGCGAATCTGAAGCCGCGGGAGATTCGGATCTTCAGCCGTGACGAGGTGAAGCAAGCCGAAATGCAGAGCGTCCCGAGGGTTGAGGATTAGCGCCTGCGTTTCTTTATCGGCGAT
>CAZPZZ010000060.1:0-22754 GCA_964591245.1 uncultured Vicinamibacteraceae bacterium | reverse complement strand
CCGGAGATCGGATTGGGTATCATTCCCGGGTTCGGTGGGACGCAGCGTTTACCTCGTCTGGTGGGATCCGGGCGTGCGTTGGAACTGCTACTCACCGGGGCGCCCATCGGTGCCGAGGAGGCGTGGCGGATTGGATTGGTCAATCGAGTGGTTGAGCCAGAGGCGCTGAAAGAGGTAGCGCATCAACTCGCCTCCACGATCGCACAACAGGCTCCCATCGCGATCCGGGCCATCCTCGACGCCGTCCGGCATGGTTCCAGCATGTCGCTACCCGATGGACTCGCTTTCGAGGCTTCTACCTTCGGTGTGGTCAATGGCACGGCGGATGCGCGAGAAGGGACCATGGCCTTTCTTGAGAAGCGGCAGCCACAGTTCACCGGACGGTAATGGCAACCTCGAAGAGCATGGGAAATGAGAAGAGGCCGCGGGTGGGAATCGTGGTGTCGTCCTATCACGACTTTGTCACGAAACGCCTGCACGATGGTGCACTGGCGGCGCTCAGCGCCGTCGGGGTCACTGGCGATGCTGTCGTCGTGGCTTCCGTCCCCGGGGCATTCGAGATTCCCCAGGCTGCCGGGAGACTGGCTGCTACTGGTCAGGTCGACGGCGTCATTGGGCTGGGGTGTCTGATCCGCGGCGAGACGCCGCATTTTGATTTCATAGCGGCTGCGGTCGCCCAGGGCCTCACCAGTGCGTCGCTTCAGAGCGGTCTTCCCATGGCCTTTGGCGTGTTGACGACTAACTCGGTGGAAGAAGCTTTGGCGCGCGCTGGAGAGGGCGTTTCAAACAAGGGTTGGGAAGCGGCCGAAGCCGTGTTGTCCATGATGAAGCTCTTTCGACAGTTTTCGTCGTTGAAAGCGTTGGAGCCGCCAGGGTGAACGTGGTTCGATCGAGTTCCGATGAGCGGCGGCAGAGTCGGGTGGCGGCCCTGCAGATGCTCTACCAGCGTGATATCAGTGGGGTTGACGGGCCAACCCTGGACGAGGCGATGCGCTGTTACTGGGTCGAGCATCAGACCTCCGACTCGGGGCGACGTGTGGCGGATCGCTTGGTCCACGGCACGGTTGACGCACTCGAGCGGATAGACGGGTTGATCGAAGCGGTGGCCGATCACTGGCGGGTCGCCCGCATGGCTGTCGTGGATCGCACGGTGCTCCGTCTCGCTGTGTACGAGTTACTCGCGGAGAGAGTGCCGCCGGCCGTCGTCATCGATGAGGCCATCGAACTCGCCCGCGCATTCAGCGACGCACAATCTCCGCGGTTCGTGAACGGCGTCCTAGATGCCGTCTTGCGGGGGTTGGCCGACGCCGTTGAGGACTGATGCCAGAATCTCGAGAAAACGATCAACGTCAACAGCGCCGGGCCAATCTGACCGAGCTCATCGACTCCGGCGTCTCCCCGTACCCACATGCATTTGAGCGGTCGGACGCGGTTTCGACCATCGTGGGTGCGCATGGAACGACAACTGGGCCTGTTCTGGAGGAATCCAGAGTGCAGGTGATGACCGCGGGGCGCATTCAGATTATCCGAAGCTTCGGAAAGGCCAGGTTTCTGGTGATTTCTGATGGCTTGGCTCGACTCCAGGTCTATATTCGACAGGATGCCTTATCCTCTCGTGATTTCGAACTGGCTACGCGGCTCGACATTGGGGATTTTGTCGGGGTCGAGGGCCACCTCTTTCGAACCCGTACGGATGAACTGACGATCTGGGCGGGGCGGATTGAATTCCTCGCCAAGTGCCATCTACCGCTTCCAGAGAAATGGCACGGATTGACCGACGTTGAGACACGATATCGCCAGCGGTATCTCGACCTCATCGTGAACCCCGAGTCCCGGCGGGTATTCGAGACCAGGGCGAAGGTGTTAACGGCGATTCGTCGATTTCTTGTGGATCGAGGATTCTTGGAAGTCGAGACGCCGATGATGCAGCCGATAGCAGGCGGAGCGCTTGCGCGGCCTTTTGTGACCCATCACAACGCGCAGGACATGGAGTTGTATCTGCGGATTGCACCGGAACTGTATCTCAAGCGATTGGTTGTGGGAGGGGTTGAGCGCGTCTTTGAAATCAACCGAAATTTCAGAAACGAAGGTATTTCCACTCAGCACAACCCTGAGTTCACGATGCTGGAGTTCTATCAGGCGTATAGCGACTACCAGGCATTGATGGCCCTTACGGAAGAGTTGTTGGCGACGGTGGCTCGTGACGCGATTGGGGCTGAGGAGATGACGTTTGGTGGTCAGGCCTTGTCGTTTCGTCCGCCATTTGCCCGTATGCCGTTGCGGCACGCTGTATGTCAGGCCGCTACCGAGAAGGTGGGGGAATCGGTAGAGGAAACCCATCTGCGCCACAGGGAAATGGTTGTCGCTCTTGCCACGCGCCTGGGGCTGACTCCGAAACCTGAGCAGGGGCCAGGCAAGATCACCGTCGAACTGTTTGAGCGATTGTGCGAACCGTTCCTGTTTCAGCCGACGTTCATTCATGATTTTCCAACAGAGGTGTCACCCCTTTCGAAACAACGGCCGGACGATCCGGAAACGGTGGAGCGATTCGAGTTGTTCGTGGGGGGAATGGAGGTAGCGAATGCCTTCAGTGAGCTCAACGATCCTGTGGAACAGCGTCGGCGCTTCGAAGCTCAGCTTCAGGACCGGGAAGGCGGAGACCTTGAAGCACACCAGATGGACGAGGATTACATCAGAGCTCTCGAGTATGGGCTTCCTCCCACGGCAGGAGAAGGTGTCGGCATTGACCGGCTGGTCATGGTTCTTACTGATAGCCCGTCTATTCGCGACGTGATCTTGTTTCCACTTATGCGGACGAGGGTGGACTCGGCGTCGGTCGAAGCGGCGCTGGCAACGGACGACACCGAGACGTCATCCTGAATGCGATGAACCTACCTTTCGAGCTTTATGTGGCGGCGCGTTACCTGTTTGCCAGGCGTCGCCAGGCGTTCATTTCACTTATTTCGCTCGTATCAACCGCCGGCGTTGCGGTTGGGGTGATGGCACTGGTCATTGCTCTAGCGCTGATGACCGGGATGCAGCAGGAGCTTCGGGACAAGATCATTGGTGCGTCGGCCCACGTGTATGTCTGGAAGATTCTCGGTGGTGGGTTCGATGATTACCGCGAGGAGGTCGATCGGTTGACTCAGGTTCCTGGAGTCATTGGGGCTGCACCGGCAGTGCTGGGTCGAGCGGTGGCAACGGCCGGTGGGGGTGAGGCGTTCATTTCGATCAAGGGGATCGACCCGGCGTTGGAAGTCGGGGTGACGGAGATCGCCCAATCGGTTCGCCACGGAAGTCTTGAGGCACTCGATGCAGAACACGAGGGGGTGCTCGGCGGGGTCGTGATTGGGCAAGATCTGGCGCTTGCTCTTGGCGCGTTTGTCGGGGATGTTGTTTCGGTGCTCACGCCACAAAGTGTCACGTTATCTCCGATGGGGCCTGTGCCCCGTGCCCGCCGATTGCAGGTGGTGGGGATTTTTGCTCTGGGGCTCTACGAATACGACAATTCCTACGGCTTCGTCAGTCTCGACGTGGCTGGTCGGCTGTTCAATAAGGAACGGGTCGATATGATCGAGCTTCGGGTGACCGATCTTGATCGTGCCCCTGAGATCGCAGATGCGGTGCCGCAAAGATTGGGCGGAGGGTATCTTGCGGAGGATTGGGGGCAGATGAACCAGGCGCTGTTTTCGGCGCTGTGGCTGGAAAAAATGGCGATCTCGATCACCATCGGCCTGATCATGATGGTGGCGGCCCTGAATATTGTTGCGTCGTTGATCTTGCTCGTCATGGAGAAGAGTCGTGACATTGCGATATTGAAGACGATGGGAGCGACCTCTGGCAGCATCCGCCGTATCTTCCTGCTGCAAGGTGGCATTATCGGCGCGGTTGGCACGCTTGTTGGTGCCGGGGCTGGCTTGATCGTTTCGCTCGTCGCGGATCATTATCAATTGATACAAATTCCGATCGACGTTTATGACATTGCGTGGGTGCCCTTTACGGTTCGGCCACTGGATTTTCTACTGGTTGTTGGGGCCGCAGTGCTGGTGTGTCTCGTGGCCACGCTCTACCCATCCCGTCAGGCCTCTCGGCTCGATCCTGCCGAGGCCTTGAGATACCAGTAGCGTTCGCTCATGGCTTTTGTGACTGTCCGCGGTTTGGAGAAGTCCTTTGCGGTCGGGGAACGTAAACTCGCTGTCCTGCGTGACCTGGACTTGGTGGTCGAGCAGGGTGAGATGGTTGCAATTGTCGGCGCGTCCGGCGTTGGAAAGAGCACCTTGCTCCAGTTGGTCGGCGGACTCGATCGTATCGATCGTGGTGTTGTCAGGATAGGTGAGACAGATGTCTCGACGGCGGATGACGATGCACTTGTCGCCTTCCGTAACCAACAGGTCGGGTTCGTCTTTCAATTCCACCACTTGCTGCCGGAGTTCACTGCCGTCGAAAATGTCGCTATGCCGCTGCGAATTGCGGGCGTGTCGCCGGCTGAGGCCGAACCTCGTGCAGAGATGCTTTTGCGGGAAGTCGGGTTGAGCGAGCGTATGTCCCACCGCCCCGGTATGTTGTCGGGCGGCGAGCAGCAACGGGTTGCCGTGGCGCGCGCGCTTGTGATGCGGCCAGCCTTGTTACTTGCCGATGAGCCGACCGGCGATCTCGACGAGACCACGGGTGAATCTCTCCATTCACTACTGCGGGGCATGCATGCGGCATATGGTCTGACTTCGCTGATCGCAACCCACAATCCACGACTCGCGGCCGCTTGTGATCGGGCGCTGTGTCTTGAGGATGGGAAGTTGCGTGAGGCTTGATGGTCTTGCACCCTGTCGACAGCAATCTGTAAACCATTGATTCTGAAGGCACTGCCGGATCGTTGTGGCTCTGGTTGAGGGCGATCTGCCTTATAATGCACAGGAGTGCACCAGTATGCGGTTCTGTCCGCAGGACGTGTAGTCGTGTTCCCGTGGCGGCCGTCACTCGAAGGCTGCATGGTGGCTTTTTTAACTACATTGCATGGGGCTCCAGGGAGGAGATCGCGACTGCCGAGGGTCGTCCATCACTTTTGGCTACGGTCTAGCGAGCGTCCTCGTCGGAGAGATTCCGAAAGCATCACTTCCCGAGGGCAGGGGGCAACCGATGTTCGAGCGCTATACAGAGCGGGCACGCCGGGTCTTGTTCTTTGCCCGCTATGAGGCCAGCCAGCTCGGCAGCATCTCAATAGAGACTGAGCATCTTCTGCTCGGGTTGATCCGTGAGGGGAAGGGTTTGACGAGCCGCATTTTTGCGCGCTCACATTTATCGCTTGAGGGGATTCGCAAGGAAATTGAAGGGCGGACAGTCTGCCGAGAAAAGGTGTCGACGTCGGTCGAGATTCCTTTCAGTACAGAGACCAAGCGTGTGCTCCAGTTTGCCGCCGAGGAGGCGGAGCGCCTGCTGCACAACTACGTTGGGACCGAGCACTTGTTGCTCGGGATCCTTCGCGAGGAACGTTGTATCGGTGCGTCGATTTTGGTCGGAAAGGGCATGCGGTTGAACACGGTGCGCGAGGACATCGTGCAACTGCTGAACGAGAAGACGACACTTACCCGCGTCAAGGAGACACCGCTACTTTCCGAGTTTAGTCGCGATCTCACTGAGAATGCGATGAAGGGCACGTTGGATCCGCTCGTCGGGCGGGCGGACGAGCTTGAACGGATCGAACAGGTGCTGTGCCGTCGTACGAAAAACAATGCAGTGTTGATTGGGGAGCCAGGGGTTGGGAAGACGGCGATCGTGGAAGGACTCGCGCAGCGGATCGTGCGAGGCGACGTGCCGCATTTTCTTGCCGATAAGCGGATTTTTGCCCTGGATATCTCCCTCATCGTGGCCGGTACGAAGTACCGGGGGCAATTTGAGGAACGGCTCAAGGCGATCATGAAAGAGCTGACCGAGAATCCCAGCATTATTGTGTTTATCGATGAACTTCATACGCTGGTAGGAGCCGGTTCTGCCGAGGGCTCTCTCGATGCGGCCAATATTCTGAAACCTGCGCTGTCACGGGGAGAAATTCACTGCATTGGCGCCACAACACCGGTCGAACATCGGAAATACATAGAGAAAGATCGCTCTCTTGAACGTCGGTTCCAGGTGGTCAAAGTGGAGCCGACGACCGAGTCAGAGACGCTCGAAGTGTTGCTTGGAGTCCAGGAACGTTATCAGGCGTTCCACCGCGTAATCTATACGCCCGAGGCGATCGAGGCGGCTGTCTACCAGTCAAGCCGATACATAACTGAGCGGTTTCTTCCCGACAAGGCGGTCGATTTACTGGACGAAGCCGGTGCGCGGGCCAAGTTGCGTGACGCTGGCCTCAGTGAAGAATTTGGTGATATTAATCGCAACATCCGCGTGGCTGTCGAACAGATGGAGAGTGCTGCGGCAAAGAAGGACTTTGAGAAAGCCCAGTTTTTCAAGGAACAGGAGGTTGTGGCGCGCGAGAGCCTGCAGTACGTGCGAAAGAAATTTGACGTGCAATCCGGGGCCGCACCCATAGAGGTGCGGAAGCAGCATATTGATGAGGTCGTGTCGTCCTGGACCGGGGTCCCGCTCACCTCAATCAATCCGGATGAGAGTGACAGGCTTCTGCGCATGGAAGCCGAGTTGCACAATCGCATCGTGAGCCAGGAGCATGCGGTTTCGGCGTTGTCACGGGCGATCCGCCGTTCACGGGCGGGACTCAAACCACAGAACCGCCCGGTGGGAAGTTTCGTCTTCCTCGGACCGACTGGGGTTGGAAAGACGGAACTGGCTAGAGCCTTGGCCAATTTCTTGTTCGGGACCGACGCGGCGTTGATCCGGTTCGACATGTCGGAGTACATGGAGAAGCACTCTGTTTCTAAGCTAATTGGTTCCCCGCCAGGTTATGTTGGGTATGAGGATGGCGGCCAGCTGACGGAGAAGGTGAAGCGAAATCCCTACTCCGTGGTTCTGCTTGATGAGATCGAGAAAGCCCATCCTGATCTGTTCAACATACTGCTACAGGTATTCGAGGACGGCCATCTGACCGACGGTCTGGGAACTCGTGTCGATTTCAAGAACACAATCATCATTATGACGTCCAATATCGGAGCCCGATTTATTCAGAAAAAGGCTGCGCTCGGGTTCCGGCCGTCAGGAGAGCAAGAGATCCGACGAAGTGTTACGGACATGGTCCTGGGCGAGGTCCGCCGGACCTTCAATCCTGAATTCGTGAACCGGCTCGACGAGATTGTTGTGTTCGAGGCATTGGCGGATGATGACCTGCGGCGCATCACCGCCATGCTGATCGAACAGTTGAATGCGCATCTCGAGGACCGAAAGTTACAGATTGTACTGGCTCCCGATGTGGTGGACTGGATTATAGAGGTGACCTGTAAGGACCGATCTTACGGAGCAAGGCCTCTCCGTCGGGCGATTCAGCGCTACGTGGAGGACCCGTTGTCAGAGGAACTCATCAGGGGGCGTTTGACGGACGGGGAAATCGAGGTCTATCTGGAGGATGGCGAGCTTACGTATCGTGACGTGGCGGGTACTTACGTTGGCCGGCGGCTGATGGCGGGCGTCTAAATGTGGGATGGTCCCGGTATGTGTGCGTGTTGGATTGGTTCTTACCTTACCGCGATCTTCCCGGGCCTGGGGCAAAGGCTATGCTCGGACGGGGTTGCGCCAAGGGGTTACGGCTGGACAATCCGAATGCCTGGTCGGTGGTTGCATGGGACGGCGTTCGTGATGGTGCAGAGGTGAACGACGTGCAGAGCGGTGCGAAATGGGAAGGGTCATGCGAAGCGTAGTAAGCAAAGTGCTCTTGTGGTGGGTGGTCGGGCTTGGTGCGTGCCTGAGCTTGGTCCCGATCGCTACGGCGGAGCCGGCTGGAGGGGGGGGGCAGACGCCCTCCGCGTTGCCTCCTGCTGATTCGCCCGTCTTGTTCAGGACGATTGAATTGCGGTATCCGACCCAGGGCAATGTGCCGAGTGTCGATGGGCAGACCTACCTCTATTACATGGAGAGCGACGATTACATCAGTTTACCGTCGCAGGGACGGTGGACCCCGTATGACGAGACGGTTCAGCAGGTTCTACTGGCGGATTTCGAGCGCTTGTGGAATACCAATTTCTTGACGGATCTGCGAATCGAGATCGTGGATGACCCGTATCCGAATGGAGTGGAAGCGAAACGCGCCATCTTTTTGATGGAGGAGCGTGAACGTGTCCGGATAGTGGACTTCGTCGGGTCTGATGAATTTGACCGGACGGAGATCGACGAAGCGATGGTGGATAACGGCATCGAACTTCGTCTTGACACGCGTATCGGACCAGGCGTCATCAGGCGGACTGAAGGGTTACTGCGGGCGATGTTCGCAGAAAAAGGGTTTCAGTTCGCCGAAGTATCGCACGAGGTTACACCCTTGGCTGGTGGGCCGAAAGTCGTGCAGCTTACGTTCACCATCGAGGAGGGGCCCAAGGTTCAAATTGAAGACATCTCTTTCGCTGGAAATGAAAATATGAGTGAAGGGGAGTTGAAGAAGCAGATGAAGAACACGAGGGAGCGGTGGTTCTTCTCGTTTATTGGGGGACGTGGCACGTATCGACCCTTCGGGTTTGACCAGGACGCCGACGCGCTCGTGGCGCACTATCGTGACAATGGCTATATTGACGTGCAGATTGGCCAGCCGGAACTCGATTATGGGGATGTGGCCGAGGATGGGAAGAGCCGTCCGGTGCGACTCCGGATCCCTGTCAGCGAAGGGGAGCGGTATCGGATCGGGACGCTCGAGTTTGAAGGCGCCGATATTATTCGTGACGAAGCGCTCGACCAGATATTCGAGGATGTGAACCCGGGTGACTACTATTCGGAGGGCGCGGTTCGAGAGGCGTTCGACGTTGCTCGGGATGCGTATGGCGGTATCGGGTATTACGAGATGACGGCGTTTCCCGACCTTGTGACGCGCGACGAGGAGAATGCCGGCGATTTGCCTATCCGGATTGAAGGAAGTCCGGTGGTCGATGTCACGTTGCAGTTTCAGGAGGGTGAGCAATACTTCGTCAACCGCATCAGTTTTCTCGGCAATCGCTCGACCCATGATGAGGTCATTCGGCGCGAGATCGGTCTTGTCGAGCGAGGCGTGTTCAATACAGAGGCATTGAAATTTGCTGTGCGACGTATCAATCAGCTCGGCTATTTCGAGCCGTTGGACGAGGACACGGCAATTCAGATTGACAAGGTGCCCGGGGCTGAGAATGAGGTCGATCTGACGCTCAATGTGGAAGAGGCCAACATGAACCAGTTGACCTTCGGGGCCGGGGCCTCGCAGTTCGACGGGTTTTTTCTACAGTTGTCGTTCCAGACCACGAATTTCATGGGCCGAGGCGAATCACTCACAGTTTCGTTGCAGAACGGTGAGCGAATGAAGAATTACACGCTCGGCTTTACGGAGCCCTATTTGTTTGGCCGTCCCATTACGGGCGGATTTAGCGTGTTTCGGAGCGATATACGGTTCATCAACCAGTTTCGGCAGAGTTCGATAGGAGCAACCACAACGCTGGGCTTTCGCACGGGGCAATGGTCACAAGCGTTCCTGGCATACTCCTACCAGGCACAGTCAGTTACTGAGGTAAGTCAGTACTTCTACAGTGCGCAGATGCAGGATTATCTTCGGTTCAATCCCTACTTGAGGGACATGCTTATGCTGACCGTTACGGATCAGGGAGTGGAACCAGACCTGTCTGGACCGCGCACGACCAGCAAGATCACTCCGAGTTACGTGTTTAATACGGTGGATCACCCCATTTTTCCCACGAACGGATCGCGGTACACGGCGTCGTTCGATTTTGCGACATTCGGTGGGAATACGAAGTTCTACAAGCCGTCCGCCGAGGGGGTTTGGTACTTCAGGCAGTCGGAGCGCTTTATATTCGGATTGCGCACACGAGCCGAATACGTTCAGCCGATGGGCGACAGGTCCAATTCGTTCCCCATCTTCGAGCGGTTGGCCATGGGCGGAGACTTCTCCCTGCGAGGGTTCGATATTCGCACGATTGGTCCCAAGGCTGCTTTTGACTTTGGTCTGGACGGTGATATTTCTCCGTTCGGAGTTGTTGTTGGTGGCAATAAGAGTTTGCTTATTAATGCCGAGTACATGTTTTCTATCGCGCAGCCGGTTCGTCTTGTCTTCTTTTACGATGCCGGTCAGGTTGCCGATTTTGGGGATCCCTTTTCCATGGATCTTTTCAGGACCTCGACTGGCATTGAAATGCGTTTTTTCATGCCGGTCTTGAACGTGCCATTTCGCCTGATCTACGCGTGGAACCCTCAAAGAGAAGGCGTATTGAACGACCGGTTCAGGCCGCAAGAAGCCAGGGTATTCAAGTTTGCGGTCGGGACCACGTTCTGATGGAATTGGTTGGCCTGTGGCATTGTTATGGTGATCTTGCGAGCGCCTGGGCCTGGCGACTCGCGTGCGGCCGAGGTTCCTGGTAGGCTATTCGGTGATTGTTGGATCCGGTAACGGGTCTTGAAGGTAAGCGTCCGGCGTGAGGTCCGCGCCGCGCGGAAATTGATTCAAGTCGAGGGTTGATTGTGATGAGACTGTTGAGTGTGATCGCGGCGATGAGTGTCGCGTTCTTTGTGTGGATGGCGCCGGTGCCAGTCGAGGCACGAGGTCAGGACGCTCCTCCGGCCCGTCTGCCATTTCCGGCTGGTGCGACTCAGGCGTATGTTGATCTGGCAAGGGTCGCGTCTGAGTCGGTGGATGGTCAGGCTGCGAATCAGCAGGTCCAGAATTTGAGCGAGGCCAGGATCTCGGAGATCCAGGCGCGCCAAACCGAAATCCAGGCGAATCAGACCCAGTTGCAGCAGAACGCGGGGGTGATGAGTGCTGAGGCGCAGCTGAATCTACAGCAGCAGATTGAGCGGCTTGGACTGGAGATCCAGCGGATGCAGCAAGATGCCGAAGCTGAGATCGCGCAGTTGCAGCAAACCCTCCAGTTGGAGTTCCAGCAGAAGCTGATTCCCGCCATCGATCGGGTCGCACAGGCGAAAGGGTTGCAGTTTATCTTCAGTGCCGGAGATGGCGGTCTGATCTGGGCCAATCCAGCCCTGGATATCTCGCCGGATGTTGTCGAAGAGCTGAACCGAGCCAGCGGTCAGTAGTTTTCTCGCGAAAGCTGTCGTGACCGTTCACGCCTCGTCAACGCGAGTAATGGTAGGTAGCTGCCGAACACGGAAGGCACTGCGTTGCCAGGCCAGCGTTCGTGCCAGATTCTTGGGATTTGGTGGCCTACTGGAGCGCTCCACACGCGTTTCGTCAGAGGCTGCGAACGTGGTGCATAACGTGGTCCCGCAGATACGTTGCGGGAGCCTGGGAGGGGCGGGGGTAGCCCCGTCGGATTCATGATGTCTGGCCCGGCCTCCATCCCCGCTACATGGGCGGCATTTTCAGATATTTCTCGTCTTCTCGACCGCCTGTGTTTTCGATACCCGGCAGTCCTGCTTGATGGTGTTATCGAGCACGAGCCAGCGGATCGACTGGTAGCGGTCAAGAATGTGACGGTGAACGAGGAATTTTTCCAAGGTCACTTTCCGGGGAATCCGGTGATGCCCGGTGTCTTGATGATCGAGACCTTAACGCAGGCGGCGAGTGTGCTCTTACTCGATGAAGATGTCGAGGGAGCCGCCGTGCGCACGGTCTTGCGAGGCGTCAACAACGCGCGGTTTCGGCGACAGGTCGTGCCGGGTGATCGTCTGTATCTGGATGTCTCTATTCGTCGGCGCCGACGTCAACTCGCGGCGGTGGCTGCCGTCGCGCGTGTTGGCGATCACGTCGTGGCCGAGGCCGAGCTTTTGCTTGGCGTCGTCTTCGATGAGGTTCAGATCGATCCGACAGCACATGTGGCGCCTGGGGCCGAGATTGGTGTAGGCACTGTGGTCGGTCCTAACGCCGTGATTGGACCTCACGTGCGCCTTGGGCGGGGGTGTCAGATCGGGGCGTCTGCCGTCCTTGACGGTTGGACGGAACTCGGTGATGAGAACCGCGTGTTTCCCTCTGCCTCCATTGGGTTGATTCCGCAGGACCTGAAATTCAAGGGTGAACGCACGACGCTGGTAATTGGTAAGCGGAACATCTTTCGGGAGTTCGTCACGATTAACCGCGGGACTCGTGGTGGCGGGGGGGTGACCCAAATTGGCGACGACAACGTGTTCATGGCCTATGCGCACGTGGCCCATGACTGTGTCGTGGGGAATGGCACGATATTCGGACCTGGGGCGACCCTGGGTGGGCACGTGTCCGTCGAAGACGAGGCCTACATCAACGCCTATTCCGGAGTTCATCCGTTCTGTCGAGTGGGTCGACAAGCGTTCGTGGGTGGCTATTCGGTCGTGACGCTCGATGCGTTGCCCTATGCGCGCAGTGTGGGAAATCGAGCACGGATCTATGGGTTGAATACCATCGGTTTGGTGCGGCGCGGCGTTTCACAGGAGACGATCGTTCAGCTCAAACGTGCGTTCCGTTACTTACTACGCTCAAAGCTGAACACTACTCAGGCGCTGCGGCAGATTGAACAGGACGAGACCCTCAAATGCGACGAGGTCGCCTACGTCGTCGAGTTCATCCGGTCCTCTGAGCGGGGCGTCAACTTGCGCCGGCCACCGAAACGGCTCGAGGCAATGGTGGCGACAGACTAGTTTTCCTCACATGATCGGTACTCCTCAACTCGCCGGCCCTCGGCTGGCCGTTGTCGGGGTCGGGCACTTTGGTCGGCATCATGCCCGGGTCCTCGCGGCACTGCCTAACGTGCGGCTTGAGGCGGTGGTTGATGTCGACGAAGAGCGAGCTCGGGCAGTCGCGGCAGAGTTCGGCGCCGCGCCGATGACTGATGTGGCCCGGTTGGAAGACCGTGTCGACGCGGTGACGTTGGCCGTGCCTACGGAGTGTCACCATGCAGTGGCGTTGCCTCTGCTCGAACGCGGGATTTCGGTACTCGTAGAGAAACCGATGGCTCGCTCTGTGCAAGAGGCCGATGAGATGATCGCGGCCTCTGCGACCGGTGGAGCGGTGCTCGCCGTCGGGCACACGGAACGCTACAATCCGGCGGTCGCCGCGGCGCTGCCGTTGGTGCATGCGCCGCGATTCATTGAAGTCCACCGTATTGGTGCATTCGCCGGGCGAAGTCTTGATATCGATGTGGTTTTTGATTTAATGATCCATGACTTCGACATTCTGTTGTCAGCCGTTGATGCTGAGGTTACGTCGATCGAGGCAGTCGGTGTCCCCGTCCTGACGGAACACGTGGACATAGCCAACGTTCGACTGCGGTTTGAGACTGGGTGTATCGCGAATCTTACGGCGAGCCGAATCAGTCGTGAACGCGTGCGGAAGCTGCGTTTTTTTCAGACAGATGCATATATTTCGGTCGATTGTGTCAGCCGGGAGGTCGAAGGGTGGCGCGTGACGCGTACGGCCGAATCGGGGCGGACCATCGGCGGAGAATCGATCACCGTTCCATCCGGTGAACCATTGGAGCGCGAACTGGGTGATTTCGTGAATGCCATTTCGATGGGCCGGTCACCGTTGGTCGATGGCCAGGCGGGTCGCAGGGCCCTTGCATTAGCGCAGCGGGTAGCGAAAGCCATGGAGACGACGGACACCGTCGGTCCTTTGCAGGCCACGCCGCCGTCGGACCGGAACGGAACGTGAGGGAATAGGTACGAAGCAATTGTCGGACGGGACATTGGATGCCGTACTCGGCAAGATTCGTGACGGGGGGGCTCTCGGTGAGGAGGACTGGCAAGCCCTCACGGAGACACGAGAATTGATTCCGCTCGGCGTGGCGGCTGACGATACGCGTCGTCGTCGCCATGGGGAGACGGTGACGTTCGTACGCGTGCTTGAGGTCCCGGTCGCCGAGGTGAGAGCAGATTTGTGGGAGCCCGAGCCGGAGACCGGGGCGTCATGGCCTGGACCGGCTACTGAAATTCGGATGACCGGTTGCCCGACAAGTCGAGACGAGGCGCTTGTTGCAGTGCGCCGGCTTGTTGAACGCGCGGGCAGCGTGCCGGTTACTGCGTTTGCCGGGCAAGACCTCCTGGCTCTTTGCGACGGGGACGTGTTGGCCTTCGGCGGATTTCTCAGCGAGTTGCGTGATGCCGGGGTAGC
Organism: uncultured Vicinamibacteraceae bacterium; assembly: GCA_964591245.1. GTDB lineage: Bacteria > Acidobacteriota > Vicinamibacteria > Vicinamibacterales > UBA8438 > CAZPZZ01. The sequence goes on along the minus strand of CAZPZZ010000060.1, from coordinate 8,590 downwards.
ACTGGTAAGCGAGCTTTCGGTCGATTCATTGGAGGAGCCAGGGCCTGTCTTTCACGCGTTCGGTATGAGCGAGGTCAGCGTGGGGAGGTTGATGAGACACGCTTCGGAGGGGACCGACCTGGTAGCGGTACCGAGGCGCGTGGCGAGTTGGAGCGACGCCGGCAAGGTCTGTCGTAGCTTCGCACCACTGCCTTGTGTGGAATCAATTCCGCCGTCTACCGGTTACACTGATCTACGTCAGGTTGCACTGGCTCGGCTCCTGGTTGACAATATCGATTCTATTCAAGTCGATTGGTCACGCTATGGCCAGAAGTTAGCTCAGGTGGCGTTGACTTTCGGGGCCAACGACGTGGATGCCGTTTCCGTTGCCGGTGCCGGCGAACAAGGGTGGCGCCGAAGTCCGCTGGAGGAGATTCGGCGAAATATAGCCGCGGCAGGTTTTGAAGCCGTTCCTCGAAATGGCCGCTTCGAACGGCTCTTGGCGTGAGAATCTAGAGCTAACCTCTTTCAACGCATGATGACCGCAGCCACAGAATCCATGAACCCACTTCGCGTTAGCGCGGTCGAGTATCTCAACGCGAGACCGCTCGTTCACGGTTTGGAGGCAAGGGGTGACCTCTTTGATCTCCGCTACGACGTTCCCGCCAAGTGTGCGTCTCAACTCCATGACCGGTCTGTCGATCTCGGCTTGATTCCCTCTGTGGAGTATCTACAGAGCCCTGACTATCGGATTGTGCCGAACCTTGCGGTGGCCTCGGAAGGCAATGTGGCATCGGTTGCCCTGTTTACGACGCGCCCGGTGACGTCCCTACGCTCGGTGGCGGTTGACAGCCACTCTCGTACGTCGAGTATGTTGCTCCGTGTCCTGTGCGCGGAGTCTTGGGAGATTGAGCCGAAGTTCGTCAAGCTGCGTCCGGATTTACCTGTGATGCTCAAGCGGTGTGACGCTGCCCTGGTGATTGGGGATGCCGCGCTTTTTCTCGAGTACGAGGGGCAGGGGCTTGAAAAAATCGACCTGGGCGATGAGTGGACCGCTTTGACGTCTTTGCCCTTCGTATGGGCTCTGTGGGTGGGGCGTGGTGACGCCGTTCGGCCTGAGCACCTCAGGGCGCTGCAGGAAGCCCAACGGTCAGGTATAGGCGCGTTACGCGACATTGCGGCCCGTCACTGCCCGGATCCAAAGAACGAGGAGCAACTTGAGATCGGGGAGGAGTACCTGCGCGAGAACGTGTCGTTTACCCTGGACGATCGCGCGCTGAGAGGGTTGAAAAAGTTTTACGATTACGCCTATGACCAGCGTCTCGTACAGACTAGCGCCGACCTTCGTTTCTACGAAAGTCCTGGGCCATGAGCGTAGCGGCGATTGCCGACCGCGTGCTCGGTGGCGATCGGATTGACCGCCATGAAGCGTTGGAGCTGTACACGGACGCCTCTACGGGCCTTCTCGGGGACCTGGCTGATACTCTCCGTGCCCGTCGGCATCCTGCCCGTCTGGTCACTTACATCATCGACCGAAATGTGAACTACACGAACGTGTGTGTGGCACGTTGTTCGTTTTGCGCGTTTTACCGTCCCGTGGGCTCAGAAGACGGGTACGTGCTCGGTTTTGATGAACTGTTCCGGAAAATCGATGAGACGATAGAGGTCGGGGGGCAGCAGTTGTTGCTGCAGGGAGGGCACAACCCTGACTTACCGCTCGCGTGGTACGAGGATCTTTTCGGTGCGGTCAAGGCTCGTTATCCGGACTTCAAACTACATGCGCTCTCGCCGCCGGAGATCTTGCACCTCTCTCGGTTGTCGCAGTTGCCGGTCCCGATGGTCGTCGGGCGTCTAGTCGCGGCGGGTCTCGATAGCGTACCAGGTGGCGGTGCTGAGATTCTGGTTGATCGGGTGCGGCGAGAACTGCACTGCGATAGCAAGGCGACCTCGGATGAATGGTTGTCCGTGATGCGCGAAGTGCACCGGGCCGGACTGCGGTCGACCGCTACGATGATGTACGGCAGTGTGGAGCGGGTGGAGGAGCGGGTGGAGCACCTTTGCCGTCTCCGTGATCTGCAAGACGAGACGGGTGGATTTACGGCGTTTATCACCTGGAGCTATCAACCGCCGAATACTGAGTTGTCGGGGAAGGAGGCGACCGGTGTGGAGTATCTGCGCACGCTGGCGCTCTCGCGTATCGTGCTCGACAACTTCGACAACCTGCAGGCGTCCTGGGTAACCCAAGGGGGAAAAGTGGGGCAGCTCAGCCTCGCTTTCGGTGCGAACGATATGGGCAGCGTGATGATCGAAGAGAATGTCGTTCGCGCCGCCGGGGCCTCCTACTGTATGGACGAGGAGGAGATCGTTCGCAATATCGAGGATGCGGGCTTTGTGCCGAAGCGCCGCACCATGTCGTATGAGCTGTTGGGCGACCCACTGTGCCGACAGCTGGCGATTCCGCGTCGTACGACGCTTGCAGTGGCACGAGCGAGCGGTGATGCGACCGTGCCGGCGGAACTGTATCGGTATGCTGCCCGTAGCCGCTCTGGCAAGGCGCAGCGCCACGTGGGTGAATCACAGACGGACTCCTGAGAAATGGTCTTCCGCCAGCACGGCGGGACTCTCACAATCTTGGCGTTTCACGCGGCATGATTCGATACGTGTCCGATTGGGTGGTGCCCGTCACCGCTCCTCCGCTGTCTCCCGGATGGGTCGATGTGGAGCGCGGGAGGATTCTGGAGGTGGGAAGTGCCGATCCAGGTGGAGTCCCTGCCTCCAGGGTGAGGGAGCTTGGCGCCACGGCGATCATGCCCGCCTTGGTTAACGCGCATACCCATCTTGAGTTGTCGGTTCTCAAGGGGAAGGTGCCCCCTGCGGCCACGATGCCTGAGTGGGTTGGACGGCTTCTGAAACGTCGAGCCGAGATCGGAGTTCTCACGGAGGCGCCGATCGGCGAAGCGCTGTCTGAAGTGAGGGCCAGCGGTACCGGATTGCTGGGTGATATCGGGAACACGACGATCGCTGCACCGTCGCTAAGCCAGGCGGACATGCCGGTGCGTCTGTTTCGGGAAGTCGTGGCATTTCCGTCCGAGGCCTCGGGGGAGGCCGTCGGGACCGCGATCGACGACCTCAGGCACACGCGGGAAACCTATGGACTTGCGGCAGGAATAGCTGCTCACGCCCCATACTCAGTCGGAGTGTCGGCCTTCGCTGCACTCGACGCGGCAGCGCGCGAAGTGGGCGGATTGGTGCGATGTATTCACCTCGCAGAATCGCCCGAGGAACTTGAGTTCCTTCGGTCCGGAACCGGTGCCTGGCGCACGCTCTTGGAAAATCTCGGTCGCTGGGAAGAGAACTGGGTGGCGCCACAGTGTGGGCCCGTTGAGTTTCTTGAGCGGATGCGGTGGTTACAGCCAGGTGGAATCGTTGTTCATGGGGTGCAGCTAACGGATGACGAGTTGGTCCGGCTTGCGGATCTGGATGTCACGCTCGTGACCTGCCCACGAAGCAATGTCTGGACCGGCGTGGGAGAGCCTCCGATTGAGCGGTTCTTTCGCTCCGGCGTTCGCCTTGCGGTTGGGACCGATAGTTTGGCCAGTGCTCCTGATCTGAATCTCTTCTCGGAACTTGCCCTAATGCGGCGATTGGCCCCTACGGTGCCTGGGCGCCGACTGCTGGAGTGTGCGACGGGGCATGGGGCGCGTGCCCTCGGTTTTGCGGGTGAGTGTGGTGCTCTGGTGCCCGGTGCTCGGGCACCGATCGCCGTGAGCGTTCCCGCACGGCTCGACGATGTGGAAGAATACTTGGTGAGCGGCATCCAGCCTGAGCAGGTGGATTGGCTTACTGGCTGGACCCGGGCGGAATAGACAGACTTGCTGCGACCTGGTCGAGGGCACCACTGAGGCCTTGAAGGAAACTGGATGCCCTCCGCGTGTTGGTCTCCGATCGCAATGTTGCATCGTATACGTCTTTACGCGTCGTTTGTGCGTTTTAGCCACTCGGTCTTCGCGCTGCCCTTCGCCGTGGTTGGCGCAATGCTGGCGGGGCAACATACGCCCTTAACCATTGGTCGGATTGCCTGGATCGTGGCAGCGATGGTCACCGCTCGGACGGCGGCGATGGCGTTCAACCGGTTGGTAGATGCTCGTTTCGACTCGTTGAATCCACGCACTGCGAATCGTGAAATTCCCCGTGGTCTTGTGACTCACCGCGACGCGACGTGGTTGGTAGTGATTTCGTCGTTGGCATTTGTCGTGGTGACGGCACAGTTGGGATGGGTGTGCTTGGCACTATCGCCGGTAGCGCTCGGTATCGTCTTCTGGTACTCGCTGGCAAAACGGTACACGGCCTATACCCAGTTGTTTCTCGGATTGGCGCTTGCGGTTGCTCCGGTGGGAGGTTGGCTGGCCGTGGGGGGCGAGGTGGCGGGGTGGACGCCGTGGCTGTTGGCGCTGGCGACCGGCACGTGGGTCGCTGGGTTTGACATCCTCTACGCTTGTCAGGACTTGGAGTTCGACCGCGCTCAGGGACTTCGATCGATTCCGGCGAGATATGGGATACCGGGGGCGCTGGTGATTTCGCGGGCGCTCCATGTGGTAACCACGATAGCGCTTGCCGCCATCGCGTGGGTGACACCGCTGGGGCAAGGATATCTTTTAGGAGTGGTGGGAGTTGGTGCGCTGCTCGTATATGAGCAGTCACTTGTACGAGTGAATGATCTGTCGCGTGTCAAGCAGGCATTCGATCTTAATGGGTACGTCGGCCTGTTTTATTTGGTCGCGACGGCGGCCGCGCTCTATGTTGGTTGAGATGATGGGCTCGGTCTCGTTTTGGGTGGAGCCGGTCTCGGGTGGTCAGAGGACGGAGTGGGCATGGTAAGGGACCGAGCCGATATACCGCGGCGCATTGCGGTTGGCATTACTGGGGCGAGCGGGGCGCTATATGCGACGCGTACGGTGGCAGCGTTGCTCTCGCTAGGATGTCACGTTGAACTGGTTGTGTCTGATTTTGGACGACGGCTCTTGCGTGATGAGTTGGGCGAGGCCGCGATGCTGGACCACTGGCCAGAATACCTGGCAGACCGCTACGGAGCGGAGGTGGAGCGTGGAACACTTACGCTACACAGCAACCGAGATGTTGGAGCATCACTCGCGAGTGGTAGTTACGCGTGCGGGGGCATGGTCATCGTACCGTGCTCGATGAAGACCTTGGCTGCGGTTTCACACGGGCTCTCGCGGTCTCTCATCGAACGGGCGGCTGACGTCATGCTCAAGGAACGGCGCACACTCGTGGTGGTGCTACGCGAGACACCCCTGAGTTTGCCGCAGCTTCGCAATATGGTGGCACTGGCGGAGGCGGGTGCGCTCATCATGCCGGCGATGCCCGCCTTCTATCAAGGGCCTCGCACCCTCGACGACTTGGCGGACTTCATGGCCGGGAGGATCCTCGAGACACTGGGGTTATCTCACGAACTCTATCCCGCTTGGACGGGTTGATGACGGAAGACGCTACGGGGGGGCGCATCGGTGCGGGAAGCCGCGGACCGTCGCTCGACAAGGACCCGCGCCGAATCGCGGGTATGTTCGACGCGATTGCTCACCGGTACGACCAACTGAACCATTTGCTCAGCGCTGGACTCGATCGGCGTTGGCGAAGGCGTGCTGTGGAGGCCCTCGACCTGTCAGAGGGAGCCTGTGTGCTTGATGTCTGTACGGGTACGGCGGATCTGGCTATCACCGCGTCTCAGCAGGGGGCGCGCCCGCGCATCGTGCTTGGCGTGGATTTTGCGGGTGAGATGTTGGCGTTGGGGAACCAGAAGGTGCGGGCCATCTGCTTGGACAACGTGATCCAGCTCGTGCGCGGTGACGCAAGCCGCTTGCCGTGTTCCTCGTCGGCAGTCGATGCCGTCACGGTAGGGTTTGGCATCAGGAACGTCCTGGAGACGACACGGGCTATCGACGAGATGGTACGCGTGCTTAAACCTGGCGGGCGGTTGGCTATTCTGGAGTTTGGAGAGCCGCGTCTCCCCGGTTTGCGGGCAGCGTATCTGTGGTACTTTCGCCATGTCCTGCCCGTGATTGGGCGATTGTTGTCTCGGCATGCCGAGGCTTACGCATATCTCCCGGCTTCGGTCAGCGCGTTTCTTGCGCCCGATCGTCTCGCCGCGATGTTAGGTACAGGAGGGCTGGTTGACGTGCAGGTCCACCGTTTGTCTTTGGGTATCGTGTATCTCTACGTGGGGCGGAAGCCCTGTTTAGATTGAGCACCGAGACGTTCCTCGTTCCGTAACGCTCCGAATCACCTATACTGTACAGCGGCTCTGGTTATGTACATCGACTTCCAGGATCGCCATTTCGATACGCCGACCGTGGAGTCGGCGATGTCCCGGCGCGAGGGGTTCCTGCTGTCGTTGTTCGCTCACCTTGCACTGGTGGCGTTCCTCCTCATTGTGCCTCGTCTCCAGTTCGTACAGGATGCGGCCAACCGGCGAGCCGAACGCTTGGCCGAAATCGCCGAAGCGCAGGCGGAACTGGTGGCGACCCGGGCGGTGCGAGATGAACCTCGGTTCATTTTCGTCGAGCCCTTGGTGGATACGCCGGCTCCAGTGCCTGTCCCCAATGCCGACCTCTCAGACCTTGACCGTGTGGCACAATCGCCGCGGCAGGCTGAAATACCCGAGAACAATCTTCCGAACGCCGACGGCAATTCTTTCGAATTCGTTGAGTCCAGCACGCTGCCTACGGGTGTCGACCCGACGACGCCGCTCGGTGGTGAGCAGGCAGAGTCGGCGGAGCGACTGCTTGCCGGAGAGTTGTTTGAGGATGGGGGAGAGGAGGGAGAGGCCGATACTCCGGAACCCGAGATGGCTGACGCCGGGCCGGGTGAGGGTCCAGCGCCAACGGAGGCCGGGTCGGCTCGGGCGAACTCAAGCCGGTCGCGCGACCCCGCTGGTGAGCGGTCCGGTACCATTCTCAATCAGGCTCTGCGAGGGCTTGATAACGTTGCGCGTCGGCAATCATTCCACAATGCCACCGGTCGGACGGACTTGTACGGTCCCGACATTCAGTTCGACTCTAAGGGTGTCGACTTTGGTTCCTGGATCAGGCGGTTTCGTGCTCAGATCTATCGCAATTGGTTCATTCCGTATGCTGCGATGTCGATGTCCGGAAATGTTGTACTGACATTCAACGTACACAAGGACGGATCACTTACCGACCTTACGATTCAGCGGCCCTCGGCCGTCGATGCGTTCACCAACTCCGCGTATGGTGCGATGCGCGGATCCAACCCGACGTATCCTCTGCCGCCCGAGTACCCGGATGACTTCACGCTCTTTACGGTCACGTTTTATTTTAACGAGCCTCCTCCCGGGCGCTACTGATGGAGCCCGTAACCTTTCGTTTGCCTTCTTGGGTGTAGTTGAGCGTAAGCGATGATGCGACTGCCGCTACCCACCAGTGCCCAGCAGATCGGACTGGTCATTCTTCTGACCATCGTGGTCGCCGTTGTTTTGTTGCGGCCGTGAATCGAACGAATAGGCATCCCTGGCTCATTGCGGTCGTTGGGCCGACGGCAACGGGGAAAAGTTCGCTTGCCCTCAGGCTGGCCGACATGATGGGTGGCGAAATTATCAGCTGTGATTCCACTGCCGTGTACCGGGGGTTTGATATTGGCACGGACAAGGTGTTATCGGGTGAGCAGCGAGGTATTGCGCATCATTTAGTAGACATTGTCGAGCCAACCGACGTCTATTCGGCAGCTCGCTATAGCAGGGACGCGGCACGGGTTGTTCGCGAGATCACGAAACGGGGGCGTTTGCCCATCCTGGTTGGAGGGACGGGGCTCTATTATCGTGCGCTCACCCGTGGATTGTTTCCCGGGCCTGAGCGAGACCCTGCCCTGCGGGCAAGACTGTCTCGGATGGTTCATCGGCGAGGTAACGCGGTGCTTTGTCGTCTTCTGCGGCGCCATGATCCAGAGTCTGCTCGCAGAATACAGCCGGGTGATGTCAAACGACTGATCCGGGCTGTTGAGGTCTTCTGGTTGACTGGTCGTGCCCTGAGCGAGCACTTTGCAGAAACGCGTTCTCTGATCGCTGACTACCGGGTGCTTACGGTTGGGCTTCGGCTTCCGATGGATCTCCTTGAAACGCGGATTGCCAAACGTGTCGATACCCAACTGGAGGCGGGGCTGCTTGCAGAGGTTAGCGGCTTGCTTGCAAGTGGCGTCCCGGAGGAAGCGGGGCCTTTTGGGGGACTGGTGTACCGTCAAGTCCTCGAACACCTGCGGCGGCAGCGCGATCTCGCGTCGACTCGTGAACTCATCGTGCGGGAAAACCGCAAGTACGCACGTCGACAGCTCCTGTGGTTCAGACGGGAGCCACACGTACACTGGTTTGAAGCCGCTGGTGAGCGGTCGGAGACGGTGGTGGCTGTGCAGCGGTTGTGTGAGAGTGAGATGGCTGGTGGGAACGATCCGGCTCCTAGGTTTGCAGCGGCTGTCTCCGATGGTAAATGAGGTGAGGTTCAAGTGAAGAAGACTGACCAGTCCAGCTGCGTTAAAAATCTGCCTTGAATCATTAATAGCTGTTTTTGGGATGTATGGACTTTAT
>CAZPZZ010000059.1:15249-22886 GCA_964591245.1 uncultured Vicinamibacteraceae bacterium | reverse complement strand
TGGCCCTAGGCAGTTCCCACGCGCGTCATAGAACTGCGCGTTGCCAGGCCGATCCTGCCAGCAGGCGGGCTTGATTCCTATCCAGCCAAACGTGGGAGCATTCAAAGCTCGCTCGATTAAGGGGCCTGCTTACTAACCGAGGCGAGTGGATTTGGTGGGGTTGTACCGTCAGCCCGCCGAAGGATGATCAGCGGTGACGAGGTGGGCGGGGTTCTGTCTGAAGATTCGCTGGCTCGTGTCTCGTCCGTCTTCGAGGATCATGTACGCGGTGGGAACGAGGATCAGCGTGATGAAGGTGGCGAACAAAACTCCGAACGCGAGCGATACCCCCATCGGGATTACGAAGGCTGCATCGAAGCTGCGGTCGAGCATCAAGGGCACCAGTCCGAAGAAGGTCGTAAAAGATGTCAGCAGAATGGGGCGGAAGCGGTTCATGCCAGCGTCCCGGACCGCGGCGCTGAGGTCGGAGTGTTCTTGGCGTCGTCGGTTGATGAAATCGACCATGATGAGGCTGTCGTTGACGACGACCCCGGTCAACGCAATGAGTCCGAACATCGACATCATGGTCACGTCGAGCGACATGATGAGATGACCCCACACCGCACCCACGAGGCCGAACGGAATCGCGCTCATGATGATCAGTGGTTGCAGATAGGATTTTAGCGGGACAGCGAGCAGCGCAAAGATCATCAGCAGTGCGAGCGCAAACCCACGTTGCAGCCCACCAACACTGTCCGAGAGTTCTGCCTGAGCACCTTCGAAGGTGTAAAACACGCCAGGCGTCGAGGCTAGTACTTCGGGAAGGATACGGGTATCCAGGTCGTCGACCACCTGTCCGGCGGAAGCGACCGCTGGATCCACCGTGGCCGTGACGTTGACGGCGCGGTTTCGGTCGACACGTCGGATTGAGGCGAAGCCACGGCCTTGTTCTACCGTTGCCACCTGAGTGAACGGCACCTCGCCACCATCGGGAGTGCGGATACGCATACTCTCAAGATCACCAAGCGAACGCCGGCCGTCCCGCGGATAGCGAACCATCACCCGCACGTCATCGCGGTCACGCTGGATCCGTTGGGCCTCCTCCCCGTAGAACGCTTGTCGTACCTGTCGCCCGAGATCCTCTAGGGTCAGTCCGAGCGTTTCCGCTGCAGGCGTGATCCCCAACTGGAGTTCTTCCTTGCCGGCCCGAAAAGTATCGGTAATCTCGTGTACCCCGGCATATTCAGTGAGTCGACGTTTGACTTCGTTCGCTGCGGCGCGGAGTTGGTCGACATCTGGGCCTGACAGTTGGACGTCGATATCCTCGCCTGGGCCCATCATCGACATACTGAAGTTGACGTCGACGGCTTCTGGAATTTGACCAGTCGCTGCACGCCACATTGTGCCCAGCTGTTCGCTGTTGTAGCGCCTCGTTTCGGATGGGATCAGCTCAATCATCACCTCGCCGAGGTGAGCCGCACCCGCACTGGCGCCAGGGCCGGATCGCCGCGCGGCCATGGGCTGGTCTCCGACGGCGGCCGATACGTGTCGGAAGTAGTCCTGGCCAGTCTCTGACTGCAACTCCTGTCTGAGCCGTCGAGCGCCGATCTCAAGCCGTTCCACCGCGCCCGATGTGGTTGTGACCGGTGTGCCCTGGGGCATGGTTAGAGACGCGACCATGAAGTTCGCCTCTATCGAGGGGAAGAACTGAAAGTTTGGGCGGCCTGAGGCTACCATGCCCATGGTCAGAATCATCATGCCGACCCCGACTGACGCTGTGAGGTAGCGCCACTCCAGTGCTGCATCCAGCGTAGGGCGATAGATGTGTCGGGTGAACCACAGAAGGCCGTGCGCAAATTGTCCCTGGAACCGACGCCATAAGCCGGGGCGTCGTTTCTGACGTCGGTGTGAAAGGTGCGCTGGGAGGATACCGAGAGACTCGACCAACGAGAAGAGGAGACACGGTATGACGACAAACGGGATGACCCGAAACATCTTGCCCATCATGCCGGGCACAAGAGCGAGGGGCATGAACGCTGCGACTGTCGTAAGTACGGCGAACGTGACCGGCTTGGCGATCTCGTGTGCACCATCGATCGCCCCCTGTAATCCGCTTTCGTATTGTTCCTGGTGTCGGAAGATGTTCTCGCCCACGATGATTGCGTCATCGACGACGATTCCGAGAACCAAAATGAACGCGAAGAGCGACATCATGTTGATGGAGACGTCGAGCGTGGGTAACAAGGCCACAGCCCCTAGAAACGAGATCGGGATGCCGAGGCTGACCCAGAAGGCGAGTCGTAGATCCAGGAAGAGCGCGAGCACGATGAAGACGAGCGCGAACCCGGTGAAGCCGTTACGCAACATCAGAGAGAGCTGGGCTCCGAGCCGCTCCGCATCGTTCAGCCAGACCGTCAATTGCACTCCGGCTGGAAGACGCGCTTGCGCACCATCCACGTACTCCTGCACCTGAGCTGCGATATCGAGCGTGCTCTGCGTGCCGGTACGGAACACGGAGATCATCATCGTCGGGTCGACGTCAAACCGCGCGGTCTGGTCGGTTTCCTGAAACCCATCGATCACGGTGGCCACGTCGCCGAGGCGGAGCTGGCTGCCGTCGGCGCGAGTCCAGACGATGAGCCTCTCGTAATCTTCTCCGCGATACGCCTGGCCTATGGTCCGTAGAAGAATTTCGCCGCCTTCAGTGCGTACTGCGCCCCCTGGTAGATCGAGGGAAGACCGTCGTACGGCGTTCGCTACCTGATCAAACGTCATTCCGTAACGACGGAGGGCTATCTCGGAGATCTCAATGGAGATCTCGTAAGGTGGCGCCCCGACGAGATCGACCTGTGTGATACCCGGCAGTGCGGCGAGTTCGTCGCGGACCTGTTCGGCCAACGCTTTAAGTTCGTAGGGGTCGAGGGGGCCGGAGACCGCAATGTCGGTGACCTGATTGCGGTTCGTCAACTCACGGACAATCGGTTTTTCTGTTTCGAGGGGGAATGTGGTGATCGCGTCGACAGAGCTCTTGATGTCGTCCACTGCCTTGCGAGCGTCGGCTCCGAGTTCCAGCTCGACCAGTACCATGCCCATGCCCTCGGAGGCAGTGGATTCGATCTGTTTGATCCCGTCGATCCCCTGGATTGCTTCCTCGATTCGGATGCATACCGCCTGCTCGACCTCCTCCGGGGCCGCGCCGAGGTAGGGGACCTCGACGACGATCCGGTCGAGCTCGATCTCCGGCATAACCTCCTCATTGACCGTGCCAGATGCGAGCAGACCGCTCGCGATGATCATGGCCATCATGAGGTTTGCCGCGACACGGTTGCGGGCGAGCCAGGCGATCATGAGATGTATCGGCGTGCGGGTCGGCAACGGTCAGGAGTCATGTGTCAGCTAGCCTCAGAAGAAGAAAATGCTCCTCCCGCACCTTAAAGGGATCCAGCGATCGAACGTGTCGTACCGGAGCCGCCGGGCTGTGAACGGCCGGCGCGGTCGCCTCATCAAACGTGATTCATGAGTCGGTCATGAGCGGGAGCGATTTGTTCCAATTTTGTCAGGATCATGTCGGTCGTGACGGGCGACCGATAGAAATGTCCTTCGCCTCCTAGAGCGTCGGCAATCGCGCACAAGACGGCTGCGGAACCCGCGCCGATGGCGGGTTCGCCAATGCCCTTGGCTCCGAGCGGATTGAAGGGGTCTGGCACCTCTGCAGCGGCCCAGCCCATCGGGTGCTCGTGAGGGACGTCGAGGATACTGGGGGGACGATTGTTGTAGAACCGTTTGGCCACCGACAAGCCCCAGCGACGGTCAAATGTCCACTTCTGGCTTAGTGCGATGCCGAAGCCTTGAATGCCGCCGGCCAGGATCTGGCCACCCAACAAACGGGGGTGGACGATCGTGCCACAGTCGGCGCTGCCGAGGTAATCGACCAGCCGGATGGCGCCAGTTTCCACATCGACCTCGACCTCGGCGAAGCCGACGACGAACGACATGACCCGGCCCCCGGTGTCGAAGGTGTCTTTCGCGACTCCCATCAACCCACGTCCGGCGAGAGCGGTCGCGGCGGCAGTCGTCATACCGTTGAGGTCATCGGGGAGTTCGTGTCCATCGAATTTGCCCCCGAGGTCGACTGCCCGTTCGGCGGCCTGGGCAAAGCTCAGGCCTTGCGACCGATTGCCTCGTCTGAAGACACGTTCGCCGCCGACCTCGTAGTCGTCCGCTGTTCCACCCAGATCGAGTGCGGCGAGTTCTTGCATCTTCCGTCGGAGGTCGAGTCCGGTTGCCCAATGGGCCCGTGTGTGGGCATGGGTTGTTTGGCTCCCGACGGACATCGCGCTCCAGGGAAGGTTCCGGTCAGTTGCGCCCCAGACCAACTCCACTTTTTCCCACGGCATGTCGATCGCTTCTGCTGCGGCTCTTGCGCAGTCAGAAAACGACTCGGTTCCGAGGTTGCCTACGCCGGTCTGGATCTGGAGCCGTCCGTCCGGCCGAAGGACCATCAACCCGTCCATACCCGAACTTCCGGCTGAGAACGAGCTTAACGCGATACCGAGACCGGTCGCCTTGCTCCCGTTGCGTTCCCCGCTGCGCGCGATCCGTTCCGACCAGTTGAACGCGTCAAGCCCCTTGTCGAGGGCCTCCTGGACAAACGCACTCGACGTATTGCCCTGTTGCCCGTCCCGTCCAGGTGCACCAAAGCGGGCTTGTCCCGAGGGGGCGTTGAGCCGGATGATTTCGGCCCGGTCGATCCCGAGTTTTCGCGCAGCCTGGTCGATCAGCGGTGCCAGCATGCTGACGGCCTGCTCTCCCCCAGGGGCCCGTTGTGCTGCCCGCGGAGGCGTGTTGGTGTACACCGGTAATCCTCGGATCCGCATGTTTTCGGGTTGGTATACCAATGAGGCAATATTCCCGAGGGACATGTGGTCGCCGCTTCGCCCGTAAGGACCGGCGTCTCCCACGGTGAAGAGGTCCATGGCAAGAATGCGGCCGTCACTGCGGAAGCCAATCTTCGCGCGAGCTTGCACGGCAGGCCGCGCGCGCCCGATGAAGTCTTCCTCGCGACGACTGATGCGCATCATCACCGGCTTGCCGATCTTTTTCGACATGACGATCGGGAAGCGCATGCTGGTGGAACCGGCGCCCTTGCTGCCGAACCCTCCTCCACAGAATTCGGCGACGAGCACGACATTCTCGGGTTCTACTTCTGCCCATCGTGCAACGGCACCGACCGTGCGCGCCGTACTCTGGGTCGAGCCGTAGACATAGACCTTCCCATTTTCCCAGTAGGCCATGCAGCTCCGTGTCTCAAGTGGTTGATGGCCGAGCGACTGGTGATAGATCGATTCGTCGATGACGAGATCCGAGGCCGCAAGTCCGGCCTCAACGTCGCCTACTGACCACTCCGCGGCATACGCACCCCCCATCGGTAATTGGCCAGTCGCAAGTTCGGCCATTTCCGTCTCGGTCCACTTGAGCGTGGCCAGTTGCCGATCGACCATGGTGTTCCCCTCGAGCCGCGCGTTCGGCCCACCGGGGCGTAAGCTGTCTAGTGGATCCACGCAAAATGGCAGGGGCTCGAATTCGATGCGAATGGCCTCGATCGCGTTTGATGCCGTCTGTTCGTCAACGGCCGCAACGCCGAGGATCGGTTCGCCCTCGTAGAGTGGCTCGTTGGTCAGGCCTGCCTCGTTCGGGGCGTCCACATCGGGAAGGTCGTCTGCGGTGATGATGCCCTCGACTCCGGGCATGGCGAGGGCGGCGCTCGGGTCCAGAGATCGTACCCGCGCATGTGGCATGGGACTCAGGAGTAGCTTCAGGAAGACCATGCCCTCGGCTCGAAAATCTTCTGCATACCGAGCTTGACCGGTTACCTTTGATCGAAGATCTGTTGTCGTGTAATCCTTACCGATCAGCTTGTAGTCAGGCATGCGAACCTCCCGGAATGAACGGTCGGGTGATGTGAGTCATAGGACTGAATTGGACCACGTACGGATGGTTCCCCTGAAATACTACGTCAACGTGTCGTGTTCTGGTGCTCCAATTTCTTTTCTCGGCGCGCCGACTGCGTTGTGAATGTTCCATTTGTACTCAGGTCGCGCGGCTGTCGAGTTCGATCTGTCCCCTCGACGTGATGACGGGGTACCGTGGCTGGCACGAGGCACGGTGGCCCCTTTCAGGGGTTTCCCGCTGGGCAGTACCATCGTGAGTACGTTGGGGATGGAATTCCGGGCGAGTCTGTCCGTACCCCGAGTCTGTCGAAGAGCTACGATTCATGTGCCGTCATCGAGCATCAACACGACCACACGACGGTTGGGCACAACACTATGACGCTGTGATGGAGGAGTCATTTGGCGTTGACCTTCATGAACTGACATCGCGTTCTCTCTCCACGATTCGGCAGGCGCTTTCGCCTCCGGCATGTGTGGTGGATTACGGTGCGGGTACCGGCCGGCTCGCGATTCCGTTGGCGAGGGTGGGGTTCGACGTGACGGCCGTGGACCCGGCGCCTGCGATGCTGTCCCGCATCGTTGACAAAGCGTCGGAGCTTCCCATTCGACGCACGGACGCCACGATGGCGTCGTTTCGATCAGAGCCGCGATTCGATCTGGCGCTGTGTGTGTTTAGCGTTGTTGCTCACATTCTCGATCACGCTGCGCTGGCAGCGTCCTGCAACGCGGTGGCCTCGGTGCTCCGACCGGGAGGCGCATTGCTGATCGATGTGCCCCATGCGTCGCTCTTCCAGAGCTTCGACATCGAGACTGATCACCTCATCCGGTGTGTGGAGGTGCAGCCGGTCGACGGTGTGATGTATCGCTACCAGGAGCGGGGGGCGCTCAGGCAAGAGAACAAGACCTTGAACTACGAGGATATACACATCCTGCGCTGCTGGAGCCGTGAGGAATTGATGCAGGCGCTGACGAGCGCAGGGTTTGCCTTGGTCGAGGATTATTCGGCCCAATTTACGCGATGGGGGGCCGATTATCTGTGGTTCAGACTGTCGGAGACCGGTACCTCGTCCGGTGTACGAAGGGCGGCCGGGATGGCATCAAAAGAATGACGGGAAACGCAGCCGCAGCCCACCGCCGACTTGCAGGCCACCCACGTCGAAGCTTGTGGGAGTGATGGTCACCCCGTCAGGTGCATCGGGGCTGATGGAGGCAGCCGTGTATCGGATGAGCCCGCCGACGCCGATCATGTCGGTCAGCATGTAGGTGACATCCACGCCGACGTTGCCCCCGATCCCCGTCTTCTGGGAGGTCGTCCGGGTGACGCCGTTGATGGAGATTGCATCGAACGGCGACGCTTCCGCGCCGAGCGTCTCTCCACTCACCAGATCCTGACTCACCTTGAATATGGAGGGGCCGCCAAAAAAGGCGACGTCGATGGTCTCGGTTATGGGATACACGTAGACCGCCATCAGATGAACACCGAGTTGACGATGTTCGAGGTCGCTAGCCAGGGAATGTGTCGCGCTTCTAGCGCTGTTGTAGTAGAGCGGTGAAGGCACCGTGCCGTTTATCGTTGCAGCGCGGCTGGTATTGAGGACGCTCACGCCCACCGCGGCGGAAACATTTCGCCAGACCCGCACGCCACCACTGACCTCGAAGAGCCCTCCAGAACCAACCTTTCGATTCGTGTCGAAGGAGGCGGTTTCC
>CAZPZZ010000059.1:6783-15149 GCA_964591245.1 uncultured Vicinamibacteraceae bacterium | reverse complement strand
TCGCGTTCCCTTCTACGCGGCCATTCGGTATGATGCAAGAAGTTGGTCTGCTCCTGAGCAGACGGTCACCGTCCGTTCGCTCGGGTCCCACAGGCGTCGTAGAGGGAATGTTCCTTTATGCCGATAGGACCTAGCGCAGATCTTCCGATCAGAGAAATGGCCCCCGTTTGAGCAATGGTGACGCGTTGCGATCGGACGCGTGGTCCCCAGACAGGAGTTGTAGGACCAGATGGTAAGAACTCGTTCGATTGGCTTTCTCGTGGTCAGTGCCGTTGTGGCCGCACTGAGTTTTACTGCGTGCAGTGATTCGGAACAGCAATCGCCGATTGCCCCGACCCCGGTTGCAGGCGTGGCCGAGACGGGGCAGGTGGTCGTCGGGATCGACGAGGCGGCGGCTGTTGGCGAGGGGGCGTCGGTCAGCGCGGCTGAAGAAGGGGAACCTGAGCTCAAGGTCGCGAAACCGACGATTCAATCGCCCAGTGGGGACGTGGAGTTGTCTGGCCTCACGGTGACCCTCGAGGTGGCCAATGCGGGTCCGACGCATCCGGTTCTGGCGGGGCTGGACCTTCAGCTGAGCTACAGATTTGAACTGGACAAGGTCGACGCAAATGGAGTGGCGACGTCGGTGGTCCTCGCGGAGCCGCTGGTGGAAGCAGGGCAGGCTGCGACTCAGCTAGTGGTTCCCGGAGAGCTGGACGAAGGTACGAGCTACAGATGGCGCGCCCGGGCGGAGCGTTTGAATACGGAGGGTAAGAATTTTTTTGGCCACTGGTCGGATTACGGTACGTTTCGAACGCCAGTTCTTGCAACGATCAGCGCGCCGACATCACTGACTCCCCAGAACGGAGCAACTGGTGTCACGGCCCCTATCATCCTGGAGGTGACGAACGGTGAGACGACCGGTTCGGTAGGGGTGGTCATCATGACGTTCGAGATCGCGACGGATTCGGGATTTAGCAATGTCGTCGATACGCGGGAGCAAATTGCAGGGCAGCACAACTTTGATGGGACAGGAAAAGACTCTAGCAGCGATCCGATCAGGGCGCTGAAGACAAGTCAGCAGCCCAACATCTTCCTTGAGGACACCACCCTCTATTACTGGCGCGTCAAGGCCCACTCACAGGAGCGGCCTGAGGTGTCTAGCGGTTACTCGCAGGTGTTCTCCTTCACGACCGCTGATCCCAACGCGGGTGGTAGTAGTGGTGGTGGTGGTAGTAGTAGTAGTGGCGGCGGTGGAGGTGGCAGTGACGATCTCGATCTAGGGGCCGTCACGTGGCTGCACACGAACATCAGTGGCTGGCGCGTGACGTCCACAGTCACCAATGTGACGGTCAGCGGCTCAAGTATTTGTATTCGACACACCAAGGCTGGGGCGTGGCCGATTGTGACGGTGGGCGGGACACCGCTCGAGGGGAACCCCTGGGTTATCGCGAATATCGGTGGGAAGTGGTACGCAGGAACCTACGAATGGTTACGGCCTGGCCAGGTCTGCAAGGGCATTACCGCCGGCAATATCGGTCCGCATATCAAGCGGTCCCCGATGACAAGCTGGCGGCCACGATCAGGTGAAACGGTGTACTTTGGCGTGAGCACGGGAGCTCGTTTTGGCGGTGGTCATGGAGATCAACGGTCCAACTTCGTGAAGGTGACGTGGCCATAGTTGCCGGGAGCGGCGAAGTAGAGGAGCTGAAAGACGTGTCGGCTCCGTCTTGGCCGTCCTCATTTCTGACGCGAGCGTCGGAAGCGGTGCGGTAAGTCCATTCGCTAGTGGGTTCTCGAGAGAACCCACTCGGCGATCTCGTGTAGCTGCCCGTTGAGGCCGGCGGTGCTTAGGGTGTCGTGGGACGCGGCCACGGCGTCGCGTGCCAGCGTGCGTGCCCTAATGAGCCCATACAGCGCGGGATAGGTGGGCTTATCTGCCGCCGCGTCCTTGCCCGCTGTCTTCCCGAGTTCTGCGGCCGTGCCCTCGACATCGAGAATGTCATCGACAATCTGAAAGGCGAGGCCCAGGTGGGTCGCGTACTGCGAGATGGCCTCGATCTCGTCTGGCCTGCCGCCAGCCAGGATCGCCCCGGCGACCGCGGCGGCCCGGATGAGGGCGCCTGTTTTGCGTTCGTGTATCTCTCGAAGCGCGTCGGTGTCGGCAGCCGCGAACCGATCATTCCGCGTGTCCTGACCTGACCGCGTCGGAGTGTGTGGGCCAGAAGCTGGCTCCGGCGGTGAGGCCCCTGTGGTACCCGTTGCGGCCAGATCGAGCAGTTGCCCCCCGACCATTCCGCCAGCGCCTGCTGCTTCTGCAATCTGGACAAGTGCCTGCAATCGACGTTCCTGTCGGCCCTCGCTTTCGTCGGCATGTGGGGTGGCCAGGACTGCAAACGCCTGCGTGAGCAGGGCGTCTCCGACAAGGATGGCAACGCCCTCTCCGAACTTCACGTGAGCTGTCGGCTGGCCACGGCGGAGTGCGTCGTCGTCCATGGCAGGGAGGTCGTCGTGTACCAGCGAGTAGGTGTGGATGAGTTCGATGGCACACGCACCGGGCATGGCTCGCGCGGTCGCGGTTTTCTTGTCGAGTGCGATTGCGTCGGCCACGACCTCGGCCGCGGCGAGGGTCACGATTGGACGGAACCGTTTTCCGCCGCCGAATACGCTATAGCGCATGGCTTCGGCGATATGGGGTGGACACCTCGGAGGGCTGGGAAGCGCAGCCTCGAGAGCGATGTTGATCTCGGTACGCCGGGCCAGGACATAGTCCTCGAATGTCGGGGAAGGAATCACAGTTCGTCGTCGTTTGTGCTCGCGGCAGAGGGGGGCGCGGGCATGAGTGCGTCTGGAGCGGCTGTGCGGTCGCCCCGGTCGGTGAGGAGTTCGATTCGACGCTCAGCGTCCTCTAGACGGCCATGACAGAAACGTGACAGCTGTACCCCTCTTTCGAAGAGCTGCAGGGACTCCTCGAGCGAGAGTTCTCCGGATTCAAGGTTCTTCACGATAGTTTCGAGCTCTCCGACCGCTGACTCGAAATCACTGATGTTGTCGCTCATCCGTCATTCCTTCCGTGTCACCGTGGCGGTGAGCCGACCCCTGTGGAGCGTGATGCTCAGGTCATCTCCCAGTGCAACGGCATCGGCATTGCGGACGATCGTGCGCCCGTTTCCATCTTCATGCCAGCAGACGGCATACCCTCGCGCCAGCACACCCAAGGGACTGAGGGCTTCCAGGCGCCCAGTGGCGTCAGCAAGCCTGGCTCGCAGGCCTTCACGCTGGCGATCGAGCGAGCGGCGTAGCCGCTCGTGGGCCCTGACGAGCCGTGTGCGGGCGGCATGGAGTCGACGTCCTGGCTCGTGAGTTTCAAGTCCCAGCCGGGTGGTGCGCAATCGGCGTTCACGCGTGATGATGGTGGCGCGCATGAGCCGGGTCAAGGCATGTGTCAGTTCTGCTGTCCGTCGTCCTCTTAGCGTCAAGCGGGCGGGCCATCCCGCGAGGCCGGGGCGACGTTCCATCTCGAGGACACGGGTCCGGTGGCGCTGCAGGGTTGCGCGGGCGCAGCCTGTCAGCCGGGCGGCGAGACGGTCCACGCGGGTAATGAGTTCCTGGCGGCCGGCCACGACGATCTCCGCAGCAGCCGATGGGGTTGGGGCGCGAACGTCTGCGACCAGATCACTGATGGTAATGTCGATCTCGTGACCGACAGCCGAGATGATCGGTACCGGAGCCGCAGCAATGGCCCTCGCGACCGATTCGTCGTTAAACGCCCAGAGATCCTCAATCGCCCCGCCGCCCCGGCCGGCGATGACGACGTCCACTCCGTCGAGTTGTGAGAGTTGGCTGATGGCCTGCGCGATTTGGGTAGCTGCGCCTTCGCCCTGAACGCGCGTGGGGCGGATAACGAGGTGCGCGGTGGGATGTCGCCGAGCCAGTACCTGCAGAATATCTCGCAATGCTGCGCCGTCCAGTGAGGTGGCGATGCCAATCTGTCGGGGCAGAAGGGGGAGCGCTCGCTTGCGCTCGGCCGCAAAGAGTCCCTCGTGTTCGAGTCGGCGTTTGAGTTGGTCGAAGGCGACCTGCAACGCCCCTTGTCCGTGGGGCTGCATGTGTTCGCAGACGATTTGATATTCGCCTTTTGGTTCGTAGACCGTGACTCGTCCACGAGCGACGACGCGGAGGCCGTCCTCCGGCGTGAATCGCAGGTACCGTCTCGCCGAACGGAACATCACTCCCTTGAGTTGGGCGTGCTCATCACGCAAGGTAAAGTAGAGATGGCCGGTTTTCCAGAGGCGGCTATTGGCGATTTCGCCTTCCACCCACACTTCACCAAGCTCGGATTCCAGCAGGCCGCGAATCTGCGTCGTGAGTTCGCTCACGGTCACACTCTTGGCACGCACTGGCGTCCGACGCGTTGACGGATCGCCGAACGGCAACGAGGGAGAGCCGGTCACGCAGCTCCAGTCGGGTGAGCGCTTGGGGTGAAAACCTCAGGGCCAAGACTCAAGCGCTCGATTGCTGTCGCTCGCCCGGTACTGGCGTCAGCCGTAATGACGACGGCGTGGAGGCGTGGATCCCCACGGGCTGCGTCGAACCGGGCGGGTAGCCCTGTTCGAAATCGATTCAGGACCGCGCTCTTGTCTACCCCGATGACGGAATCGTGTGGTCCAGTCATGCCAACATCGGTGATGTAGGCCGTGCCCTCGGGCAGGATCCGCTGATCGGCCGATTGCACGTGGGTGTGGGTTCCGACCATTGCCGTGACCCGGCCGTCGAGGTGCCAACCCATGGCGATCTTTTCGGAGGTGGCTTCCGCATGGAAGTCCACAAAAATGATATCGGCCTTCTCCCGTACCGCAGTGATTTCTTCGTCGACAACAGCAAACGGGTTGTCCATGGGCGCCATGAAGACGCGACCCATCACGTTGATGACGGCCACGTTGTGGCCCGCCGTGGTTGAGGCCAGCGCGTGTCCCACGCCAGGTACGCCCGCTGGAAAATTCGCCGGACGAATCAGTCTGGGCTCCAGTTCTATATATTCCAGCGCCTCTTTCTTGTCCCAGATGTGATTGCCGGAGGTCATGACATCGATGCCATGGTCCCGGAAGGCTTCACCAATCTCCTTGGTAATGCCGTTCCCGCCGGCGGCGTTTTCCACGTTGGCAATGACCAGGTCGATCTTGTGCCTGGCGACCAGCCACGGGATGCCCTCGCGTGTGAGGGTGCGACCTGGCTTGCCGAAGATATCACCGATAAAGAGCAGCTTCATGGGGTATTAGGAGAATGAAAGCGACGAATACGTATCGTAGCAGCACCATGATCGCACAGGGGCTTCGCTATCGCCACGCCAGTTCACCGATAACGGGTTCCGGGCGAGCCCACGGTCTGCTGTCCCAGCGGTTCGGACTGTTTAAGCCCGCTCCGGCTTCAGAAAAGTGATTATTTTATTATATGAGTGTTAATTACTAAGATTTACTTATTGACATACACTCACTTTATTGGCACAATGATGTTACGCCCTCGTTCGGTCCGATTGCTGAGGTAGCAAGGCTGCACGAGAGAAGCGCAAACAACGACTGCGGTCAGTTGGAGTAGGAGGTAGATAGATGTCACTTGTGTACTGGAATCCGTTCCGTGAGGTTTCACTCTTTGACGTGCCGATGGATAGGTCCCTTCAGGAGAGGAGGCCGTCATTCACCGAGGCCGGCGAACGGGCGAGTTGGGCGCCCCTGGTTGATGTGTATGAGACCGATGACCACGAGTTGGTGGTGAGCGCCGAACTCCCTGGTGTGGATCGCAAGGATGTGACGGTCACATTGGAGAACGGTGTGCTGACTATCGAGGGAGAGCGGAAACGAGAGGTCGAAGGGCAACAGGGGCGCCAGTACCGCGCGGAACGCACGTATGGTGAGTTCAGGCGGTCGCTTGCGGTGCCCCGAACCGTGGACGCAGCAGCGGTCGCCGCCGAGCACAAGGACGGCACATTGCGTGTCCGCCTCCCGCTGAAGAAAGAGGCGCAACCGCATCGCATTGCCGTGAAGGCCGCCTAGGTGGTCGGCTGTGAGGCGGGCGAGGGGTGGGGCACCGATAGGTGGAATGGTGTTTTCGCCCCTCGTCCTCGCGTGGCTTCAGTCCTGGTGCTCAACCAGGAGAAGGAGTGGCACTGTGGAAAGACCGGCGAATTTGCGTGATCTTGAACTCGTGGGTGCCGTCGACGCACGAGATATTCGACCCGTCCAAGATTCGCATGGCGGTCTCACCATTTATTACAGAGGGAGGCCAACCCATTATTTACTTGAGGGGGAGTGGTACCACGCCTTCCCCGAGCCTACCGGGAACCGTGCCACCGCTGATGTCTCGTCAGGACCCTCTAAGCCACACAATGAAAATATTTTACAGATAGACTGTCGCTCGGGCACTCCCACCGCGAGCGGGTCGATCGTTCCGTTTGAGGTCCTAAGTGGTGCCTATTCCTGCGTGAGTCGCGGCTCCAAGACGGCCAACCGGGCTGGGAGCTGGCAGATATCAGAAGTAGAACGTCCACACCGCTTGCAGGTAATCGTCGTTCCTGATCCCGTACAGGAATAGGTCGGTTGGCGGTATCGCAACAAAACTGCGGACACGGATATCCAGGGTCGAGCGCTCACCAAGGCGGCGGCTTGCTTCGACCATGACGAAACTGGCTCCGCTCGTGCGATCGACCGTGGCCCCCGCAAGCAGCTCGGTACTTTGCACGTCGTTCCAGGTAAGTCGAGATCCCACGAAGACATCATCTTCCAGCGGCGTCAAGGCTTCCCTGCCGCGCTCGTCGTAGGAATATTCGGCCAGTAGACCCAGATCAAGGCCGCTCGACCGAAGGTTCCACAGGGTGAATTCGAATCCGCCGGTTGCGGCGGCAAAGCGCGGACCCTGCCCCCATCGATTGACCGCCTCCAATTTCAGGAGCCAGCTTCCGCTGGTCAATTGGAGATCGACACCGGCTTGATCGATGCGTTCATAGGTCGGCGTGATCGTAGGAGCCTGAACATTGTCGGCGAGAAAGGGGCGTGGGTCGAACTCGGCAAGGATGATCGGTTGGTTGGCAATGGAAAATCGCGGATCACGGGCTGTCCCCTGAAAATGGGATACGCCAATGTCCATCGGACCGGCGCTGTGAGCCCATCGAATCGCCCAGCCAAGGGTACCGCCGTCGACCGTCGCGTCGTCGGTGTCAAGAGGGAAGGGAATTCCCGGTCGACCGTTTTCGCCAAAATACCGACGTTGCCTGAATCCAATCAGGCTGTAGAGGTCCAGGGTGCCCCACGGTTGTACAAGAGCAAGATTGACCATTGGCTGCCCGAGTTTTGCCTCGCCGTCCAGGTCCTCAACCAGGTCCGTTTGATTGATCACGTCGACGAGATGATTCGACTCGGTGACTCCCCAGAAGACTTTCCGCACTCCGGCACGTAATTCCCAGTCTCGCGCGAAATATTCCCAGGTGAACTCCCGGAGGTCCCAATGGGTGCGCTCGCTATCGTGCTGGTCCCATCGCAAGAAGGGCACGATTGTCAGGGCCTGTCGCCCCTGGTCCAGGTCCCGGTAAAACTCGGGTTCGATCGAAATGGAGAGGTTCGAGGTCTGCTGGTCGGAACGAAGAGCGTCATCCAGAAACAGGCGCCCCTCCACTGCCAGATGCCCCGTCACTTGCTGGCCGGTGGCCGGACTCGTGGAGAGGCCCCAAACTACCGCTGCCCCCACCAGGAAATCTGTGGTGTGGGGTCTGCCGGATGTTCTCACGGCTACCTGGCTCGTCGCAGGCTGTTTTGGTCAAAATCACGGTCGGTCAAACCCATCCGGAACTGGTACTGACTCCATCGCAGTACGGTGCTTTTTCCGGTTTGGTGATTCTCCATGAACATCTCGTCTGGTCTCCAGTACTGATCAAGGTGGAGTTGGTATGACCGATACGTCAAGGTCTTGAGCAATTCATCCTTACGGTCATAGAACTCGATCTTGGCCAACCGGAATTCTTCCTGGTCATACCAGGCGATGTGTCGTGTGTACCCGGAGTTTGAATCGAGAGGAACCCGTTCGACGACAAATGTCTGGCGTTCGTCGAATACCTCGTCGCGAAGGTAGGTGTAGGTGTACTTCTCAAATTCCTGAGACGCGAGATCTTCGTAGGCGAACTCGCTCCCCATGAATGGTCCGGACTTGTTATTCGAGGAGATCCGTTTCACCCGCTTGAGTGCCGGAAGAAACAGCCATTGATCATCTGGTCCCGAGCGGTGAGTGTAGGTGAGGAAAGCGGTCCCCTGCACATCCCGAGGCCGATCGAAGATGATCATGAGCTTATCGCCATCGGCGTCTACTTCCAGTAAACGGTTGCGCAACGTGCGGACGCTTTC
>CAZPZZ010000059.1:0-6683 GCA_964591245.1 uncultured Vicinamibacteraceae bacterium | reverse complement strand
CGCGTTCTTAGCGACGAGTTGGTCGTGTGCATCACTGATCGCTCCCTAATATTCTGATTTTACGTGGCTCGGATCTCATGGTTGCGGTCTAAGAACATCAGAACTGGAGGAAATAACAGCAAGTCTGCGGCGAGTGCTAGAGCGACGATGATCGCGGAGAGCTGTCCCATGCCTCCATTGAATCCAAACGTCGACTGCGCCAGGATTAGGAATCCTGACGCCAGTACGATGGAGGTGACGACCAACGCCGCCCCGACAGTCGAGAACGCGTACCGGACGGCCCCTTCGGCGTCGAGGTGATGCTCCTGACGCGCTCTCAAGTACTTACTCAGGAAATGAACGGTGTCGTCGACAATGATTCCCAGGCACATACCACTCACGATCGACAAGCCCAGATTGATCTCACCGACGATGAGGCCCCAAAGCCCGAAGGCCATCATGGCGGGCAGCATGTTGGGAATAAAGCTGATGACGCCGTACCGTAGACTGCGTAGCATCAACATGATCGTAATCCCGATGAAGCCGATGGCCACCAGGGTGCCAATCAGCATACTGCGAATGTTTCGTGCTGAGATATACGAAAACATGACGCCTGGACCCACGCCGCGCGTAGACATTGACGCGGGAGCGTTGTTGTCTAGCCATGTTTCACCCGCTTCCACGAGATCGATAAGGGCGCGTGAGGTCAGGTTCTCCAATGTCACGGAGAAACGCGTCGCTGATTTGTCAATGTTGATTTGATTGTTGAGGTCGAGGCCATAGGGTAGCGACATTTCGTAGAGCAACAGATATTGTGCGGCGAGATCTCGTTGAGCCGGTAATGTGTAGTAACTGGGATCATCGGCGTGCATGTTCTTGTTGAGTCGACGGAAAACATCACTGATGGTCGAGACGTGCACTACGCCGGGCTGCTCTCGATACCATTCCGCAAACCTGTCCAATGTCTCGAGATACTGCGGTTCGCTGATGCCACCGCTTTCCCCAGAGGCGAGCGAAAAATCGATCTGGTAGAGACCACTCAGCCGCTCCGTGGCGAAATCGGAATCCTGGCGGAATGCCATGCTTTCATCGAAATAGTTTACGAATTGATCATTGAGCGAGTTCAGCGGAAGCATCGAAGTCAATACCAATGCGATGCCGCCAGCGCCCCACAGCAATGGTCGACGGCGCGATACGACAAGGTCTGCCAGGCGATCCATTGGTGAGGTATGTTCGGACGAGCTGGGCTGTACGGTTACGGGAAGAATCGCTACGAACGCTGGTAGTAGCGTCATCGAGAATAGCCAGGCGAGTCCCACGCCAGTAGCGCTGATGTTGCCGAGGTCGTTCAACGGTGGAACTTCGCTGAAGTTCATACTGAGGAAGCCGATCATCGTTGTCAGACTGGTCAGGAATACCGGTTGGCCATTGATGCGCAGACTTTCAACAATCGCGTCGTATTTGCTACGACCCAGGCGCATCTCCTTGAGCATCGTGACGAGGATGTGAATGCTATCTGCGACGGCCAGGGTCATGATCATGGTGATCGAAGCCGTGGACGGGGGAGTCAAGGAGAGTCCCACCCAGCCGGCGAGCCCGAGTGCCGCGACGACCGACATCGCGACAACTGTGAGCGTCGAGAGCATTCCGGAGAAAGACCGAAGCAGTAAAACAAGCGTAAGCGTGATCACTCCGTACATGATCGGAATCAGCGTTGCCATGTCTCGCATTGCCGATTCCTGGAAGGCATTGTTCAGCATGGCAATGCCGGTCAAACGTACGCGGTACCCGGGGTGAGCCTGCTGGATCTCATCGACGAGCTCGCGCGCGCGCGCGGCGGCCCGCGACGTCTCATCCAGTTCAAGACGAGGTAATTGCAATGTGACGCTGAGGCCGATGACATCGGTCGACGGGGGCACGAGCCGATTGCGCAACATTGGTTCGTCCAGAGAGATCTGGCGAATCCGGGCCAATTCGGTGGAGGTCTTCTCTTCAGCGTCAACGACCAGGTCTTCGACAATCAGGTCATCGGCTTCCGCCCAGCTGTACTGGAAATTCGACACGGAGTCGACGCGAATGGCGAATGGGATGCGCCACGCTTCTTCGGTGAGGTGCTCAACGATCGCAAGGGTCTCCGGACTGAATGCGTCGTCGTGGTCGCCTGGTGGCTCAACGATGAAAAAGATATTGTCGTTCTTCGTATAAATATTCTCGACCGCATCGAATGCAAGAAGCTGCGGATTGTCTGGTCCAAAGAAGACCCGGTACTCGTCAATGAACTTCAGGTGTACGATGCCCATGCCCGATCCGATTGCCAGGGCAAGTGACGCGAGCAGTACCGGCCAGCGCCAGCGGATGACCCCACGGGTATAGCGTTCTATTGGAGATTCACTCGGAGGACTCAGGGGCATCGGTTGGTCTCCCTCGTCTGCGACAACGAATGCAGGTGAGTTTGGGGGATTCTCAGGCAGGCGATTGATGCCATTTCGGCGCGAAGAATCGGGAGTTGTCTAGCCTGTCTCGCTGGCTCTGGAACGCGCTCACCGGCGGCGGCGAGCAACGTGGTAACGGGGAAGACACGTGGATTCGATGCCATGCATGCTCCTGGATTCGAATGGCAGTAGACGAGCAACGTGATGGCCGGATGCATGGATTCTACCGGATGCCGACGCGGAGGAAAGAGATGGGTACCAGTTATTTGGGAAGGGGCATGGCACGCTTTGCAGTGGTGGCAATACAAAAAGCGGGTCAGGCGGGTCAGAGGCCAACACGGTGGAAAATGTCGCCGTCAGTGGGCGGCGTGGTGACGTGGTACGCGTAATTCTTCATGCCCCGATTCGACGGCGTGACGTTTTTTCGGTACGATAGTTGATTATGAGTGACGAGCTTGACGTGTTCGGAGAGAGTGACCCGGTTCCGGTCGAAGGGCCGGTGGCGATGCCTCGGGTTCCAGACGAGCCGATGCCGCCAATCCGTAACCGGTTTCTCTTCGTCGACGTTGCGGCGCAGCGTGCGAAGCAACTGAGGCGTGGTGCACTCCCGCGATTGGAGGGGCTCCGTCCGAATCCGGAAACTGGTGAGCGGCCAGAAGTGCAGAATCGTCTTGAGAGAGTGGCCATGGAAGAGGTCGGGTGTGGGCTTGTCGTATACGAACTGCCCGAGGACGATGCTGATGAGGCAAAGTCATGAGCGTTCCTGACGTGCAGTCACTCGTATTGGGTGTCCTTCAGGGGCTGGGCATGTCTACGGTGTTCCTGCTTTCCGTGTTTCTCGGGTTTTGCGTCCTGGTCGGGTTCACCAAGCATCGCGTTATCGGGAAGGGAAGCCCCGTCGTCCGGAGCCTGGATGACCGGATGGGCTCGGGAGCCCAATTTCTGTCAGCGAGCGCTCCGCGCGGACCCGCCGACCAGTTGAAGACTCCAGAGCTTCTTGAGCAATCCGGTCCACCGGCTGCATGATCGCACGCAGCTGCGGCTGTCGGTCTTGGGGCTTGAAGACGGATACCCTGTGCAGTGCCGTTAGGGGACTGCCGCCGGCGGCGTTTTCCACCACGGGCATTCGCCCTCATATTGCCCTGCGAGTCGTAGGAGCGTTAGCTCATCAAACGCTCGCCCGACCAGTTGTAGCCCCACCGGCAGGTTCGTCTCATCGTGTCCGCATGGAACGCTGATCGCCGGCAGCCCGGTCAGATTGGCACTCGCGGTAAAAACGTCCCCCAGGTAGAGTTCCAGCGGGTCGTCTGATCGCTCGCCTAGTCCAAAGGCTGTCGACGGAGTCGTGGGCATGGCGACGGCATCGACCCGCTCGAATGCGGCGTCATAGTCGTTGCGAATCAAGGTGCGTATCTGCTGAGCTTTCAGGTAATAGGCGTCGTAGTAGCCAGCGCTCAAGGTGTAGGTACCGAGCATGATGCGACGCTTGACCTCATCTCCGAAACCCTGATGGCGGGTGCGGTCGTATAGGGCATCAAGTGTGGTCTCGGTGTCCGCGTCTCCGAGAGGGGCTCGAAACGCGAAGCGTACGCCGTCGTACCTCGCAAGGTTTGAACTCGCCTCTGCGGGTGCCACAATGTAGTACACGGGAACAGCAAAGGCAGCGTGTGGCAAGGGGATATCGATGATCGTCGCTCCCTGGGTTCGCAGGACATCGAGAGCTGCGGTAAATGCTGCCTTTACTCCCGGTGCTACGCCTTCTTCCAGGATCTTCCATGGGACCCCGATGGTCGAGGTTCGCAGAGGTTCCTGCATGTCGGTATCGAAGGCAGGGACTGCTTCGGCCGCGGAGGTTGCGTCATACGGGTCTTGCCCGGAAATCGTCCTGAGCAGAATTGCCGCGTCGGCGACTGTCAAGGCAAACGGACCGATTTGGTCGAGGGATGAGGCAAAGGCCAGGAGGCCGTACCGCGACACGCGGCCGTAGGTTGGTTTGAGGCCTACGACGCCGCAAAATGCGGCAGGTTGCCGAACCGAACCGCCAGTGTCCGATCCGAGCGCCACCGTCGCTAATCGCGCTGAAATGGCGGCGGCTGACCCGCCGCTGGAGCCTCCAGGCACGCGTTGCAGATTCCAGGGGTTGTGGGTCGGTCCGGTCACCGCGTGCTCGGTGGTCGATCCCATGGCAAACTCGTCGCAGTTGGTCTTGCCGACGATGATGGCCCCGGCCTGGATGAGGCGCTCCGTGACGGTCGCGTTGTAGCTCGGGCGGAAGTCCTGGAGGATTCGCGATGCCGCCGTTGTCGGGATGCCCTTCGTGCAGATGTTGTCTTTGATGGCGATTGGGATTCCTGCAAGGGGCAAGTTCCGGACCTCAGCGCCCCGTTGGTCGAGAGCCGTGGCTTGTTCGAGTGCGGACTCGGCGGTCACATGTGTGAATGCGTGGAGGGAATCGTCGACGGCAGCGATTCGAGCAAGGAACTGCGTACAGATCTCGACGGCGGTTGCACCTGACCGCATAGATTCTCGGACATCCGCGATGGTTTGGACCGATGGCGTCTGCATTAGCCGATCACCTTGGGTACTCGGAAGAGTCCATCTTCGTTGGCGTCTGGTGCGTTCGCAGTTGACTCGCTCAAGGGTAGCGAGGCTCGGCATGTGTCGGGCCGCATGACGGGGCCGGCCGAGACTGGATGCGTCGTCGCTTCAACGCCAGTTGTATCTAGCTGCTGCAGGCGCTCGAAGTAAGTGAGGACCTCGCCGAGCTGCTGGCGGAAACGTTCAATCTCTGGCTCGGTAAGTTCGAGGTGCGCGAGTGCGGCAATTCGTTCAACATCGTTTTTGGTCAGCGTCGTGGACACGGCGGAATCGTAACATGGTGTTCCGCCGCCCACCGGCGCCGCCCGGCGACATAAAATCACAGAGGTATGGGCGACGTGAGGGATAGCGTACAGAGTAACGAGCCGTCCGAGTCGCTGTTTGGCCGTCCTGCGGCTGAGGTGGCCCTGGCGTTACCGGATCGAGAGCCGGTCATGTGTCCCCTGTGCCTGCAGGCTCCGACGCCGTTCGCAGTAGATTTCCAGGGGTTGCATCTCGCACGTTGTTCGCGTTGCGGGCTGGAATTTCACAGCCCACGGCCTCGGCTCGACCAGCTCGCGAAGCGGGTGTACGGCGCTCATTACCACAGGCCAGATGAGGCAAGGCCCGATGAACGCCACGAGCGACACTATCTGAGGCAACTCCAACAGCTTGAACGCCACCTGGACCCTACACACCGCCGCCTTCTTGACGTCGGCTGTGGTGCCGGCGCGTTTCTTCGATTTGCGCTTGCACGTGGATGGGAGGCCCATGGCACGGATGTGGTGGTGACCGATTGGGCGAAGGAGATTGGGGCACGCGTCTGGGAGGGCGAGCTGCCAACCATTTCCTTTGACAAGACCCGCTATGACGTCGTGCGTTTCAATCACGTGCTCGAGCACACACGTAACCCTCTCGACGAGCTTCGTCGGGCTCGTGAGCTGATCCGACCCGGCGGATTGTTGCTGATTGGGGTGCCGAACCTGGCTGGCCTAAGCGTCAGGATGAAGAGTTGGCAGAGCCGGCTGCGCTTGAAGACGAAATGCTGGAGACACTACGCGGCGCTGCATCACCTGTGGTTTTTTACACCGGAGACGCTCCAGCTGGTTGCGAAATCGGCTGGCTTTGAAATCGTGCGGTGGGAGACGCCTGTCATGTACCAGTCGAGATCGATGGCGAGCCTCTACGGGCGTCTGGTTGAAGCAGGTCGATGGGGGGGACTCTTGGATCTCTATGCACGAGCCTGCTGACGGGATCCTTGTCAGCCGATAATCTAGGACAGTTTGGGGCGAGGTCAAGGAGAGGAGCGTCATGGTGAGCAGCCAAACGCCGGTGGAGAACACCGTTGGTCCCGAGGCTGAAGCCGAGTACACGCTGGAGTACGAAGCGCGGTGTCCTCATTGTCGAAAAGTGCTCGATGTGGTGCTTGTGGCTCGGTTGTTACGTACACGGGTGAACTTCACCTCCACGCTTCCACGGCGTGGG
Source organism: uncultured Vicinamibacteraceae bacterium (assembly GCA_964591245.1). GTDB lineage: Bacteria > Acidobacteriota > Vicinamibacteria > Vicinamibacterales > UBA8438 > CAZPZZ01. Next base: position 210 of record CAZPZZ010000059.1, on the reverse strand, counting down.
CACGTGCTGGCGTGCCCGGAATGCAAATGTATTCTCAGTGCTGGACTCGGGAGTGCCGGCATCGGGGAGGAATAGCCCTCAGAGCTGCCCGGCCACCCAGGTAGAGGACGCTCGGGAATCTCTCGCAAACAAGTTTCTTTCCCACTAATGGGCGCTCGGTCCAGCGTAGGATTTCTGGCCCGCTTCGATGCGCACGTCAAGGCGGTTGTC
>CAZPZZ010000058.1:0-23063 GCA_964591245.1 uncultured Vicinamibacteraceae bacterium | reverse complement strand
ACAGTCTCTACGAGGTTCTGGGCTTCGGTCATGTAAATGCGGTTGCGTTCGTAGTACCACGCACGGTGCGGGTGGGACCAGTCGATGCATTCCCACACATATTGTGTGGCATCTGATCGGTCGAAGATGGCTGCGGCACCCTCACGCACTGGACGTGTACCCGCGATTAGCTCTGTCGCGAGATGACGAGGGATAGAGCGGGTAGCTAGTGTGTTGCCGTCGTGCGTCTTGACCAGGGCACCGTTACTCACCATGAGGATGAGTGGCTGATCGAGGCGCTGCGCGATTGGTCGCGCATGATGAAATGTGCGACCTGTGGCGAGTACCACTTCCACTCCACGCTGGATAGCCTTGTCTATAGCCAGGTGGTTTGCCTGTGGAATCTGCCCGTCGCTATTGAGCAATGTTCCGTCGATATCGATGGCAATGAGGCGGATGGGGGCGAGGGGGGGGGATGTTGCCATCACGGTCCCGTTCGCGAACCGCCGGTTCGTCCTCGAGTGGAGCCAGTAAAACTACGTCGGGGCATCTGTCCTGGCTCTTTTCCAGGCCAACCAGAAACTAGATCTGCCGGTTGTTGCCAGACGCGGCGACATCGAAGCCGTGGAAGGTTATGCCTCAGTGGCTGCGGTGAATGTCCCATTTGGGGAGTAGTGCTGCACGACATAGTCATCGACGAGTTGCTGGAACGCGTCCGCGAGTTCGTCATATGAACCACGCAGTGTGGTGGCATGTTGTCCGTCGATATACACGGGGCAGGTCGGCTCCTCTCCCGTGCCAGGCAGACTGATGCCAATGTTGGCCGCTTTGGATTCGCCGGGGCCGTTGACCACGCAGCCCATGACGGCGACTCGCATGTCTTCGACCCCGTCGTAACGCGTTCTCCAGACAGGCATCATCTCGCGCACATAGTCCTGAATGCGTTCTGCGAGTTCCTGAAACGTCGTGCTGGTCGTGCGACCGCAACCGGGGCACGCGGTGATGCTGGGTGCAAACGAACGCAACCCCAGCGATTGCAACAATTCGCACGCGGCATAGACTTCTTCGCGGCGGTCGCCTCCTGGGCGCGGCGTCAGCGAGATTCGGATGGTGTCGCCAATGCCTTGTTCGAGGAGTATTCCCATCGCCGCCGCGGACCAGATCTGCCCCTTGAGTCCCATGCCCGCTTCGGTGAGCCCGAGGTGGAGCGGCTGGGTGGTTTGGGAGGCAAGATCGCGATAGATGGCAAGCAGATCACGGGGAGATGACACTTTGCAGGAGATCACGATCTGGTCGGTGCCCAGACCGGCGTCGATCGCTAACGCGGTCGATTCCACTGCCGAGATCACCATACACTCGTTGATGATGTCCTCAGAACTTCGTCCAAGGTTGCGGTCGGAGTTCTCCTGCATTTTGGCCATCACCAGGTCCTGGTTGAGCGACCCCCCGTTCACTCCGATCCGTACCGGTTTGCCGTGGTCACGAGCAATCTTGCAAATGGTCTGGAACTGTTCGTCGCGACGAGTGCCTGTGCCTACGTTGCCAGGATTGATGCGGTATTTGTCGAGCGTAGCCGCGCAGTCGGGAAAGCGTGTTAACAGCTGATGGCCGTTGTAGTGAAAGTCGCCGATCAGCGGTGTTCCGTAGCCCCGGTCCTGGATGCGACGCCTGATCTCCGGTACCGCGGCCGCCGCTTCCGGCGTATTGACCGTGACTCGCACGAGCTCTGAACCGGCCTCCGCCAGATCGATACATTGCGCAGCGGTTGTTTCTGCGTTGGCCGTATCGGTCAGTGTCATCGACTGCACGACAATCGGCGCACCTCCGCCAATCTGTACGTCTCCGACCCGAACACCGGTTGTGCGGTGAAGCTTGGCAATGGCCATGTTGCGCTGCGGTCTCGGCGCAGAGCGCCGGGGTAGGCTTCCAGGAAGCCTACCGCCATGATATCAGCCCGATCACCGGGTCCGCTTGGTTCGGCCCATCGCCTTCAGGGTGGCGCGGGCCGCCTCGATTGCCTGGTCGATGTGCCGCTTCGAGTGGGCTGCCGATAGGAACCAGCCTTCAAATTGGGATGGTGGCGGGTAGATGCCGCGTGAGAGCATCCCGCGAAAGAAGCGAGCGTAGGCAGCCGTGTCGGCCTGCGTCGCGCTCTCATAGTTGTGCACGGGCTGTGAGGTGAAGAACGGCGTGAGCACCGATCCGTGTGCGTTGATCTGTACGTCGATCTTCGCTTCGCGGGCCGCGTCGGCCAGCCCTGCGGCGAGGCGAGACCCGAGCCGGTCGAGCTGGTCGTAGAGCTCCGGAGACAGCTTGGACAGTGCCCATTGGCCAGCCGTCATGGCCAAGGGGTTCCCTGAGAGTGTGCCGGCTTGATACATCGGTCCGACCGGCGCAACCTGGTTCATGAGATCCCGGCGACCGCCGTAGGCTCCCACTGGTAGTCCCCCGCCGATGATCTTACCGAGGCAGGTGAGGTCCGGGCGGATACCGAATTTAGCCTGGGCGCCGCCGGATGACACTCTAAATCCGGAGATAACTTCATCAAAAATCAGGACCGCCTGGTGGTGGTCGCACAGTTCGCGAAGGCCCTGCAGAAAACCGCTGGCCGGGGGGACGACTCCCATGTTTCCCGCAAGGGGTTCGACGATGAGTGCCGCCACTTTGCCGCGGTGAGAACGAAAAAGGCGTTCCACCGACGAGAGGTCGTTGTAGCGGGCCACGAGGGTGTCGGCCGCCACTGCCCGCGAGACGCCTGGGCTGGTCGGGACGCCCAGTGTTGTGGCACCGGAGCCGGCTTGTACGAGAAACGGGTCGCCGTGCCCGTGGTAGCAACCCGCAAACTTGATGATCCGATCTCGTCCGGTTGCGGCTCTGGCCAACCGAACGGCGCTCATGGCTGCCTCTGTGCCGGAGTTGACGAAGCGGACTCGCTCCATCGACGGCATCAACGCCCGTACCGTCAGTCCGAGGTCAACCTCACGGGCGGTTGGAGCTCCGAAGCTTGTGCCGCGAGCTGCTGTGTCTGCGAGCAATTTGGTCAGCTCGGCCGGGGCGTGGCCGTGGATAAGGGGGCCCCAGGACATCACGAAGTCGATGTAGGACCGACCGTCTTCATCGACGATGCGGGCCCCGCGGGCACGTCGGATGAACGGGGGAGTGTTGCCCACCGCAGAGAAGGCTCGTACGGGGCTGTTCACCCCGCCAGGCAAGATCCGTTTGGCACGAGTGAAGAGTTGGCTGGAGGTGTGGCGTCGAGAGGTGCTCATGACGCGGGAACGATATCATGTCATGGGCGTGAGGGCTCGAGTACCGATCTGATGGGTTTGCTATGTCTGAGTCTTGTGATGTCTGTGCCGGTCCCGACCTGCGGCCGTGGCTTGAGGTCAGTCTCATGGGCGTCCGGGGCGTCTGCGTGCACCGGTGTTCCGCGTGTGGGTTTCGACAGGTTCGGCCTCGACTTGGGGCGGATGAGATCACGCAGCTGTATTCCAGCGACTACTTTGATGCGTCGTCTTCGGTTGGTTATGCGGACTATGCACGTGAGCACCAGCGCCGCCAGCGGGACGCCTATTTTCTTCGACGTTGGCTCGAGCAGCTGGGGGGGCGCGGGCGACTGCTGGAGGTGGGGTGTGCCCTGGGATTCCTCCTGGCTGGTCTGAAACGCTCCACCTGGCAGGTTGCCGGTGTCGATGCGTCACCCTTTGCCGTCTACTATGCGCGAACGCGCTATGGACTTGACGTCGCGCATGGAACGCTCGAGGAACAGGCCTTTCCAGATGAAGCGTTTGATGTCCTGATTCAAAAGGATCTCCTTGAGCATGTTGCCAACCCGAGGCGACACCTCCAGGAGAGTCATCGGATTTTGCGACGCGGAGGATGGCTCAGGCTCGTGACCCCGAATGGTGAAGCGAACCTGCGACCACTCGTAGGCGCCGCGAATGGTCCCGGCTGTGACCTGCGCCCGGCCCTGGACCAAGGGCACCTCTCGTTCTTCAGTCAGGCGCATCTACGCGAGCTGTTCCGCGCATGCGGGTTTCACTGTCACCGCATTCGGATGATCGGTATCAGCCGGGGGATGCGGGCCCTTGGGTGGTTACCGGGGCAGAACCGTTTCGTCCGTCGAGTGTCATCCGATTCGTCTCCAGGGCGAGTTGTCTCGCCGGTGACCGCCAGCATCGATGCCCATTTCGGTGCACTCGCAACACAGATTGACGATGACATTGCCCGTCGGCATCACGGTGTCAAGGACAGCGTGCTGTATTACTGGATTCATCGTTTCTCGAAGCAGCTGGATGCGCTGCCTGCGTGGTGCGAGTTTGGCTACGACTTTGAGTGTCTCCTTCAAAAGCGCTGATTTCTCGGCCCCGGGGCGGCTGAAGCGGTCAGATCGTGGCGATCGTGCGAGGTGAGCTGTGTTGCCGGAAGCGATGCGATTGCATTTGGTGAGCCTGGCGGGTTGATTCGTCCAGATTCGGAGTGCCAGAATGAAACAGGGCTGCGAAGTGGCCCTGTGGAACGCTGGTGGGGCGTAACCCCGCCTAATTTAGGATTCAGGAGACAGACGGATGCACAGGCTGTTGACCGTGGGAGGTTTGGCATTAGTGCTGGCGGTGGCCTCGGCGAGCGGCGTCGCGAGCGGCAGACCCGAGACCATTGAGGTTCGTCCGGCGGTGGTGCAGGAGACGAGTAGTTCGACGCTCGATGGCGTGTTTAGTTCGGCACAGGCCCGCCGGGGGCGACGTGTGTACAATCAGAACTGTGCTTCATGCCACGGGCAAGAGCTGAGGGGTGGCGAGATGGGCCCGGGCATTGCTGGTAGCGATTTCATGGTGTTCTGGACGGAGCTGCCGCTTGGCTCCCTCTACGATCGGATCAGGATTTCGATGCCCGAAGATGGGCCCGGCCGTCTGTCTGACCAGGAATATATTGACGTTGTTGCCTACATTCTGGACGCCAATGAGTATCCTACCGGTGACCAGGAGCTTGTGCCAGACATGGCAGCGCTCGATCAAATCATGATTGTTGCGGCGGAGTAACGGTTGATTGTCCCGGGCGCTGCGCGTGTAGGGCCCGGGCTGCCTCTCTGGCAAAGTAGGTGATGATGATGTCAGCACCGGCCCGCCGAATGGCAGTCAGGCTTTCGAGCATGGCGCGAGGGCCATCAATCCACCCCTTCTGTGCGGCTACTTTTAACATCGCGTACTCCCCGCTCACTTGATATGCCGCCGTCGGGTGTTGAAAGCGTGTTTTGACCTGGTGGATGATGTCCAGATACGGGAGGGCCGGCTTGACCATGACGATGTCTGCACCTTCCTCTAGGTCTAGTTCGACCTCTCGCAAGGCCTCGTCCGCGTTGGCTGGGTCCATTTGGTGCGTGCGCCGATCTCCGAAGGCCGGAGCGGAATCGGCGGCTTCTCGAAACGGGCCATAGAACGCCGAGCAGTATTTGGCGGCGTAGGACATGATGGACACGTCTTCGAACCCAGCGAGATCTAATCGTTCCCGGATAGCACCGACCCGGCCGTCCATCATGTCTGATGGCGCCACGATGTGTGCGCCAGCGGCCGCGTGAGAGACGGCGGCCTCTGCCAGGCGTTCGACTGTGACGTCGTTGAGGATTGTATCTTTGTCGAGAATGCCGCAGTGGCCGTGCGACGTGTATTCACAGAGGCAGACATCGGTGATGATGGCGATGTCCGGAAGTTGTTGCCGTAGCGCTCGAATAGCGGTTTGGACGGGCGCGTCCGCGTCTGCTGCTGCGGAGCCGTATTCGTCTTTGTGAGCTGGTAGGCCGAAGAGTAGGATGGCTCGGACCCCGTCTTGCTGCGCCGCGGTCGCTTCGCGAACAGTCTCGTCGACCGAAAGTTGAAAGACGCCAGGCATCGACGAGACCTCACGCCGTATCCCATGCCCCTCGCACACGAAGAGGGGGTACACGAACATGTCGGCTGATAGTCGGGTTTCTTGGACGAGTGCGCGAATGGCCGATGAGTTTCGCAGTCTTCGTGGGCGTTGGAGTAGGCCAAGGCCACCTGGGTAGTCGGTCGTCATCGGTTGGTCCTTTCGTGTCGGCGAGTGCGGATGTGGTCCGCGATTGCTTTCACCATGGCGGGAATGGTCGACACCGTCGGCATGATGGTGGTCGTGATGCCCAGTCGTTCGGCGACGGCGGCGGTCACGGGGCCGATGCAGGCGACCACGATTGGCCGCAGAAGGTCCACAACCTGTTCTTGGCCCAGGGAATCCGCAAAGTTCTTGACGCTTGAGCCACTGGTGAACGTCACGACGTCGATGCGTCCTTCAAGCAATAGCCGGTAAATATCCTGGGTGTGGTCTTGTGTCAGGTCGACGGCTTCGGTGCGATAGGCCGTTACCGTGGTCACAGAGGCTCCGGAGCGTTTGAGTGCATCCGGCAATAGATCACCGGCGAGGTTGCCGCGGGGTAAGAGGATGCGGGCATCTGCCAGGTTCCGGTCGGCGCAAAGTGCCTCCACAATTCCCTCAGAGCGGTGCTTGTCAGGAATGAGGTCCACTCGCAGCCCGTACCCGGCTAGGGCCTCGGCAGTGGCTGGTCCGACCGCGCATAATCCAACGCCCTTCAGGTCACGCACGTCGCCCGGGCCTTCCAATACATGCGTCATGAACGAGGTGACCGCATTGACGCTCGTCAGTACGACCCAGTCGAAGGAGTCAAGGCGAGAGCAGGCGTCCGTCAGCGGCGTTGAGTCGAGAGGAGGCTTGATACAGATGGTTGGCACCTCTATCGGTTCGGCGCCGAGGTCTTCGAGTTGGGTAATGAGGTCAGTGGCTTGCGCGCGAGCGCGCGTGACGACGACTCGTGTGCCAAAGAGTGGTCGCTCGTCGAACCAGCGTAGGTGCTTGCGGAGAGTCGTGACCTGACCGACCACGAGCACTGGGCTGTCCGTGTGATCGGGTTGGCTAACGAGATCTTGGAGTTCAGCCAGCGTACCGTGAATGGTGTGTTGGCTGGGACGCGTCCCGTCGTAGATGAGGGCGGCCGGCTCGTCGGCCGTGCGGCCATGACGCTGGAGGGCTCTCAGTATGGCGGCGAGCTGTGGACCGTCGCCGGAGGTTACAACGGTACCTTTGAGATCTGCGAGGTGGTTCCAGGCGACGTCGGGAGGCTGGTTGCTGTCGCCTCCGTGTCCGCGTACGAATGTCAGGGTGTCCCCTGCGTCGGGATGTGTGATGGGGATGCCGGCATAGGTCGGGCTGCCGAGACCGGGGGGGATGCCGGGAACCACGTCGAAGGGAATCTCTTGCTCACGGAGAAATAGTGTTTCTTGGCCGCCACTGTTGAACATGAACGGATCGCCCCACTTGAGCCGGGCGACGGTCTTTCCTTCGCGTGCCTTCTCGGCCAGCAAGAGGCAGATCGCATCTTGTTCGAGGGGGCGTGGCGCGGTTGGCCCGACGTCGATTTTTTCGGCGTCTGGTCGAGCCATGTGTAGAAGCGTGGCGTGTACGAGGTGGTCGTAGACCACAACGTCGGCGAGGGCGAGAGCGCGCTGGCCTTTCACCGTCAAGAGTGCCGGATCGCCCGGGCCGGCCCCGATCAGGTAGATCCGCGCCCCCATAGTTATGTGTCGTCGTTGACCGCTGAGGTGTCTACTTGGCGAGCGGCGTCGAGAATTGGCCCCGCCCCGTCTTCGAGCAATCCCGTGGCCACGGCGTTCCCCAGTTCTGCAGCGGACTCCGCCAGATCGGCAGCGGAGGAATGTCCGGGAGTGGTTGCCTCCCGGCGAAGCAATTGTGTGCCATCGAGCGAGGCGACAATCGCACTCAGATGCAGTGCATCCCCTTTGGTCTCGGCCAATGCTCCGATGGGGACTTGGCAGCCGCCCCCCAGTGCCGTGACAACCGAGCGCTCCGCCGAGAGGGCGGCCCATGTGATTGGATCGTTGACCGCGTGGAGAATCGTGCTGATCTTCTGGTCGTCTGATCGGGCCTCGATAGCCACAACGCCTTGGCCGGGGGCTGGAACGCAGGTGTGCGTGTCGATGGTAGTTGAGATGCGCTCTGCGAATCCAAGCCGCTTCAGGCCGGCTGCAGCAAGGATCAAGAGGTCGTAACCACCGGCGTCCAGTTTCCCCAAGCGTGTCCCAACGTTACCGCGTACGAGTTGAAATTGCGCATCGGGCCACACGTGGCTCAACTGCGCGACGCGTCTGACACTTCCGCTGCCCACGCGGGGGGGCGTGCTCAGAGCCGTCACGAACTCGGTGGCGTTGAGGCCGCTAAGTGGGGTGCCGGGAGGAAGTACGACCGCGTCGCGAGGATCTTCTCGAGGGAGGACGGCTCGTACGACGAGGCCGTCCGGGAGTTCCGCGGGCATGTCTTTGGCGCTGTGCACGGCCAGATCAATCTCATTGCTGACCAGCGCCTGCTCGATCTCTTTTACGAACACGCGTTTGCCACCGACCGTTGACAGGTTGGCGTGAATGAGCCGATCGCCAGTGGTCTTGATGATTTTTAGCTCGCATTCGTGTCCGCTCTGCGCTCGAATCCGATCGGCCACGGCGTGGGCTTGCCAGAGAGCCAGTTCGCTCCCTCGAGTACCGACTCTGAGTGGAGTCATGGGTCGTGCTCCGGATTCTGCTCCGTTCCACCGGAGTCGTTAGCGTCGGACTCCTCACCAAGCTGGAAGAGTTCGGTTACGGCCTCAGCGTATTGTGTCGCCACGGTCGCGTCGGAGGCGGCTTTCAGTCGTTCTGTTGGGGTCAGAAGAAGTTTCTGCACTAGGAGTCGGGTGACCTCCTCCACTCGGGCCCTGGCTTCCGGGGTGAGCCCATTCAGTTTGGGTTCAAGCCGTTTGATCTCGGACTGCCGGACTTCTTCGAACCGCCTCCGCAGGGCAACAACGGTGGGAATGGTGCCTCGCGCGTGCATCCACGTGAGGAACTCTTCCGTGGCTGTCGCGACCAGTGTTTCCGCTTGGGTGGTCTGCTCCTGGCGGCGAGCCAGATTTTCGCTCACGATCGCGCGGAGGTCGTCGATGTTGTAGAGAAAAACTTGTTCGAGCTCTGCAGCCGATGGATCGACGTCGCGCGGTAATCCGAGGTCGATGATGAACAGCGGCCGGTTGCGCCTCGCATGCATGACGCGTTCGATGGCGGGGCCTGTCAGGATAGGTGTGGTCGCGCCGGTAGCGGTAACCACGATGTCAGCATCGACAAGCTGAGTGTCAATCTCGGACCATTCGACGGCGGTGCCGTCCACGCGGTTTGCAAGTGCGTTCGCTCTGGCGAAGGTTCGACTTGCGACGGCGATACGTTTGACTTGCTGAGCCTGCAGGTGTGTGGCTGTCAGTTCGGCCATTTCGCCCGCTCCGACCACCAGTACAGCGCGGTTATCCAGTTTTCCGAAAATCTTTCGGGCCAGCGAGAGCGCCGCGTAGCTGACAGAAACTGCTCCTTCTCCCAGGCCCGTTTCTGCCCGTATGCGTTTGCCGACGTTAAACGACCAGGGGAATAGCTTGTTCAGCAAGATGCCGGTTGAGCCCTGTCTTACGGCAATGGCGTAGGCGTCTTTCACCTGACCAAAGATCTGGGGTTCCCCCACTACAAGCGAATCGAGTCCTGCCGCGACGCGGAACAGGTGACGTGCGACTTCTTTGCCCTGCCTGGCATAGAGGTGTGGGGTGAGTTCGCCCGTTGGCACACCATGAAACTGGCTCATAAATTCGCTCAGCTCGGTGTGCGTGCTCTCGGCGTCCTCGCAGGACACGTAGATCTCGGCCCGGTTGCAGGTTGTTAGCACAACGGCTTCCGCGGGGGCGGGACCCTTTGCGAGTTCCCCTAACGCTTCGACGAGGCCGCGTTTGGTGAAATCCACCCGTTCCCGTAGGTCGACCGGGGCCGTATGGTGGCTCACGCCAAGAAGGAACAGGTCCACGCTATCGGAAGTTGTGGCTCTCGGTTAGGAAGAACCCAACTGGAACGAGATTGAGGAGAACAATTGAGAACCCCAGCGCAGACAGCCAGGCGGCGCGTACGCCACTCCAGCCGATAGCACGACGTGCATAGAGTTCAAATGTGTATACGAGCCAGCTCAACAACACGATAAAGATTTTCGGGTCAAAGAGTGACATTGCCTGTACCCGCGGATCCGAAGAGCTTGGTTGCAATTCCGTGAGCCACACTGCTCCGGCGGCCAGCCCGGCCGTGAGAAATAGCCATCCCACACCGACCGCGCGACCGTTCATCGTATCGATAACTTGTAGCGAGGGCAGCCGCGCCGCGAAGAAGCCGAGGTGTTTGGATTTCAGCTCTCGGAACAGGAGGACGTACGTGATTCCCACGACGCACGCCAGGGCGAAGGCGGCATAGGCGAACAGTAACGACAGGACGTGCACCGCGAACCACGGACTGTCGAGAATGGGGGTGGGTTCGACGACCCTGGTACTCAACCAGGAGAGGGCTTGCAGTACCACCAGCAGTGGAGCAATGAAGACCCCGAGAGCGCGTTCGTCCGTGGTGACCTCGGCGTAGAGATAGGCAACGGCCAGTAGCCACACGAATGCGGAAATCGTTGCGGCGGTGCCGATAAGCGGGAGCTGACCCACCTCGACCGTACGCATGCCGATTGCAAACGTGTGCACAAATGCGGCTGCCGCTAGCGATGCGGTTGCGGTCCTCCCCGCAAGCGGTTTGCGATGGGAGAAGAAAACCGCGTAGCTGATGGCGGCCAGAAGATACAGGAGGAAGGGGAGTACGTTTACCAACGGATTCTTGCCTCTAGTTCATTGTGGGGGCGTAATAGCCTTGTTTCGTTCTGGCCCCGACGTTTGGCCGATCGACGCGGACGACGAGGCGGCGCCATTGACCGTTCCGCATCGGGTTCTTGGAGCTGTAGCCCAGTGTGTATTGGCTTGAAAGCTCATCAGAAATGCGTTGATAGATTGCTGGAAGATCTTCAATCCGTTCGGGAGAGAAAGATCGGCCGCCCGTTTCCTGTGCAAGTTGCCGGAGCACGAAGTCGGCTTCTCGGAAGCCGCGACGGTTGCGTACGTCTCGCGATTGCAGGCCAATGGTATAGATGACCGTATCGGAGCGTTTCGACAACTCCAGTACTTCCTCGAAATCGACGAGGCTGGATGTGTCTTCGCCGTCTGAGAGGACAACGATGGCTTGACGGCGGATTTCGTCGATCGCTGACGCGGCTGTCGAAATCTTTTCCAGTTCCTTGAGCGATATGTAGATCGCGTTGTAGAGGGAAGTCGATCCACCTGCCGATGTGCGTCGAATGGCCTCTTGGAGCAGGCTTAGAGAGTTCGTGAACCCTTGGTGAATCTCCACGCGACTGTCGAAGTCGATGACACTCGCGAGATCTTGTTCGCGGAGCCGTTCTGCGAATCCGATAGCGGCCTCCTGCGCCGTCGACATCCTCTCGGACATGCTCGCGCTGGTATCCATGAGCAGTGCTAATGCGATCGGTAGCTGGGTGCGAGTGAAAAAGGTGACTTCCTGGAGCGCACCATCTTCGAAGACCTGGAACCCCTCCGGCTCAATGTCCGTGACATAGCGGTCGTCGCCATCTGTGACCGTGACATTGAGAGATACCAGATCTACGGATGTTCGAAAGGCCGGTTCCTGAGCGAAAAACGTCGCGGCGCCGATGGTGCCGGCCACCAGGCAAGTCGCCGCAACTACTCGACTCTGTAGGTAGCGATGCATCATCTCAATCTCCTATACGACGAGCCGGTGTGCCGTGGGCCGTCAGTTCGGCGCGTCGGGCTCGCACGCGAATCTCCTCTGGCGGAATCAAGCTGGTCGGACGCGCATACACGACTTCGTACTGGTTCGTGATGATGTGAGCCAGCTGCTCCATGGTGTCGCCAAGCCGCATACTCACGGCGAGTTCGTGGCGCCTGCCGCCCGTTTCACGCGGTGCTCGAGAGATGATCAGGTCGCGCTCCCGTCTGCCGTCCTCCAAAGCGCGTTGATCTGCTGGGTCATTGAAGGCACTCATACTCCGGCGACGCAGCACGACAACGTGGGTTTCCACGTTGTTGGCTTTCAAGAGGTCAAGCACCTGACGTGCGTTCCGGCTGCTGTGGTCGAGGCCTTCGCCGGTGATGGCGATGATGACCGGCCGGGGTGACTCGCGCCGCTCAAAGCCGCGCGCCGTCTCCATGAGGGCGTCGAGGAGATAGGCCGCAGTATTGGACACGCTGAAGATCTGGCCAATGCCATCCTGGAGTCTGTTGGTCCGTGATGTGGATTCCACCAGGATGCGGGGTGGTCCCCCGAACGTCACTAATGTCACCTGATTGCCGTCGAGGAGGCGTGCTGCAAGTGCTTCCAGGCCACGGCGTAGGTCTCGGGTGGCATTGGTTGTCGCGGCGCTGGTATCCACGAGCAGCGCGATTTGCATCGGTGTCGACGTGGGGCCTACCCGGAGGACCTCGCGTTCTCGTCCATCCTCCTCGACCACGAAGTCTGTTGGCGTCAGGTCCGGGATTGGGGTGTCGTCGTCGTCAACCACGCTCACATACAGGGAGTGTTCGTTACTACCCTGCGCGAGGACGACAGACGGCCATGCGGCGTGGCCGAGCCAGAGAACGCAGAGGATGGTGATCGCGACATTCGGCCGAGGGGGCGTGACAGACATAACGTCACTGAGCAGTATAGCCCCAATCATAGCGACGCGATCTGACATCGCTGTCGCACGGCATTTCCCCGGAAAACCCTGGCTTTGATTGACAGCTTCAGGAGCCCACGTATAAAATCCCGGCTTCAGGCGCGTAGGTCTAGTTCATCGGTCCCGACCACCCCAGCACAAGGACTACTCCGGGTGAATCGAGGCGCGCACGTCGAGCTGGATGCTCGGGCGTGTCGTCTGACCACAGCCTGCGGATTTTAATTGGATCGCTACCGCCTGTCCCGGATACGATATAGGCGGTTTGGTTTGGAAGAATTTTTTCGTTGAGCTAGACGCGGATGTCTGAGATTGAGCCGTACGTTCCCGTGCTGTTGTTCGCTCTTGTGGCGATCGGCTTCGCGATTTTTACTCTGATCTTTTCGTCATTGCTCCAGGCCTCTCGCTACAACAAAGTAAAGTTGGAGCCGTACGAGTGCGGCATCGAGCCAACGACAGACGCCCGGGACCGGTATAGCGTTCGTTACTATCTGGTCGCGATGTTGTTCGTTATTTTCGATGTCGAAACCGTGTTCATGTTTCCGTGGGCGGTCATCATGGACGAACTGGCGTTGTTCGGGTTGATCGAGATGCTGGTTTTCTTGGCCATCCTCGTCATCGGTTACGTGTACGCTTGGCGCAAGGGGGCGCTAGAGTGGGCCTGATGCAGGGCATCAGGTGTGCTCGTGAGGAAATCGTATTCTTGATAGACGCTCCGCTCTTCGCAGGGTGACGGCACCAGCTCATGGCAGACGAATCGAAACCGTCAGATACTTCGCCGACGAAGCCGGCACCCGCTCCCGAAAAAGGTGCACCGGCGGCAGCTGATCCGGCCGCTGTGGCCGCGGCTAAGCCCAAACCGAAGCCCAAACCGAAGCCCAAGGCCCCGCCTGAGGCTCCGACGGGCCCCGCCGATCCGGCGCCGCCCGAAGATCTTGAGCGACCAGGGTTCATCACCGCTTTGCAGGCAGCGTTTCCAGATGCCGGTTTCGTGCTCAGTTACTGGGTTGGCGACTGGACGGTGATTGTGCCATCGACAGCGTTGCTGGAAGCGGCAAGTTTTTTGAAAGAATCCGATGAGGGCTCCTTCGACTATTGTGCGGATGTGACCGCGAGTGATTGGCCTCCCCGGGAGAAGCGGTTCGACGTGATTTACTGTCTCTATTCCACGCGGCGTCGCCAGCGCGTGCGTCTCAAGGTACGAGCTGCGGAGGAAGAAGCCGTTCCGTCTGTGACGGGGCTTTGGCCAGCCGCCAATTGGCTCGAGCGTGAGATGTGGGACATGTTTGGAGTGAACATTACCGGGCATCCGGACCTTCGTCGGATATTGATGCCGGATGGGTGGCAGGGGCACCCGCAGCGGAAGGACTATCCACTCGAGGGCCCCGGTGAGCTCCTGCTCGAAAGCCCGATGGAGTGGTTGCGCCTTCGTAACCTTCCCGACGAGGCAGAGATCGAATAGCCCGCGGGCAGGGGACCCCACGTAGAATCATGGCTACCGAAGCAGCGCCGATTTTCGATACCGACGAGCTCGTCATTAACATGGGCCCGCAGCACCCCAGTACGCATGGTGTGCTGCGTATCGTCCTCCGTCTTGATGGAGAGCGGGTCGTCGACGCCGACACCATCATTGGCTATGTTCATCGCGGCATCGAGAAGCTGAGCGAGAACCGGGACTGGACCCAGATCATCCTGCTGACCGACCGCATGGATTACGTCGCAGCGGCCACCAATAATTTGGGGTACTGCGAGACGGTCGAGAAATTGATGGAGATCGAGGTGCCCCGGCGGGCCCGCTACATCCGTACCGTGCTTGCCGAGATCCAGCGCATTGCGAGCCACTGTCTGTGGATCGGCACCCATGCGATGGACATCGGGGCCATGACCGTGTTCCTCTACGCGTTCCGTGAGCGGGAGCTTGCGCTTGACCTGTTTGAAGACTACTGCGGCGCTCGTTTGACGTACAACGCGATGCGCGTTGGTGGCCTGCCCCTCGATATCCCGGCGGGTTGGGACCGTAAGGTCCTCGAGTTCTGCGATGTGATGGAGGTCAAGATAGACGAGTACGAAGAGTTACTGACCAACAATCGCATCTGGCTTGAACGGACGCGTGGAGTCGGTGTGATTTCCGATCAGGATGCGATCGGACTCGGGTTGTGCGGCCCGCCCCTGCGGGGCTCTGGTGTGTATCGCGATGTTCGCAAGGATGAGCCCTATGCCGCGTACGATGAGTTTGAGTTTGATGTTCCGCTGGGAACGAAGGGTGACACCTACGATCGGTATCTGATTCGTCTTGAGGAGTTTCGGCAGTCGATACGGATCATTCGGCAGGCGATTGAGGGCATGCCGGAAGGCCCTATCATGGGCAAAGTGCCACGGTTGCTGAAGCCGAAGGCTGGCGAGACATACCATGCCATCGAGTCCCCGAAAGGCGAGCTCGGCTATTTCATTGTGAGTGACGGGAAAGCAACGAATCCGTACCGGTTCAGAGTTCGTCCTCCGTCATTCTGCAATTTGCAGGGCTTACGTCCGCTCATCATCGGGCATTTGGTGGCGGATGTCGTGGCGCTGATTGGCACCATCGATATCGTTCTTGGCGAGGTCGACCGATGATTGAGACCATCGTCATTCCGCTTCTCAAGATTGCGGTCTTGCTGAACGCGGTGCTGGTGTCGGTGACGTTTATGACCTTGCTGGAGCGTAAGGTCATCGCGTGGGCCCAGTCTCGGCTCGGGCCGATGCGAGTCGGTCCTTACGGCGTCCTGCAGGCGATTGCCGATCCGATCAAACTGATTTTGAAGGAAGACATCACGCCGGTGAAGGCTGACCGGATGATGTTTACGCTGGCTCCGATCCTGTCGCTGGTACCAGCGCTGGTTGTCTTTTCTGTCGTGCCGTTTGGCGGAGACGAGCTCTTCTATATCACCGACATCAATGTTGGACTTCTGTTCATCATTTCGGTGACGTCGATCGGGGTGTATGGGATCATCCTGGCTGGCTGGGCGTCGAACAGTAAGTATCCGCTCTTGGCAAGTTTGCGGGCTTCGGCACAGCTCATCAGTTACGAGATCGCCGTCACGATGACGCTGGTCAGCGTGATTCTGACGGCTGGCACGTTGAGCATGGTGGGGATCGTCGAAGCCCAGAGAGATGCTGGCCTGTGGTTCGGGTTCGTCCAGCCGGTGGCCTTTGTGCTCATTTTCATCGGGGGGCTGGCCGAGACGAACCGGGCTCCCTTTGACCTGCCAGAAGCAGAACAGGAGTTGACTGGCGGGTTCCACACTGAATATAGCGGGATGCGGTTCGCGCTGTTTTTTTTGGCGGAATACGCCAATATGATCGTCATCTCGGCGGTGGTCGCGGTGTTGTTCTGGGGTGGTTGGATGCGGCCGTTTCCCAGTGTCGAGGCACTAGCGTTTCTCGACCTGATCCCGGGCTGGATCTGGTTCTTTGGCAAGATGTTCGTCTTCCTGTATCTGGCTATTTGGATCCGGGCGACCTTGCCTCGCTATCGCTACGACCAGCTGATGCGTCTTGGCTGGAAGGTTCTGATTCCGATCGCCATTGCGAACATCGTGGTGACCGGTGTTTTTAAGGTGTTGTTGTAGAGACTAGTCATGGCTGAAGCCATCGCCTTCTACACGCTGTCGTTGCTGATTCTTGGGCTTGGTGTCGCGGTGATCACCACGTCACAGACGGTGCATAGCGTCGTGTTTCTGGTACTTAATTTTCTCTGCGTTGCCGTGCTCTACGTGGTGCTGCGAGCGGAGTTTCTGGCCGTCATTCAAATACTGGTCTACGCGGGCGGGATCGTCGTTCTGTATTTGTTCGTGGTCATGCTCGCGAACTTGAAACGCTCGCCCGAAGAGCATCGGGATCCCAGACGGGCGGCGCGGATCGGGCTTGGGCTGGCCGGGGCAGTGCTGGTTGAATTTGCCGGGATTGTCATGTACACCGCGAGTGTCGAGCCTGCCTCTCAGGTTTCTGCGGTCTCGGCGGCCTCGCCCGTGCAAGGTCAGGGGAACGTTGCAGAACTCGGATGGTTGCTTTACACCGAGTATTTGATTCCCTTTGAGGTGGCCTCGGTGCTTCTGCTGGTGGCGATGGTAGGGGCCATCGTGCTGGCCCGGCGTGAGGTATAGCATAGCGATGTTCGATATCACCCCAGCGCATTACTCGATTCTGTCCGCGGCGCTGTTTAGTATCGGCGTGATCGGGGTGTTGGTGCGCCGAAACATCATCATCATCTTCATGTCGATTGAGCTGATGCTCAACGCGGTCAACATCAATCTCGTGGCCTATGCCCGGTATCTAGAAAGTCTTGTGGGGCAGGTGTTCGTGGTGTTTGTGATTGCGGTGGCGGCTGCCGAGGCGGCGGTCGGACTCGGTATCCTGCTGGCGTTTTTCCGGAACAAGGAAACCGTGAACATCGACGAGATGAACGTGATGCGCTGGTAGGACGACTGGACTTGGACCAGGGTGCGCGAGAGGGCGTGTCCTGTGGTGGCGGCTTGGGGCGAACGGGCTCCGCCGAACTACCACGAAGAGGTCGGGGCGAAGCCCCAACTGCATATGGATCTTATCTGGCTCATTCCCTTGTTGCCCGGACTTGGCGCGGCCGTCAACGGCCTCGTGGGCATTCGCTATTTCAGCAAGCCGGTCGCGGCTGGGATTGCCTGCTCGACCATGGGCTTGGCGCTGTTGCTGTCGGTTGTGGCGTTCGTGCAGCTTCTCGGTGCTGAGCATCGAGAGCATGTGGTCACCCTTGCGCATTGGATTCCCCCGATTCCTCTTGAGACGGTCTCCGGTATCGGCAGCTTCGAGGTGCCATGGGCATTTCGTCTTGATCCCCTGTCGGGAATGATGATCCTCATCGTGACCGGCATCGGATTCTTGATTCATCTCTTCTCGTCGGCATATATGGATCACGAGCCGAGGGGCGGATACGTAAGGTTCTTCTGTTATCTGAACCTGTTTTGCTTCTTCATGCTGACGTTGGTGCTCGGAAGCACCTTCCTGGTGATGTTCGTTGGCTGGGAAGGGGTTGGGCTGTGCTCGTACTTGCTGATTGGGTTTTGGTATCACAAGAAGAGCGCGTCTGACGCGGGTAAGAAGGCTTTCATTGTTAACCGTATTGGGGATTGGGGCTTCGTGCTGGGCGTGTTCCTGGTGTTTTTCACCTTTGGGACCGTGGATTTCAGGGAAGTAGCCGAAGCGGCTGCACACATGCCGGTTGAAACGGCTGCGTTTGGCGTCCTGTCGACTATTTGCCTCCTGCTCTTTGTGGGTGCTGTTGGGAAGAGTGCCCAGATTCCACTTTATGTGTGGCTACCCGACGCCATGGAGGGGCCAACCCCGGTTTCAGCGCTGATACATGCTGCGACCATGGTTACCGCGGGCGTGTATATGGTCGGTCGTAATGCCGTCCTCTTCACCCATGCCCCGATGGTCATGACCGTCGTGGCGACAGTGGGGGCCCTGACGGCACTCATGGCCGCCACAATCGGCTTGGTGCAGACCGACATCAAGAAAGTTCTGGCCTACTCGACGGTCTCACAGCTGGGCTTCATGTTTCTGGCCACCGGGGTTGGTGCTTTTGCGGCCGCCGCCTTCCATCTCATGACGCATGCCTTTTTCAAGGCGCTCCTATTCCTCGGCAGTGGATCGGTGATCCACGCGATGAATGAAGAGCAGGACATGCGGAAGATGGGCAACATGAAGTTCTACATGCCGGTGACCTACGTCACGATGCTGCTCGGGGCTATCGCGATCGCCGGGGTTCCACCATTTTCCGGTTTCTTCAGTAAAGACGAAATTCTCTACCGGACCTTCCTGAATAGCCAGCTGTTGTGGGGGGTGGCGGTCGTGACCGCCGGGATGACGGCGTTCTACATGTTCCGGTTGATCTTCATGACCTTCTTCGGCGAATACCGGGGGCCCTCCTGGGAGAGCCACGGCGGAGATGACGGCCACGGAGAGCATGCAGATGACCATGGGCATGCCTGGCACGGGCCTCACGAGTCGCCCCGTCTTATGACTGGTCCACTTGGCGTCCTGGCAGTGGGTGCCGTGGTCGCGGGGTTGGTGGGGATTCCGGCGGCCCTGGGTGGAAACAACCTGATCGAGCATTTCCTCGAGCCGAGTTTTGTGGCCGAGGCTGCGGCCCATGGTGAGGCCGGCGCCCATGGTGGTGAGGGAGAGCACGAGGTGGCGCACCTATCGCATGCCGCTGAACTCGGGCTGATGGGGTTTTCTGTCTTGATCGCGGCGGCGGGGATTTTTCTGGCCTTCATGCTCTATGTTCGGAGACCAGAACAGTCGGAGCGGTTGGCCGAGAACCTGTCCGGTGCGCATCGAGTGCTGACCAACAAGTACTACGTGGACGAGCTCTATGACGCGACGGCCGTCAAGGGCACGATGGCGGGGGCCCGGGGATTGTGGGCGGTTGATCGGAGCGTTGTGGATGGGGCTGTCAATGGTACCGGTTCGACGACCCGTGCCTCATCCCGTGTGTCGAGCATGCTCGACAAGAATGTCGTCGATGGGTTGGTGAACCTCGTGGGCTGGGTGTGCTCCGAGGGCAGCTATGTGTTTAGGCGGGTCCAGACGGGACTCATTCAGAACTACGCCGTTGCGGCATTGTTTGGTGTGTTCGCCTTTGTGATGTATCTCGTGGTCAGTTAAGGCGAATAGTAAATCGATGTTCGACGTCAGACGTCAGTAGACACGTGCTGGACCGATAGGTCGAGCATGCGTCGTTCGAGAACCTCATGACCAACGCAAGTTTTCCGTGGTTGTCGCTGATCATGTTCACGCCGCTGGTGGGCGCGGTCCTGCTGCTGTTTCAGAACAAGCAGAACCACGATGCCATCCGCTGGATCGCGAATGTGTTCGCCTGGCTCGGTTTCCTGGTTTCGCTGCCACTTTGGTTCAGCTTTGACCAGGCGAGTCCAAACTGGCAGTTCGTTGAACAACACGCGTGGATTCCGTCGATTGGGGCACAATATTTGCTCGGAGTCGACGGTTTCAGTGTGCTGCTGATACTCCTCGCGACCTTGATGGGCGGGATCGGGGTGCTGTCGTCATGGACGGCGGTCACTGAACGGGTCAAGGAATACTATGTGTTCCTTCTGTTGCTGCAGACGGGGATGATCGGTGCGTTCGTTTCCCTGGACTTCCTGCTCTTCTTCGTGTTCTGGGAAGTGATGCTGGTGCCGATGTATTTCCTTATCGGCATCTGGGGGAGTTCGAACCGGCTGTACTCGGCCATCAAGTTCTTCCTGTTTACCCTTGTCGGAAGCGTCGTCATGCTTCTGGGGATTCTCGCGGTGTACTTCTATCACCACGAAGTGACCGGGGTATACAGCTTCGACGTGACCCGCTTCCATGAGTTGAACATGCCATTCGACTTGCAATGGTGGGTCTTCCTGGCGTTCTTCCTCGGATTCGCCATCAAGGTGCCGATGTTTCCGTTCCACACCTGGCTTCCTGATGCGCATACGGACGCTCCGACTGCAGGCTCGGTGATTCTGGCCGCGGTGCTCCTGAAGATGGGAACCTACGGGTTCATCCGATTCTCGTTGCCGATTCTGCCAGAGGCGACAATAGCGTCGGTATGGTGGGTTGCGGGGCTGTCTATTATCGGCATTGTCTACGGGGCGTTGTGCGCGATGGCGCAGAGCGACTGGAAGCGGTTGGTGGCTTACTCCAGCGTGAGCCACATGGGAATGGTCATGCTGGGAATATTCGCGCTGACGCCGGTTGGCATTACCGGCAGCATCGTCCAGCAGATCAACCACGGGATTTCGACTGGCGCCTTGTTCCTTCTCGTAGGTGTGGTCTACGAGCGACGTCATACCCGCGAAATCGCGGAGTACGGCGGACTGTCGAAGGTGATGCCGGTCTATGCCACCATTTTCTTGGTCATGACGATGTCGTCGATCGGGTTACCGACCCTCAACGGCTTCATCGGCGAGATCTTGATCCTCCAGGGAATTTTCGTTGAGCACAAGTGGTGGGCAGCCTTTGCAGCCAGTGGCATCGTGCTAGGTGCCGCGTACATGCTGTGGCTGTACCAGCGCACGATGTTTGGGACGGTAGACAATCCGAAGAACGAAAATCTACCGGATGTTGGCCTTCGCGAATTTGCGACGTTTGTGCCTCTGCTTATCCTGGCCGTCTGGATAGGACTGTATCCGAAACCGTTTATCGATCGCCTCGACACGTCTGTCGATCGTGTGATGACGCGCGTGAATAGTGAGTATGCTCCGCGCAACGCCGGTGGTGAGGCTGAAGAAGAACAGGGGGCAGGATCAGCCGAGCGGGCCGCACTCGATTTCGACGGTGACGTTGTTGCGACTGGTCCGGTGCGCGGGGGGGGCAGATAGATGCCGCCGGGCTTTTCCGCGCTAGATTTCTACTACATCCTGCCAGAATTGTTGCTCGTCGGCGGGGCGTTGATCGTCCTACTACTGTCGGTGATCACGCCGCGTAACGATAACCTATTACTCGGTGTGTCGTTGGGCACGATCGTGGTGGCCCTCCTCGGCGTCGTGTCGTTTGCCGGCCTGGACGTCGAGGTCTCGGCCGGACTCTTGGCCATTGACGGGTTTGCCGCGTTCTTCAAGGTTGTGGCTCTGTTTTCGGCAGCTCTCACAGTCTTGATGTCCGCGTCCTATCTCCGCGTGGAGGGAACCCGGAGCGGCGAGTACTACTTTCTGATTCTCTGCGCCACGCTCGGCATGATGTTCATGGCGAGTGGGGTCGATCTGATCACGCAGGTCATCGGACTCGAGACGATGGCGGTGTCGTTCTACGTGTTGGTCGGATATCTGAAGCCGAACCCGCGTTCGAATGAGGCTGCCGTCAAGTATTTCGTGCTGGGTGCCTTCTCCTTCGGTGTGCTGCTCTACGGGATGTCCTTCCTGTATGCGGCGACCGGGTCCACGCGATTGGCGGTGATCGCCAGTGCGCTGGCTGGGCAAGAGCCGACCTTGATGTTGGTGCTCGCGGTCGTGCTCGTGGGGGCTGGCATGGGTTTCAAGATCGCCGCTGTGCCATTCCACATGTGGGCGCCGGATGTGTATGAAGGCGCGCCGACTCCGGTCACGGCGTTCTTGTCGGTGGGTTCGAAAGCCGCGTCCTTTGCGATGCTGGTGCGAATTTTTATCGAAGGTCTCCCGTCCCTCGGTGCGGAGTGGACACAGTTCTTCTGGGTCGTTGCCGCCGTGACGATGACGGTCGGAAACATCGCCGCGTTGACGCAGAGTAACGTCAAGCGAATGCTGGCCTATTCCTCGATCGCCCATGGCGGGTATCTGCTCATGGGACTCGTGGCTGGGACCGAGCGTGGCGTAGCCGCCATGCTGGTGTATACCGGCGTCTACGTGTTCATGCAGATCGGCGCGTTCGGTATCGTCACCCTGATGCGGCGGAGTGACGTGGTGGGCGACGAACTGAAGGATCTGACCGGGCTCTCGAAGCGTAGTCCACTTGCGGCGGTGGCCATGCTTTTCTTCATGTTGTCTCTTGGGGGGATCCCACCGACCGCCGGTTTTATGGGGAAGGTGTGGCTCTTTGGGGCGGTCGTTGATTCTGGGTTTATCTGGTTGGCGGTGATCGCGGTTGCCAACAGCGCGGTCTCGCTCTACTACTATCTCCGGGTCGTTGTCTTTATGTGGATCAAAGATGAGGAGCCCGTAGGATCCCCGCTTGTCGTGGGGCCAGTGATGGGTGTGGCGTTGGCCGCGGCCCTCCTCGGCACCGTGATCTTTGGCGTCTATCCGCAGTTTCTCTTCGAGCAGGCTGAAGCCGCCGCTCGCACACTCGACGGTATTACCGCCAGCGTGGCGGCTTTACAGTAGTCCGCTGATCCGTCAGGCGCCCGTCATCGGCCTTCTTGACGCACAATCCCGCTGTCAGAAAAACGTGGGCCCCGGGCCTTCCACCACGGGCGGCGTTGGGCCCACCTCGATACGTGCCCACCACCGGTGCCAGACCTTAGTTCGTGCGGGAGTCGAACCCGTGTGACACGTGTCTCTAAGTGAGTGATCGCGTGCGACTTCTGGGTCTAGCGGGTATACCTCCTGTTACTTGCAGCGAAAATTCCGTCATCGTCAGTCCTCCTGAGTTCCCTGGAATGAACCCCGATCACGGAGCGCTGACGGAGACGTCCTCGGCGGTGTGGCATGGCGGTCTTTGGCTGTGCCCCGGTGTGCGTGAGTCCGCTCCCGATTATTCGACGTAATCGAAAACGAGGGGAAATCAGGGAAGATGGACGCGCCCACCGAGAGCGTCCTTATCGGAAAGTCAGCCTCCGACTGAGCCCCCTAGGGGAGGGGGACTAGTAGTCAAGAACTCCGTTCAATATCCACCTACGTAATTGCGATTGATCCGGGTCACTCGGTCGGGTCAGTTGGGCG
>CAZPZZ010000057.1:19336-23592 GCA_964591245.1 uncultured Vicinamibacteraceae bacterium | reverse complement strand
ACAACGGGGTTACCCAAAGGCGTGATGCTGACGCATAGGAATCTGGTCGCGAATATCTGCCAGACCCGTCAGGTAGAACGCCTCTCTCCCCAGGATGTGCTTATCGGGATTTTGCCCTTCTACCACATCTACGGCATGGTCGTAGTCATGAGCGGCGCCCTGCGGGCTGGAGCCACAACCGTGACCATGCCCAAATTCGAACTCGAGCATTTTCTGGAATTACTGCAGGAACACCGTGTCTCGACTGCTTACCTTGTGCCACCGATCGTCCTGGCACTCGCCAAGCATCCGATCGTCGACCAGTATGACCTCTCTTCCCTCTCCGACATTCTTTCAGGCGCTGCCCCTCTCCCGGAACCCGTCGCCAAAGCGTGTATCGATCGCCACGGTGTCACCCTGCGGCAGGGCTACGGCCTGACCGAGACCAGCCCAGTCACTCACGCCAACGCCAAAGACCGCCAGATTCGCCTCGCCTCGGTTGGCTGTGCCGTTCCAAACACGGAGTTTCGCGTGCTCGACCTCGTCACACAGTCCGACGCCGATATCGGAACGCTGGGAGAGATCGTGATTCGAGGACCTCAGGTGATGACGGGCTACCTGCACAACGCAGAGGCTACCCATCGCATGATCGATACCGCGGGTTGGCTACATACTGGCGACATCGGCTACGCGGATACCGACGGCTATCTCTATGTCGTCGACCGACTGAAAGAATTGATCAAATACAAGGGACTGCAGGTCGCACCAGCGGAGATCGAGGCTGTACTGCAGGCTCATCCGGCCGTGGCCGATGTCGCGGTCATTCCAGTACCCGACGCAGAAGCCGGGGAGATTCCCAAGGCATTCGTCGTCCGCACACCCGATTCCATGACCACGAGCGATGAACTCATCGCATACGTCGCCACACGCGTGGCTCCTCACAAAAAGGTCAGGGAACTCGAATTCATTGACGCGATTCCCAAGGTGCCGTCTGGAAAAATTCTGCGCCGAGAGCTTCGTGACCGAGAACACGCCACTCGGCGACAGTAGAGTGACCGTCTCAGGCCGGGGGTCGAGAAGAGCTGCCGCCACCCCTCCCACGCAGTGCGATAGCCGGTACGATCTCTTCTTCCATCACGCGATAGAGGGCCCGCCGATGAGCCCGCAGCCCGTCACCAGGGTACGGTGACGACGTCATCACCGTCACCAGTCGAAGGGCCGGCACGACATAGATGAACTGACCGCCATAACCCCACGCGTAAAACGCGTCGTGGTTATCAATCTTCCGAACCCACCATCCATACCCATAGGCGCGATCAGGACTTCGTGTGCGAGTCGCATGTGGCCGAATCGACGTGTGGACCCAATCCTCGGACACGATCTGCGCCGTCCCGACACGGCCACAGTTCAGATACATCTCGCCGATAGCGAGCATGTCGCGGGGCGTCATCGACATCTCGTTACCGCCGAAATAAATCCCCTGCGGGTCAGTGGTCCAAGGCGGGACGGTAATGCCCATCGGCTCACCAAGATACCGACGGGCAAAACGATAGGTATCCATACCCGACACCTTCGTGATAATTGCGGAGAGCAAATGCGTGCTGCCCGTGCTGTAAATCATGCGTGTTCCGGGCGGCGATACGAGTGGACGTGCAAGGACATGACGAACCCAGTTTCTGCTCTGCACCCACCGCCCGTAATTGCGGTTGCTCGTTGTCTCCAATCCCGCCCGCATCGTCAGCAGATCCTCCACCGTGATCTGCGACTTCTCTGGATCATCGAGATATTCCGGAAAGAAACGGTCAATAGTGATGTTCACGTCGGAGAGATACCCACGATCCACCGCAATACCAACCAACAGCGAGATCACGCTCTTCGAGGCGGACTTCAAATTCGCGATCTGACCTGGCGCCGTGCCGTTGAAATACCGCTCGGTCAAGAGCTTTCCGTCAACCGACACGAGGAGGGCGCGCATACGCGGCAACTCGGCCAGTCGTGCCACCGTCACCTCTAGCTCGGACACGGCCTCGACACCCGCTGGCCCGTATACGCCCGCACCACCGCCTGAAAACAACGTGAGGCCAAGGAGCACAAGTCCCCAACGCCGACTCCCACACCAGAACCTCACTGTGTTCTCCATTCTGTCCTCACTCATCCCAAGCAATTTTCACTTCCATGTCGCCCGGTCCAACAACGTCAAGACGCCAACTGACGGCACCGCTCAGCACACGGCGTCCAACTCGAAACCGGATCCCCTGAGACACGCCGCCCCGTTGGCCAGAGGCTCCTCCGTGAAACTCGCGCTCCGCACACACCCCCAAGACAGAGTCAGCCTCACGGACGCACTTTCCCCTGCGTTATGATGGTCTACTCTAACGGGTTTTCTATCAGCATGCGGATTGCCGAATTCAATCTCGAGGGCCTACGCCTCATCACACTCGACATCCACGGCGACGAGCGAGGCTTCTTCATTGAACGATTTAACCAGGATCGCTTTCGCCAAGCGGGGCTCCCGTACGAGTTCGTGCAGGACAACCATTCGCGCTCTGGCGCGGGTGTCATACGTGGACTCCATTACCAACACACGCCGGCCCAGGGGAAACTGGTTGGAGTCGTACGGGGGCGGATTCTCGACGTCGTCCTCGATATCCGTACCGGCTCGCCCACCTATGGACAGACGGCCTCGGTGGAGCTCTCAGAACTGAACGGGCAGTTACTCTGGATTCCCAGGGGGTTTGCGCACGGCTTCTGCGTGCTTGATGGCCCGGCTGATCTACTCTACAAGGTGGACGCACCCTACAATCCCGCCGGCGAGGGCGGCATCCTGTGGAACGATCCGGAATTGGCCATCTCATGGCCCGTGGAGCAGCCGATCATCTCCGAGAGAGACCAGCACAGCCCCACCTTCGAGGAATATGGCCGGTCGCCAAACATGTGGATGCCCCCATCAACACATGAGGGGTGAATCACCTAGCGCATCAGCCGTTCGTACACCGCGAGCGCTCGCGCCACCATCTCGTCTGCGCTGTAGTGCTCAGCAATGCCGGCCGTCGCACGCCGGCTCAGTTCTGAACGACGATCACGATCTCCCATGAGCTGCTCCACCGCCTGGATCAACGCGTCGACCTTTTCGGCCTCGACCAGCACACCGCCACCGGTACGCTCCAACAATTCCGTGTAGGAGCCACGGCGTGGAGCCACAACAGGGGTACCACACGCCATCGCTTCAATCAGCGACACCCCTTTCGGGTCGTCGTACAACGCGGGCACCACGAAGAGGTCAAGCGACTGCAAGAACGTCACCTTCCTCTCCAGATCCAGCTCTCCCTGATACCGGACTTCACCCTCAAGTCCCGCCGCCTTCATGTCTCGCTCAATCGACTCCCAATAACTCCGATGCTCTGACCCCAAATACCCGGCTATTTCAAGTCGGCACCCGTTGAGTCGACCGCGTGCACGAAGGGCCTGGTAGGCTTCGCACAACTCACGTACACCCTTTTCCGGGGCAATCCGACCAAAATAACCGATGGTATCTGGCCTCTCGGCCGCCGACGGCGGTGGCTGAAAACGCTCGATGTCGACCCCGAGGGGCACGACCTGCATCTTCGCACCGGGGACGTGAAGGTAGCGGCTCATGAAACGCGCGTAGTAATCACTGACCCCGACAAACGAATCAACGTGCCTCACCTGGGAACGGATGAGTTCCAGCGCCCGAGACCGATACGGCTCCAACAAGCCTTCGAGAAAGATGTTCTCCCCCTGCAAGGTGCAGTTGATGGGACACCCGAGCGCCGCCTTGAGAGGAGCGGCGATCGAGATCAACATCGAGTTGGAAATATCGACCACGTCAGGTCGCGGCTGCGAGCGCAGCCAGTAGACCAGCTTGTCCAACTCCTTCCGCTGATGCCCGTGCGAACCCTCCAGCACTGAGACCGTCAATGCCCCGAGTTGCGTGGGACTGGTCTCCAGTCCACGCCCGGAGACAGCCCGAAGCAGCCACGGCGACTCCCACAAGCGGTCGAGCAACCAGGGGGTGCGCCGAAAAAACGACAATGACTGTTCAAGGTAGACGCTGACCCCACCGAAGAACACACGCTCTTGGCTGACGTTCTCGTCATCCGTTCGAGTCGGTGTGTAGAGCGGTAGCAACGTGACGTCGTGACCGCGACGGATCAAGGACGTTGCCAGTGCGTTGTCACGAATACAGCTGCCGCAGTACATGCCCCCTGCACCCGCTGTGATGTAGGTAATTTTCACGTCAGGACCGTTGGCTCTAG
>CAZPZZ010000057.1:10666-19236 GCA_964591245.1 uncultured Vicinamibacteraceae bacterium | reverse complement strand
CGCCCACGCAGATAGATTTCTCCGTCGACGACAACCGGTGAGGCATCAAAGCCATCATCCAGGGTATTCGTCGCGAGAACCTCGAACGTTGCGCCCGCCCTGAGGACAGCAGTCGTCCCCTCGCGGCTAGGTACATACAGACGATCGGCAGCCAGGACCGGAGACGCATAGACATTCCGGACATCAGGCAATCGCTCAGGACCATACAGCACACGCCCCGAATCAGCATCGAAGACTGTCAGGACGCCGGAATTACTTTTCAGCACATAGAGCATGCCGTCGTGGAGGACTGGCGACGGCACATACGGCGTGTCTCGATCGACAGACCAACGTATAGCCTCGGACTCACTAATATCCCCGTGTGCCAAGGACAGGTCGATCGCAGCCAAACGATTCCCACGATAACCACTCGTCACAAATACCAGTCCGTTATCGGCCACGGGCGAAGGAATTGCGTTCTCCGTCACTCCCTCGTCCCACCAGAGTAATTCACCGGTTTCCACATCGTAACTGCGTACCGCCTCGGTCGCGCTCGTCACCACCTGCGCACCATCCTCCTGCTCGATCACGAGCGGGCTACTCCAGGATGTCTTCTCGTCTCGCGGCGTTCGCCACACCTCTCGCCCGGTTCGTTTGTCGAAGGCCGCGATGAATGACTCGCCCTCGTGGTCCCATGGCACGATCAAAAGATCACGATAGAGCGTGGCAGAGGCCCCCTCACCGAAGCTCATCTTGATCCGCATGTCACCCAGATCGGTTGTCCACAAGAGTGCACCATCCAGATCGAAGCAGTAGAGACCATTTGATCCGAAAAATGCGCACACGACCTCACCATCGGTGACCACCGACCCAGACGCCCACGTGTTCGTCTGGTGAATCGCTTGATGGGGATTCGCTTCGCGAACGACGTGATCCCACAGGACCGTCCCATCGCGCCGATCAATGGCAAGAATGACAAACTGTTGCAGATGCGTAGACGACTGCCCCCCCATGATCCGCGTTCGGATCCGCGAAAACAATCCCGGTCCCTTCTCCGCTCGCTCGGTACGCACCGCAGTCAAGACGAACACCCGGTCACCCCATACGACGGGCGTGGCCGACCCTAACCCCGGCAACTCGACCTTCCAGCGGACGTTCGCCGTCTCGCTCCAGACAAGCGGCGGTTCGGCACGAAGCGCCACACCCCGATTCAACGGCCCTCTCCAGGACGGCCAATACCGCTCGCCTCCGGCCGGTTCCTGGGCGATCGCCCCGGCGCCCGTGAGACTCATCAGAATCGTGGCTACAAGAATTCGTCGTTTGGCAACATCTGACATCTTGAACATCGGGTACGGCTCCGGCTCCATAGGATAAGATCTACCCCCATGATGACACTGATCCGAACGATTGCCCCAGAGCTATTGACTACGATGGTCATGTTGATCGGGCTTGCGGCCGCCGCCTCCGCCCAAAGCCTCGCCGCGCCCGATGACGTCGGTGCGGCTCCCTCAGACGCCGAGACCACATCCTCCGGCCTGGCACATAAACTGATCGAGGCAGGCAACGGTTCCGAGAATCCGTCAGCCACGTCGAACGTCACTGTCCACTACACTGGCTGGCTCACCAACGGCTCCATGTTTGACAGCTCGGTCCAACGCGGACAGACTGCAACTTTTCCGCTCAGTGGTGTCATCCGTGGCTGGACCGAAGGTCTACAGCTGATGGTCGTGGGAGAAAAGCGCCGCTTCTGGATTCCTGCCGATCTCGGATACGGCAATCGGGCATTACCAGGCATTCCACCCAACTCGATGTTGGTCTTTGACGTCGAGCTACTCGGCATACAGTAGCTCGTACGGGAGCGATTCAATGACGACGGCCAGGCGAGCGCTTCGCCTGGCCTCTTTTTCCGTACGTGAGGCCCCCCACGAGGCACCGCCCACTGGGCAGTAGCGCCACAGCCGGTGGCATAATTTACGCAGGGACCGGCCTTCCAATCGACAGGACGAGTATCCGTCCCTGTGAAGGAGAAAAATCAGTGAAACGATCGATATATCTGCTGGCCCTCACCCTGGTAGGGGTAGTGACCCTCGCGACAGTCAACGACGCCCGCCAGGAGCGCTCACCCCTCTTCGTGACAGAGGTCGCCGAAAACCTCTACATGCTGGGTAATGATCCAGCCGGCGAAGGCATGCGCGGCGGCGGCAACACCGGCATCTTCGTCGGGTCCACCGGTGTCACTCTCGTGGATACCAAGATCCTTGGCTACGGCCAGGACATTCTGGCTCACGTCCAAGAGATCACGGACAAGCCGGTGACGACAGTCATCAACACTCACACACACTACGACCACAGTGGAGGCAATGTAGAGCTTCCCGACACTGTCGACTTCGTGGTCCACGAGAACACCCTTGCACAGATGTCACGCGAGCAGTGCGAACCCGTGACCAACTGCGACGCGTTCAAGGGCGAGAACGCAAAGTATCTGCCGCAGACGTCCTTCTCAGAACGGATGAGCCTCGGACGCGGAACAGATCGCATCGAACTCTACTACTTCGGGAGAGGACACACCGACGGCGACACGTTCATCGTGTACCGGAACGCCCGCACCGTCCAGACGGGTGACATGTTCGCACGGAAGGGCCTCCCGTTCCTCGACGTCGCCAACGGAAACGGCAGTGCTCTGGAATTCGGTGAAACGCTGAAGAAGGCCGTCGCGGGAATCACTGGCGTCGACAAAGTGATCCCCGGCCACAACGACGTCCCCCTCGTCTGGGACGACCTGGTGAACTATAGCGGTTTCTATAACGACATTGCCGACAAGGCAAAAGCCGCACAGCGCTCAGGTCAGTCCGTCGAGGAGTTCATCGCCGCGTATTCGGTGCCCGATGACTACAGCGACTTTGTCGCGGAGGCGGGTCGACTCCAGGCGACGGTCCAATATATGTTCGACGGACAGTAAAGCTCGATTCGGAGAGTCAGGCATCAAGACCAACCCGCGTCAGGGGCATCATCGCCGACATGCGGCGCAAGATGTTCCGCGCGGGTTGCTCGCCGGGGATGCCAGTGGGACTGGCTGATCGTCAGCGACCCAGTCAGTCAAGCAGCGCGCTATAGACGGCCACTTCAAATTTTTCGGTCAATTGCGACCGCTGGTTTGGGTAGAGCTGGGTCATGATGATCGCGAGAAGCTGTTCACTCGGATCGACCCAGTAGACCGTGTTGAAAAATCCCAGCCAGCCGAATGCACCGGCCGATCTGGGCTCACCCGTCACACCCGGATCATCGGCAATCGAGAACCCCAGGCCAAAACTCTGCCCTGAATCCGGCACGCCAAGCCCGGCCAGGTGATCACGCGTCATCAACTGCACCGTACGACGCCCCAAGACTCTGATACCGTCTAGCTGTCCTCCATTCAGGAGCGCCTGCAGAAATCTCGCGTAGTCAGTAATGGTCGAAGTCAGGCCAGCGCCACCCGAGAAGTAGGTATTCGGCCCATCATAGGGATAACCCGCCGAATAAATGAGTCGACCGTCGGCGCTCTCGACGGGTTCTTCGGGCACCTTCGTCAAGCCAGCCTCGGTCAGACTGTACACGGACGCGTATCGGTCAGCGTCGGCCGTATCGCGGTAGAAACCAGTATCAACCATTCCAAGTGGCTCGAAGATCTCCACTGCGAGATACTCCGCCAATGTTTGCTCGGTGACCACTTCGATGATTCGACCAAGGACATCAACCCCGAGGCTATATGTAAACCGTTCGCCCGGGCCGTGGACCAGTGGCAACGCCGCAAGCCGCTCGACCATCTCACCGACAGTGCCCTCGGTCTGCCGGAACCCGTCCGAGACATCCGCGTCCACGTAATAGGGAGCAAGTGCGGGAGGGGCAAGAAACCGATAGCTGAGCCCCGAGGTATGGGTGAGTAAGTGACGGATAGTAATCGGCCGCCGCACAGGCTCAAGCACGGCTTCGCCATCAGCGCTGGCCTCTCCACGCTGCACCTGCATCTCGGCAAACGCCGGTAAATATTGCGACACCGGATCGTTCAACAGCAAGGCCCCGCGTTCATATAGCTGCATGACCGCCACACTCGTCACGGCCTTCGTCATCGAGGCAATTCGAAATAACGTATCCGTGTCCATGGGCGCCTGGCGTTCAATGTCCCGCCACCCCATCGCCTCCAGATGCCCCACGCGCCCCAATCGCGCCACCAGCGTGACGGCACCGGCCACCTCGTTCCGCGCCACCGCATCCTCCACAAGTGTGACAATGTGGTCGAGACGCTGGGAGGACAAGCCCAGTTGTTCCGGCGTGACCCGGGGCAACTCCTGCGCGAGAGCCCCGTGGCCTGCCAGGAACCATACAATGACGAGAGAACGCGTCAGCACGACAATCACTCCCTACCCGACGGCACTCACCGTCAAACGACCCACCACCGTATCCTCGACGAGATCGGCTCCGAACAGAGCGCGGAAATACCGCCGCCGAGTTCAACCGTGAGGGAGACTCCCGCCAAAGCCCGCCTCCCCCCCATTCAAGGCCTGGCGCGACCAGCCAACGGTGCCAGCTTGAGTTCACCTGCCCCGTCGTCGTGGTTCAGGATCCTGCCTTGATACGAAAACCGTCTGACGTTTCCTCGCGATGCGCCTGATGGCAGGGTGCGCACGTCGCGCGCATGTCCTGAATGGCCGTACGCGCGTCGCCCTGACTCTGACCGATGGCAGCCTGGTTCAATGCATCGAAGGATCCCATCAAGTCCTGGGCCTTACTCGTTGCATCGTCATTGCCACGCTCGGTCCAGAACGCTTCGACCTGCCGCAACATCGGCAACAACTTATCGAGATCCTCGCCTAACTCTGGCCAGTAAAAAGAATCGACGTGCTGTAAAGCGTCGCCGATAGTAAACCGGATCTCGGTCATCAGCGGACCATATTCTTCTTCAGTCACTGGTTCCTGGGCCTGGACTCCTGCCAGCGAACCGCCTACCAGAACCATTGCGCACAGCCCCAACGTGACGACACGGCGAGTTCCGCCGAAACGTACCCAATCCATAATCCGCCTCCTCAAAAAAGAACGGCCGGCCCGTCGCAGTCTGCGGCGAGCCGGCCAGATCGACCATCAATCTCCGGTCGGCAATTTCTGCTGACGGAAGATTTAGTTACCCGTGGGCCAGAGCACGCCCTGGCTGTTCTCGCCTTCGGCTCCCTCGGGCACCGGCCCGTAGCCTTTAAAGACGAACTTCTGCAACCGCGATCCCTCGTAGGTCTCGGTGGTGTAGATGTTGCCACTCGAGTCGACCGCGATGCTATGTACGGCGAAGAACATGCCAGGCTGTCGGCCACCGTCACCAAACGCCGTGACCACTTCCATGGTCTCACGCTCGATGATGTAGACCTTCATGTTCTGGCCGTCTGCCAGATAGATCCACCGCTGGTCTTCGTCGTGCGAGAAATCGATGTCCCAGGTCGAACCCTGCGACAACGTCTCACGCGCATACTGATGCTCGGACACGTAGGTTCCATCTTTCTGGAAGATCTGAACCCTGTCGCCACCTCGGTCGCACACGTAGACGAGCCCATCGTTGGAGACCTCACCGCAGTGCACGGGGCCGCGGAATTGCGGAGACGGCTGATCGGGGTTGTAACGCCCCAAGTCGATGCTGTCATCGGGCTCGTTTCCGTAGGCGCCCCAGAAACGCTTCATTTCGCCGGTGTCCATGTCAACAACCGCCATCCGCTTGTTGAAGTAGCCATCGGAGAAATACGCCTCATTCGCCGCGTCATCGATCGAGATCTTCGCGACACGCCCAAAGCTATCGGTGGAAAGACTGTTCCGCTGGGCCGTCGGCTGCCCGGTTCGCTCATTCACAGGACCAGTCATCCGTGCGCCCGATGTTCCAACCTGCAACAGGAAGTTGCCCTGGCGGTCAAACTTCACCACGTGGGCGTCAGGCCCACCGTTGCCGCCGATCCAGACGTTGTCCATCGCGTCCAACGTAATTCCGTGGTTTGAGGCAGGCCATGTGTAGTCACCGGTCTCAGTCCCCGGACCGCCCCAGGCCTGCACGAGATTCCCTTCCTGGTCGAACTCCATGACCGGCGGCCCAGGCTGGCAACACTGTGCGACCGGCGGGTCGGCAACCATCCCGATCTCGGTATTCAAGACAAAATTATCGGTGGTGTTTCGGTGCACAATCCAGATGTGGTCACGCGAGTCAACATCAACACCGATGGTCGGTCCCATCAGCCAGTGGTTCGGCAGATTCTTTGGAAACAGTGGATCGACCTCAAACCTCGGCACACCGTCATTCGGATCCATCGACAGCGCACCATCGCCACTCTGCGATTCAATCCCAGCGCCCGCAACCACCACGGCAGCCGCGACTAGCGCCGCGCCCAACAAGAAATGCTGCTTCCGATTCATCGGCTCCTCCCTCGCGTCGAACAGACGAGCCTCCGCTCCGGAAGCTCAGTAGTCAATCCGAAAGTGGCCAGTATACTTGTATTCTTCATCAATTGCGCTATATTTTCGATGTGCATCAGACAGACACGTCGATGCAGCCGCGACCAGACCTTCTTCCGAATCATGACTACGCGACAATTCATCAAACCAGGCACCATCCTCGCCGTCATAGCCATTGTGGCCGGGCTGCTTCTGACCTTTCCGGTCACACCAACGGCCCATGATATTCCGGGCGATGTCACGGTACAGGCCTTCGTCAAACCGGAGGGCCAGCGTTTGCGGCTTCTCGTCAGAGTGCCACTCGAGGCACTCTCGGACATGTCCTTCCCGACTTACGGGCCCGGCTATCTCAACTTCGATCGAGCCCGCGAGCGAGATGAGTTCAGGGACGCGGCGATGGTCTGGATGGGGCAAGAAGTTCAAATCTTCGAAAACGGTACGAGGCTCTCGGAACCGGACATTGCCGCAATAAAGATTTCTTTGCCGTCAAACCGAGCCTTCGAGACCTATGAAAATGCACTGACACACGTGCAAGGGCCTTTGTTACCTGCGACGACCCGGATCGTCTGGCAGCAGGCGATGCTCGATGTGCTCTTCGACTATCCCATCACATCCGACCAGTCCGAATTCTCTATCCGCCCGAGCCTCGAACGCATGGGGCTACGTGTGGTCACCGTATTGCGCTTCCTGACACCCGATGGCCTAGAACGTCCCTTTGAGCTACGAGGCGACCCAGGGCTCGTGGTACTCGATCCCCGGTGGCACCAGGCCGCCTTCCGGTTCGTGGTGATGGGCTTCGAGCATATCCTTGACGGGACCGACCACCTTCTCTTCCTCGCCTGTCTGGTCATTCCGTTTCGGCGACTCCGTGCCCTGGCGATCATCGTCACCGCCTTCACCGTCGCCCACTCAGTCACGCTCCTCGCCTCGGCCTACGACCTCGCCCCGGACGCTCTCTGGTTTCCTCCGATGGTCGAAACCTTGATCGCCGCATCGATCGTCTATATGGCGCTCGAAAACATCGTCGGCGCTAACGTGCAACGCCGCTGGGCCATCACCTTTATTTTTGGTCTGGTCCACGGTTTCGGGTTCTCGTTCGCGCTGCGTGAAACGCTTCAGTTCGCCGGGTCACACCTACTGACCTCATTGTTTGCGTTCAACATCGGGGTTGAACTCGGCCAACTTCTGGTACTGATTCTTCTGGTTCCGACCCTTGAAGTCGTATTTCGCTTCGTTGTGGCTGAACGAATGGGAATCATTCTGATGTCGACACTGGTAGCCCATACCAGCTGGCACTGGATGGCTGAACGGTGGGTCCTCCTGGGTCAGTTCCCGATCACCTGGGCGGCATTCACGCAGGCCATGTTCACCGGGGGAATGGGCTGGATGCTGCTTTTGATGCTATTGGCCGCTGCCGCGTGGATGGGCATCAAAGCCATCCAGACACCAGCACCTGAGGCCGGGTAACCGATCAACCGCCTCATCCGTCAAGCAGGAACGGCCGTGGCGTAACGTGTCACGGCTGCTCGGCGGAGAACAGAATGCCCCGCAGTGGCGCTGCCCGATCCGCCAGTTCTGTATTGCCGGCCGGAAAGCCATTCGCGTCAAACATGTAGGCCAAGATATCGGCTTTCTCGGCCCGAGACACGCTATTCGGTCTGACCTGTGGCATCGACACTCTCAGGCGCTCGAAGAGTTCCGCCACAGGAAGTCCGCTCCAGGTCCACACAAACTCGCCACCGACCAACCCCGGCGCCATCTCACCTCCGCCCAGGTCCACCCCATGACATTCGGCGCAGGACTCTTCGTAGAATTCGGCTCCTCGCTCGGCCTGTTCGGTAGTGTAGACGCCGTCCCACACTGATCGCGTCTGGGCTTGGCCTCCCGCCACGGCCACGAGCACCCCGGCAACCGCTCCCCACACTGATGTGACTTTCAACATGCCTGTGTCTCCTGCTTACGACGATTGCGCAGCCTCACTCACTCTGCAGCTGATGTCAATGGCGCACATACACTCACGCACACCGGGAATCGTGTCGTCACCCCACGCTCAGCCGCCTCACCGCGGACTCTCTCCCCTGCGGCCGGACCGTCTTTGTGTAATTGGTTCCAGACAAGCCTCATGACGCTCA
>CAZPZZ010000057.1:0-10566 GCA_964591245.1 uncultured Vicinamibacteraceae bacterium | reverse complement strand
AGCGAGAGCGCATCGCCAAGCGCAGCCTGCTGTACAACCGCGACGCCAGCCTCAACAAGGTCCGCGGTGACGGCCTCGGCAATACCCCAACCGAGCCATTCCTCGCCTTGCTGCTGACTCAGGTTGGTGAATGGGACAACCATCACCAGCCCCCCTAGCACTGCAGTCTTCCGTGACGGCTGTGCCCCTCCAGCCTGCCCCCGGGCGTCCAGCCCCACCTCCACGCAGAGGCAGAGTACGCCACACACGCTGGCCGCCAAACGTATCAAGCCCGAATACCCGGACTCGCCGCTCTTTTCTGAATCAACCAGTGAGGACATTTATCCTCATCGGCATAGAGCCGTTCGCAATCATCACAGCGGACGCACTCCTGCACCAGAATCTTCGGCCCCTGGATGGCCCCCCATTCGCAGGTCTTCTCGCACAGCTTGCACGTATCGCACTCACGCCAGCGCTTGATACGGAAAATCGTGAGAAATGACAATAAGCCAAGTCCGGCACCGACAGAGCATAGATAGCGACAATAGAGATTTCGGACAAAAACAGTGGCCACCAGCAGCAGTGTCAAGAGTGTCCACATGACCATGTTGCCGTTGAGCGTGAACATCCAGAAAGGCTCGATATAGCGATAGACCAACGTATCCCCACTGGCCAAAAAATAGAGCACTGCTCCCCCAAGAACCACGAACTTGAGTTGGACTAACCAGCGATCCAGCCACACGGGGGGCTCAATGCGAAACCGAGCGGGTACGACTTGATCCATCAGCTGCGTCAATGCTCCAAACGCGCAGATCCGACCACAATACAGGCGCCCCCACAAAACGGTGGACAACAGCGTGAAGCCAATCAGCGCGTAATACGCCTGTCCGTCCTGAAATGCCGGAAGACTCCACCGTATCGCACCGAAAATATCCACAACGGACACGAGGCTGGCTTTGACGAATCCCAAATAGACCACAGACAACACGAGGCTGACTATCTTCAGCCGTTCGCTCTTTCTGACGAAGCTCACGACTGCCAACGCCAGCACAAGCCCGAGCGCCGCCAGATCGGCAATCGCACTGGCGTCCAGTAGATCTATCGTTTCCTCTGCGTCATCCGCCAACAGCGCATCAAGCGCCGCGAGGTCGTCAAGGGACAACGGTTCGGTTTCGGCAGGCGAGGACTGTCCTCGCACACTCGCAGGGAGAACCGTCAAGGCGACCAGCAGCACCAAGACGACTCCCCACACAGCACGGCGGTATCGATTCGAGGTCATATCTAATTGTTCGGATGAAACGAAATGCTACTGCCCTGCCGAGTGGACACATGGAGCAACTCGTTACCCATTCTCACGTGCGCTCGACCGCTATACGCAATCGAAACGCGTACGGGTCAACGTCCAGCCTGTTCAGACAGAAATTCCCGAGCTAATTGTCGTGCGCCCTGACGAATGGCACGGGTGGCCGCTTCCATCGTGATCGTGGCTCGCGAAATGGCATCAATGTCCTCACCAACCTCCAGTGGATCGAGGATGCTCTTGCCCACGAACTGCGCCGGAAACCTCGAGAGGTCGATAGAGAAATAACCGAAAGGCTCGTAATGATAGATGACCTCGATGCCAATCAACCGCCCCGTCGGTTCAAGCGCGACGAGCGTAGTAATTCGCCCTTTGTACGCGTAAATCCTGGGTGTCAGATCTGTTGTGAAAAACGCCAACCCGACCAGTTCCGACTTCCCCCCATCGCGTGATTTTCCGTAGGCCCTGAAATGCCTGGAGCGGGCTTCAAAAAGCTCAAAATGTTCTGCCCGAGGGATCAGCCGCTGCAACGCCAGGGCATCCGCCTCGCTGACAGTCCCGCCCCGTTGCGTAAACCCGACGGTGCCACTGAGAACGCGGCCTAGCGCCACAAGGCCCAAAAAACGCCGGGCGGACTCACCGAATGCGTGCATGGCGCGGCGTCTCATCCGCGCGCCCCTGAAGTCACCTCTCAACGAGCGCCCCTGACCGAAGCGGATCCGGCATGAGCTGGACCTGGTACCACGTCGAAATCACGGTGCATGTCTCCCTCATGGCCACTTGATTTCCGCTCACCGTAGTGGGGTCCATCCCTGAAAGTCAAGAACGCCACGACACCAGTAGGGTAAGATGAGGTCCATCCATGGAGGTGTCGTGACTATCCGCTCGGCAACGGCCGTCGTCTTGCTCGTCCTCGTAGGCACCGTGTGGGGCTCGGCCCAGTCGCGCCGATGGCGAGCAACCGATGACATTCCTCGCTACGAAAGGTATCTTCGAGAAGCCCTGCCCGAAGCTGACTCATTCCGCTTCATCGACCGCGGCACTCCACACTACCGCGGGTATCGAACCGGAGCAAACGGCGAAGAAACGCTGGTCGGTCTCGGGTTCTTCACAGTCGACTTCACCCCGGACGTCCGTGGTTACAAGGGTGAGATCTGGATGTTGATCGGCATGAATCCCGGTGGGACGCTGATCGACATCAGTATGGTCTACCACAGTGAGCCTTTCGGCTATTTCTCTATCGACCTGCCAGAATTCCTCGCACAGTTCCGCGGTAAGAGTGTTCTTGCGCCTATGACCGTCGGAGACGACATCGATGCGATCTCGCGGGCCACGATCACCAACAACGCTGCCGTCCGCTCCATTCGCGATAGCGCACGTCGCATGGCCAGAGAATTCCTGGCGGAACGTAGCAACTAGGCCTTTCGAGCGGTGGAGTCCAGCTTCCCGGTCACCCCTATTGCAAATCCGGAAAGAGTTCGTCAGTGGGCTGCGGCTGCACGCCCAACGCATTAAGTGACATCGAGACGAGGCGGTAGTTGGCCACGGTCATCACCACACTCATCATTTCCCGGCGATCGTACGTCCCCCCCAGCGCATCCCACGTGGCATCGGAAATCAGCCCATCCCGGTAGATCTCGTCGGCAGCGTGGAAATGCGCCTGCTCAAACTCGTTCCACCCGGCCTCCGGACCGCGGGCAATACGCTCGGGTTCGAGACCGTGGTCGCGGGCACGGCCCACACTCCCAACATGCTTAGCCCATTCGTAGACCGCCTGACAGTTCCAGCCGATGCGCAAGATCAGTAACTCTCGGAAATACGGAGTAAGAGGCGACACGCGATTCACGTAGCCGGACTGCCCACTCCTCGCGGTTTGCATTCGCGGATGACGTCCGAACGTCCGACGCACTCGAATACCCGGGCCTTCCAACGGCGCGACTCGTGGTTCCGTGAGCGGCGCCTCCGGGGTCAGAACATTCAGCCGATACGGCACGTCCGAGGGAAAGCGGGCCAGAGCGTCATCGTCGGGCTGTACGCCAAACGAGTTATAGAGCATGGCCAACAACGTGG
This sequence comes from uncultured Vicinamibacteraceae bacterium, assembly GCA_964591245.1. Classification (GTDB taxonomy): domain Bacteria; phylum Acidobacteriota; class Vicinamibacteria; order Vicinamibacterales; family UBA8438; genus CAZPZZ01. The sequence continues at coordinate 7,217 of CAZPZZ010000057.1, read as the reverse complement.
TCTGATTCACCGTCATGACCGCATCAACCAGTTCGTAGAGGTCATAACCTGTCTCAAGCACGGCCCACGTCTCGTCACGCACCGACGAATTACGATACAGCTCGTCGGCCAGGCGGAGTAACGTCTCCTCGAACGGAGACCAGGCTGCCCCCGTCGGTCCCACGGCTACTTGATGTACTTCATCGGCGGTGAGACCGACTCGTCTCGCAATCGGCACATGCTCGGCCCAGAGGGCACGACTTTGCGTCAACCACGCCGCGCGGAGGATTAACAGCTCTCGATCCCGCGGGGACAGGGTCGTCTCGCTCGCCGTATATATGAGAAAGGGCATGACCGCATCCACGAGCTCTGGCACATGCAAGAGCGTGCGAAATGCATTACCAATGCGCACATCCGAACGATATTGCTCCACCCGGGCCACATGCTCTTCGGTCCACTCGGACTCAGGCAATGGAGGGATCCGCGGGGACGTCAATCGGACGAATGCCGACGTCCCCGGCGCCTCCGGACGAACCTGCGCATTCGCTGGCGCCACAAACCACAAGACCGCGAACACACCTACACCCGCACGACCAAGAATGCCCCGTACCCGGATATTTGAAAACATCAGCTCATCCCCCTTGATCACCGACCTACCCCTTCGCTCACAGGCTCATGCTATCGTCACTCAGTCTCAGAAGTCTTGTCCGCAGGAGGAATGTAATGAGAAACCCTCTCCATCCGGCCGGAGCCGCGCTCATCGCCGCAGCCGCGTTCTGGGTTGCGTCGCCGACAGCGCTCAACGCACAAGAGTCGAATAGCTTCCGCCCCGTCACGGACGCGATGCTGCAGGATCCGGCTCCGAAAGATTGGCTGATGTGGCGCCGCACCCTCGATTCGTGGGGGTATTCCCCACTCGATCAGGTCGACCGGGACAATGTCAAAGACCTCCGTATGGTCTGGTCACGGGGACTCACGACGGGACGGCAACAAGGCACACCATTGGTCTACGACGGGGTCATGTATATGCCAAACCCCGCTGATGTCATCCAGGCGATCGACGCCGTCACGGGTGATCTCGTCTGGGAACACCGCCGCGAAGTCCCAGACGATATCGAAGAGTATGTCTTTAACAATCTCTGGCAGAACAACCGCAACATTGCCATCTATGGCTCACGCATCATCGACACGAGCGTCGACGACCACATCTTTGCACTCGACGTGAACACCGGTGAACTTGCATGGGAAACTCAAATTCTCGACTATCGAGTAAACCCAGCCATGCAGAGCTCGGGGCCGATCATCGCCAATGGCAAGGTTATTTCAGGGCGGAGTTGTATGCCAGCCGGCGGTCCTGATGCATGCGTGATTACGGCGCACGACCCGGAAACCGGTGAGGAACTCTGGCGTCGCCGCACGATTCCAGGTCCTGGAGAGCCTGGCGACGAATCGTGGGGTGGGGTCCCATTTGAGGATCGTAAACACGTGGGAGCCTGGATGGTGCCTAGCTATGATCCGGAACTCAATCTGATTTATGTTGGCACATCGGTCACATCCCCGGCCCCTAAATTCTTGATTGGCGGCACCGACAATCAACACCTGTATCACAACTCCACTCTTGCACTCGATGCCGACACCGGCGAGATCGTCTGGTACTACCAGCATCTCAACGACCACTGGGATCTTGATCACCCGTTCGAGCGACTCCTCGTCGACACGGCAGTGACCCCAGACCCGAACACGGTGAGCTGGATAAACCCTGCCCTGCAGCCTGGTGAAGTACGCAAGGTCATGACCGGGATTCCGGGCAAAACGGGAGTGGTCTACACCCTGGATCGCGAAACGGGTGAATTTCTCTGGGCGACCCCAACCATCACCCAGAACGTCATCAGCCATATCGATGGGGCCACCGGAGACGTGACGGAAAACTCAGAGTTAATCTTCAACTCTCCCGGACAGGAAGTGCTGACCTGCCCCCACGCAAGTGGCGGCAAAGATTGGGAAGCTGGGACCTATAGTCCAGTGACCAATACCATGTACTTCCCGCTACGAAACGTCTGCGCCCGCATGATGGCTGAAGGACCAGAAGCGACATCGGTGTACGCCATTGCCTGGCGCTCGGAGATCGCACCTGGCACCGAACAGGTTGGCTCCGTGTGGGCGATCTCCGCCGAGACAGGTGAAACAACCTGGCTCCGCGAACAACGGGCGGCCACGATGTCTCTGGTCGCTACCGGAGGGGGACTGATATTCGGCGGTGACGTGAATGGCCGATTTCGCGCACTCGATCAAGAGACCGGCGCAGTGCTGTGGGAGGTCAATCTCGGGTCGTCTGTTTCCGGCTACCCCATCACGTATGCGGTCGACGGACGGCAGTATGTGGCCGTCAGCACCGGCACGCAACGTTTCATCGATCTAACCCCTGAACTTCAACCCAGCCAGGGCAACAACCTCTTCGTGTTTGCCCTTCCAGAGTGAGAGTACAGAGTTGTCGTTCTGGTGAGTGATACAGAGAAACAATGAGGCCAAGCCCAGGGCTTGGCCTCATCCGAAGATACAGCTTGCGCTAACGCCGTTACAGCGGACGATCCGGGTTGATCAGCGTGCGCCACATATGCGCGGTAGGACTATTGTCCGAGCCTAGACCTTCCTTCGGCTGTCGAAACTGCCGCCCGATGATATCCGTGAACTCAGCGATAACAATCTCACGCTGGCCTTCATCGAAGGCGTACTGATCGTTGGCCGTAACGAGTCTCGCCTCCATGTAGTACCGGTGATTTTTCGCGAACTCGTAATCCTTCTTGATGTACTCGTCCGGCTCGTAGTCTTCACCGAAAATACGGTTGTACATCTCCGGATAAGCGTACCCAACCGACTCGTCCGCGAAAAATCGAAGAGCCTGGTGGTACTTAATTGCCCAGCTCACACGCTCGTCTACGTAGGGCGCAAAGAGCTGTGCTCCCCAGTACCCGTGGTCCGCCTTGACCAGGTTCTGGGTCACGTCGTGAAGCAGACAGGCAAATACGGTGCGCTCAGGCTGCCCTGTCTCTAGCGCGTGGTTGGCGCTCTGCAACACGTGCCTGGCCGGCGCAAAGCGACGCTCGAAAAAGTCGATCAATGTCGGTTTCTCGGGCATCGGCTCGAAGCCAGTCGTGGTCGGCCTGAAGAGATTGCCAGCCCCACGTGGGGTCCGGGGTTCAGCGGATGATTGCGCAACCTCCCGGACCTGAAGCTTGGCGTCCTGCCGATCGAGTTGATCCGTCATGTAGTGCTCAAGTGCCTCGGCCCGATCCTCGTGCGCCATGGCAGCCACCGCCGCGGTTCCTCCGACCGAAGCGATGAATTTACGTCGATCGACGTGCATGCTAGCCCTCCTCAGTCTTTTGTCTGGACTCAATCTGTGCACCGTAGTGAGTGCACGGTAGACTCCTGGCTTCAGAAATGTCAAGAGGCCCGCCACGTTCTCTGCCAACGTCGATCGCGCGAAGAATTCTCCAAACCGAGCGAATAACGACATTTTTCTATAGGATCTGCAGAATCATACCTGTGGGACCACGAGCGGACCCCTTCCGGAATCAGATGCACGCCGACCTGCAAGACGCTCTCGATTTTCACAAGGCCATTGTTGCCGAAGGCGCCAAGGCGCTCGTTGGCTACGAGCGTGAGAAAGCGCTCGCCAACATGGTCCTCCTGGCCGAAATCCCAACCACCTACGATCATGAGGAGCAACGCCAGGTCAACGCGGGCAACCTCCTCCTGCGCGGAGTACCAGGGGTCGGCAAGACATTCTTCGGCGTGATCCTGGCTGCTATTAGTGGAGCAAAATTCGCACGACTTCAGGGCCGGGCCGACCTTCAGCCCACCGAGGTCGTGGGATTCCAGATGATCAACCCCGCAACAGGCGAGTTCATCACAGAGTTTGGTCCGCTCGCCTCGGCCGAGGTCCTGCTTCTCGACGAGATCAATCGCATCCCCTTGAAATCACAAAGCGCCTTTCTCGAGGGTCTGCAGGATCGTTCCATCACCGTCGGCAAGGAGACGTACCAGCTTCCCACCTTCAGCTTCGCGATCGCCACGATGAACCCGATCGAACTGGGCCAGGGAACGTTTCCTCTCTCAGAAGCGGCGACCGATCGGTTCGCGATCATGGTCAACATCGGATATCTGCCGCCCGAAGAGGAAGAGCGCCTGGTCGCCTTCGACTTCAAGAAGGTACAGCTCAACGGATTGATGCCCAAGGAACGTGTTCTTGAGCTACGAGCGCGGATCGGCGAACAAGTATTTCTGCACGAAGCACTTGGCAAATACATCCGCCGGCTCGTCGCCGCAACACGGCCTTACAGTCCGGATACCGACTGGCTCCAGCGATCACCTTCGCCCCTCGTCGAGCAGTTCGTGGACCTGGGCGGATCGCCGCGCGCCACCATCTGCTGGGGACGGCTCGTGAAGGTCTGGGCACTTCTCGCAGGCGAACGCGACGAAGTCTATCCGGAGGATATCCAAGAGCTTGCCACCTATGTGCTGGGACATCGGATCTGGCTTGCCCCTCATGCCGCCAGCCGTGGAATCAGGGTCGACACCATCATCGAAGAACTCCTCGACACGGTTCCAATCCCATGAATGCGCTCACCCCTGACACCGTCGATGCACTCGTCTCTTGGACGGAAATCCGTGATCTGGAGTTGGTCATCGTCCGTCGGATGCAGGAGCACGCGACCGGTATCCACCCCAGCCTCTTTCATGGACCCGGCTATGATCTCGCCGGCCTGCGCGACTGGCAGCCGGGAGATCGACTGTCGACGATCGACTGGCCTCAATCCAGTCTGGCCAACTTCAGCCCGCTCGTAACGCGCGAATTCGACCAAGAGAGCAACGCCTCTGTCGTCGTCGCCGCCGACGTATCGGCGTCGACACGATGTGGACCAGTTGGCGCCCCCCTGGCCAAGACCATCGCACGCACGGTGGCCACGTTCGTCATGGCCGCGTCGTTCTTTCAGGATCGTGCCGGGCTCGTAACGTTCGATCGCACAACCCGACGTATTGCAGTTCGTCCAAAGGTTGGCAAGAACCACGCTATGCACTGTGTCGAGGCCTATCAGACTCAGCTGTTCGGACAGGATGAGAGCACCTCAGCGCCAAACGTCAATTTCGCCGGACTGCTCCGGAAACGTTCACTCGTTCCGGTGATTTCGGATTTCCTCCTCGAGGAGCCGGCCACACTGCTAGCAGAACTCACCGATCTGAACAGCGCGCACGACGTATTCCTTGTCCTCATAGACGCCGCGTTCGCCTTCGAGTTCCCTTCCATGTCGGCGGGCTGGGTTGAAAGCTACGACGTAGAAACTGGTGAAAGCCGTATGCTGTCACATCTCGATGTCCGGGAACTCGGACGCCGTGTGAGTGCATGGCAGGACGACGTGGAGCAGCACGCCCACGAGCATGGACTCGAGGTCCTTCGTCTCAATGGTCAGGCCCCTGATTTTCACGACACGCTAGTCCAGTTTCTATTCGATCGAAAACAGCAGAGGCGGCAGTGAAACAGATTGTGGAGAGCGACGCGGTAGAGACTCTCGGGCATCACCCGGGTACAACGTACTCACCAAGACGGTCTGGCGACCATCTCTGTCGAGTCGTGATCCTGCTGACCTTGGCGCTGGCACTGACGCCCGGAACGCCCGTTGCAACGCAACCCATTGCGGACGAGACGGCTATCGACGCACTGCAGTGTTGGCGGCGCGTGAGCCAGCGCGCCGTCTTCGTGGGTGAGCGGTTCACCATGACGGTCACCTGTCAGGCGGTCGACACCAGCGGAGCCAGTACCGTGCCGAACGAGGCGGCGCTGGAACCGCAGACCATCGACGTCGCCCCGTTCGAAGTGCTTGACGGTGAACAGTACGACACTGTGAGGACGGGGCCCTACCGTTTCTTTCAGTATCGGTACACCCTCCGCCTGATCACCGAGAGCAATTTCGGACTTGACCTCGAGATTCCCGCGATTGAATTACCCTACCGTATTGAGCGTCGTCTCGACGACGCTCCCGCTTTGCTCGGACGGGAATTGACCTACATACTCCCCCCCGAGCCGGTCCGGATCCTTTCGCTCGTTCCCCAAGCGATTGTCGATATTCGTGACCTGCCACCCGCAACGCTGGGTGCAGCCGATCGGCGTAATTTTCGGGCCAGTCTGCTCACCTTCCTCGCCAGCCTCTTTGGCCTCGCCGCAATGAGTGTCGTCGCAGTAGGTTGCGTCCGTCTCGCCCGTGCGCGCAACGGCGCCACAATTCGCCCAGCGGTACGTCTACCGCTCCCGCTGGTAGCCCACCGCGTGCTCCGGGAACTGACGAAGCTCCGCGCGGAGACCGCAAATCAGGGATGGACGGTGGAATTCACCGAGCGGGCACTCTCGGCCATCCGCATCGCAGGATCAGTCGCTCTCGCCGAACCGGTGGCCCAAGTGTCGGTCGCTGACGGCATTCCTGCTCGCGACGGCCAGCTCACAATTCGCTACGGAATCCTTCGGCCAAAAACCGCGGCCATCTCATCAGGCCTTACCGCAACGACCCTCCTGCAGCGCCTAGCTCTAGCGCAGTCCCGCCCCGTTCGGGTCGACGAAGGAACCATTACCGACCTCAGCGAGGCACTCGCCATTTTCACCGCAGCCCGGTACCGTCGCACGAGTGGGCCGATCGTCGAGCCACACGCATCGCAGCTCGTGCAGGCACTCGAAAGTAGTCTCAAGCGAGTCCAACGGCTACGCTGGGAGTCTTCCTCGATTGTTCACCGAACTACGAACCTACTTGTATCTGCTCAAACCTGGTGGACCCGCACGCGCGTGACATGGCTACGTTGAACTCCTTACTAGCCCGGCTACGGCTCACGATAGCAGAACTCGGGGATTTGCCCCTCTCAACGCTGCCTCTCGTGCACCGGGACGAGACCGTGCTCCTCTTGTCGCTATTGGCGCTCATCTCGCTCGGCGGCCTGCTTGTCCGGTACTTGGTTCGGCAGCGACCCGGCCGCAACGCCGTTGTCTTACCCGCCATCCTGCAGTCGACCATCACACGACGCTCCGCACTGGCTCCCCTACGACACGGCGCCTTCCTGCTTTTTCTTGCCGGAGTACCTTTCTTCACCATTGCACTCGCCGACCCCCACACCACGTTACTGCAAGAAAGAACAACGCAACCCGGACACCGCATCGCTATTCTGATTGACGCCTCACTCAGCATGGACAGCTC
>CAZPZZ010000056.1:0-24008 GCA_964591245.1 uncultured Vicinamibacteraceae bacterium | reverse complement strand
AAGAACGAGGCGGCAAAGCACAGACCTCGTGAGAGGACTGTGCTTTGCTATGCTACGAAATTATGGGTGGGCCGCATAGACGCGGCAATTCAATGTCCATCCATGAACATACTCTCTCATCCCGTTGAGCCGAGTCAGTCGTTCCGCAGCCCAGGGCTCTGCCAAAGCGTCAAGCAGAGCGCCCAGGCGTTGTGGGTTAGGGGCTGAAACGGATGCCATGAGAAGGCCCGCCCGTTCACCAGTGTTGTACCGAAACGCCGAGAGCGTAATGTCAGTGAAGCCGTTGTCGTGTGATGCGGCCTCAAGATCCCCTATTGCCTCAACATAACCGGTTGGATCACTGGTCTTGATGAGCAAGTTCCATGCGGCCCATGTGGTTCCTGCCTCCAGGGCGTTGCCTGCCCTGAGCACCGTCAGCAGATCTCGATTGTGCACGTCGCGAATGGATTCGACCTTTGCAATTTCATTCGCGACGGTCGGATTTGTTGCATCGCCGGAAAAGAGTGACTCGTGACTCGCAGCCGTCGAAAACCAATATGCATTTCCTTCGCGTTCAGCCCCTTGCGCTGGAACGCACGCACCAATTGCGCCGGCCCGATCGAACGCGTTGGCCATCACGGGTGCAGAACTTTCTACCCAGGACAAATATGCGGGAATATCAGGGGTGTTGATGGTGACGATGAGTAGGGCACCTTGAGCATGGACGATTGCTGGCACGAGGAGCGCCAAAACAAGGCTCGAACCAATTAGTTTTCTCATGTTGTTTTTTCATCCTTTTTGTCGCTCAGCGGACTCCAGTCCAGGGTCCGATCGAGCGGTGGTGGTTGCCTGAATTGCTGGGTTGTTGCTGGCTGTATGGGACGTTACCTGCCGCAGAGGAGCATGGCACCCAGTTATTCATGAGTATACGAAATGTGTGACGAATATGTTTCACGGCGCATGACCTGCCGGGGTGTGTCTCTGCCGTGCCTATGCGCGACAGGACTTCGTTATCGATTCCCTGGTCTCCACGAGGTCGGCCGAGCAACGTGCGAAACGCTCCTGTCGACTGCAGTCGCCTGGCCGTCGCGCTCGAGGTGGTAGGCCGTTTTACGCGAACATGGACTATCCTCCTATGGTGATCGGGAGGCAGAGCATGCAAGGACGTACTCGAGGATGGATGATCGCGCTCGCTATGGTCGGGTTTATCGCGGCCACGAGCTCGAGCTACATGCATTTCCAGTTGGTCAACGATCCCTTCTATACCAGTTTCTGTGACGTCAATGAGTCAGTCAGTTGTACCCAGTTGTATCAGGGTCCCTATGGGAGCGTGGCTGGTGTTCCGGTGGCGCTTGGTGGGGTGCTCTGGTTCGGCGTGGTCCTCCTGCTGGCTTTTGCCGACGCCAGAGGTCCGGCGGGCTCACGAGAAAGCGTGGCGGGCTATCTACGGTTATGGTCGGTTGTAGGCCTGTCTGTCGCCGGGTATATGGCCTATGTCTCGTTTTTTATCCTTGGGACCTTCTGTATTTTGTGTGGGATTGTCTATGTGGCGGTGGTGGGCATATTCCTGCTGGCTGAGTTTGGTGAGGCCATTCCACTTGGTCAGCTGCCGGCTGCGGTGGGTCGCGATCTGGCCTTTCTGATCCGTCGACCGGTCGGTCTGCTGCTGACCGTGGGGTTTGTGGGAGTGATCGGGGCGATCATGCTCTCCTTTCCGGAGCCTCAAGCTCAAGCGCGGCTCACAGCACTGGCTGAGTCCGTTTCAGAGGGGGCTGCTCCGGCTGTCCGTGCAGAAGTCTCTGAGGACCAGAGTTCCGAGTTTGAACGGTTCTGGAGTGGGCAACCTCGTGTCGCGTTGGATGTTGAGACAGATGAGGCCCCGGTGGTGGTGCTGAAGTTCAACGATTTTCAGTGTCCAGCGTGTGCCAATTCGCATTTCGTTTATGAATCGGTCTTTCAAAAATATGCTTCCAGTGATCCGGGGAGCGTGCGACTGGTCATGCTCGACTTCCCATTGGACCCCGCCTGCAATGACCATACGCCCAATGGTCCACATGGTGCGGCCTGCGAGGCGGCCGTCGCCGCGCGTCTTGCGCATGAGGTGAGCGATGAGGCGGGCCGTGAGATGGAGCGGTGGCTCTACAGCAATCAGGCAACGATGGATGCCGAAACGATCGGCGACGCGCTTGCGAATATTGCACGTGTCGGTCCAGACCACCTGGCGGGCAGCTACGACGAGGTGATTCCTGACGTCAGAGCCGACATCGAAGTGGGGGCGAGCCTCCCGGTTGAAGGCACGCCAACCTACCTGATCAATGGTGTCGTGATTCAGGGCCTGAGCCCGGCCTTTTTCGACCAGGCGATCGCTCTAGAACTAGCAAGTGCTGAAGCGCCCTAGTGCATTGTCGACTGGAAGCGTCGACGGAATGATGTACTACATGTCGTAATAGCGGGATCGGTCAGGCCGGAGGCCGTCTCGCGGCCGTCAGTCACTCAACCCGGAGCGCGTGCAGAAGAGGATGCCACGGTTTTTTGCGGTCGCAGCACGAGGCACCGAGGGCGTGCTTGCCACCGAGTTGCGGAGCCTCGACGTGGCGGACGTCGACGAGCAGCGTGGTGGAGTCGCTTTTGGCGAGGCACTGGTTGATGCCTATCGCGCCTGTCTCTGGTCCCGGGTCGCGAGTCGGGTGCTCCTTCCCATCCACCGCTTCGAGGCATCCTCGGCCGCTGACCTCTATCAAGGCGTGCGGAGTATCGATTGGTCTCAGCATCTCGGCGTCGAGACGACGTTGGCTGTGGACGTGGCGGGGAAGGATGCGGTGGCGGGGCCCGGCCATTTCGTCGCGCTGAAGACCAAGGACGCAATCGTTGATCAGCTTCGTGATCGGCATGGCGCTCGGCCTGATATCGACACCGTACGACCTGACATTCGGGTCAATGTGCATGTTCGCGCTACGCAGATCACGATCAATATCGATCTTGCCGGTCGTGGTCTTCACCGTCGGGGCATTGACCGGGTGGGGGCCGACGCGCCACTGAAAGAGAATCTTGCCGCGGCCATCCTCAGGCTGGCCGGCTGGCCCACAGAAGATCCCTCCGTTCCATTCTTTGATCCGATGTGTGGATCAGGGACATTGCTTATCGAAGCCGCGTGGATGGCGCTGGACGTCGCGCCGGGGGCGCGGCGGACAGGTCCTGGCCGGGTAGGCTGGCGTGGCCACGATGGAGCGCTGTGGCGCCGACTGGTAGACGAAGCGACCGAACGCGCCAACGCAGCGAGGGGCCGAGCCCTGCGCATTGTTGGAACGGATGCGTCCGATGAGGCTGTCGCCATTGCCCAGGGGAACCTCCGACGAGCGGGACTCAATGACGTTGTGCGGGTCCAGCAGCGGGAGTTGCGCGAGGCGATTCCTCCCTGGGTGGAGCCCGGTTTCCTCGTGACCAATCCGCCCTACGGCGAACGACTTGGAGACAGTGTTGAGTTGGTTCCCCTCTACGAATTGCTGGGGGATGTACTCAAGCGTCGTTTTCCCGGTTGGCGCGCCTGGATCTTTACGGGAAATCCAGGCCTTGGTAAACGGATCGGTTTACGACCAGCGTCTCGTCATCTGCTGTACAACGGCCCGATCGCGTCTCGATTGCTCAGTATTCCCATTTCGATGACTCCGGTCACGGCGGGTGATGGTCCCGGCTGGAGACAACCGAGTCCGGAGTCGAAGTCGCTCGCCACGAGGCTGAGGAAGAACCTCCGACAGCGGCGTCGCTGGGCGGCCCGGGAGCGACTGAGCTGCTATCGGCTCTATGACGCGGATGTACCCGAGTACAACCTGGCAATCGACTGGTACGACGGCGCGGTACGGCTGGAAGAGTATTCGCGGCCACGAAAAGTTTTGGAGCATGACGCCGACCGGCGTTTACGCGATGCCTTGCTCGTTGTGCCGGATTTGCTGGACGTGCCGTCCGACGCGCTCGTGCTCCGAGTCCGTCGGCGTCGTGGGCCTGGAGAGCAGCACCAACGGCGTAATGACCGCAAACACGTTCGTATCGTCGGTGAGAAGGACCTACGGTTTGAGGTCAACCTCGTCGATTATCCGGATACGGGGCTGTTCTTGGATGATCGTCTGCTCCGGAGGCGGATTCGTGACCACGCAGAAGGGGGGGATTTTCTCAACCTCTTCGCCTACACGTGTTCCGCATCGGTCGCGGCGGCTCGTGGAGGGGCGCGGTCGAGCACGAGTGTCGATCTGTCAAATACCTATTTGGCCTGGGGACGTCGTAACTTTGCGTTGAATGACATCGCGCCAGACAATCATCATTTCATTCGTGCCGACGTCATGCACTGGCTCACGCGTGCTCCCCGGCAACGCTACGACCTGGTCTTCCTGGCGCCCCCGACAGACTCGCGATCGAAGGCGATGCGTACCGATTTTGATGTTCAGCGCGACCATGTCTCCCTCATCGAGGGAGTGGGTCGCCGGTTGAAGCCAGGTGGCGAGATCGTATTCGCGACAAATCTTCGAACATTCGTGCTGAATGACCAGCGCTTGCACGCATTCCAGGTCGAAGAGATCACTGAGGACATCACCCCAAGAGATTTCGAACGGCGGCCGCGACTGCGTGCGTGGTCTCTCTCCCCCCAGGAGAATCGGTGACCCGCGTAGGCCTAGAACGCTGCAGAGATGGAACCTGCGGCGTTCGTCGTTCCGGGTGACCTCCGAGCAGGGGGCCTCAGGATGTGGTCGTCATTGGAGCAACGTCGACCGCTCGTCCTTGCGGGCGATATTGAAGAACGCGAAAATTTTCTCGATCATCTCTCGGTCAGCGTTGATAAAGCGTGAGTGGTCACCACCCTTGACCTCGACGTAGAGGTGCTGCATGCCGAGCGTACGCATTTTCGCTACCCACCGGAGCGTGGTGTTGATCAACGGGTCCTGGTCACCCTGCAGCACGATGACCGGCACATGTCGGAACGCGTCCAGTTGATCGGGTGACGCGGATGGCGCCGGGGCCGCGACCCCAACGGCGGCCCAGAGGTCAGCGTGCTGTGCAGCCAGGTGATAGGTGCCGGCTCCTCCCATTGAGTGCCCCCAGAGATACATTCGATTGTCGTCGATATTGAATTCTTCGCGCACGAGCGCAAAGACGTTCATGACGTCCTGCTCGCTCAAGGCGCCGAGGTTCTCTGGCAAGGGTTCGGTGTCTCCAGTGGGTCGACGCATCCGTGGAAGGCCGGGACCCCGGCTGCCGTACCATCCTCGCGGGTGATACCCGAGGGGCGCGACCACGATATAGCCGTCGCGTTCGGCGGCATCGACGAGGCCCTCGTAACCGAGCATCCAGTCGTAGGGCCGTCCGAGTCCATGTAAGGCGACCATCAGTGGCCACTCGCGCGAGGGGGTATAGCTTGATGGCACGAAGAGCGCGTAGGGCACGTCTTTGCCGGTACCAGGGAAGGTGTAAGTTCGTCCTTGAACCCGTGAATCGCGAGCAATAACCGAGCCCGGTTCCTGGGCTTCGGCTACCCCGGTTGTCAGTATGGCGAGTACTCCTGCTGTGACGAGGCATTTCAACTGCTGCATCTTCCTGCTCCTTGCCCGCCCTAGCCGTGGCGAGTGCAAACCGTGGGCCTGTTACCGCGACTGGCGCCCGTGGCGCCGTCTATCGGTTACCAGGGAATGGATTCTCTGTCGCGGAAAAAACCGCCAGAGGATCCCTCCGGCGGTAGGGTTGCGAGCCAGACGATGGTGTCTGCTCCCTCTTCGACGCTCCGTGGCGCGGCCGCTCCCCCCATCCGTGTGCGTACCCATCCGGGGCAGGCAGCGTTGACCTTGATATCGCCAGACACTTCCTGGGCGAGTTTGACCGTCAGGACGTTCAGTGCGGCTTTTGTCAGCGAGTAGCCAAGTGGCCCGCCCAGGCCGCCGTCAAACGATCCCCATGTTGAACTGACGTTGACCACCCGTCCATAGCCGGCTCGAACCATCCCTGGGACGAAGGCACGAATGAGCCAGAACGGACCGGCTACATTGGTTCGTAGCGCATGCTCTGCGGTCGCGTCGTCCAGATCGAGTACGCAACCCTCAGGGCAGATGGCCGCGTTGTTGACCAGGACATCGACGTGCAAGTCGCGCCGGCGCAGTTCCTCAACGCAGGTACCGATTGAGGCGGGATCTGCGACATCGAGCGGAAGAGCGAGTATCTCGGCGGAGTCGTCGCTCAGCAGGTCGCGTGCCGCCTCTTCGCCCTCTGTTTGCGTGCGGCTCGTCAGGACGACGCGGAGTCCTTGGTGGGCGAGCTGCCGACACACCTCACGGCCGATACCCCGGTTCCCGCCGGTGATAAGCGCAGTGCGTTGCATGTCGTTTCCTGTTCGGCCAGCGTGACCCATGCACGTTGCCGATGATCATCCCGGTGGCCGTGGCTTCGTGCACGGTCTAGTTTAGCGGGCGATTTTTTCTGCCCTACAGTAATCCAAGGAGTCCAATGATATCCTCGGCCGAACCATACACCAGAGGTAGAAGGAGAGAACCATGGCCCCGAAACGACCGAAGATTCCGGCGGAAGCCGTTGACCTGTACACCCAATTCATCCATGGCGACGTCAGCCGCCGTGAGTTCTTGGCCGGCATGAAGCGTTTTACTGTTGGTGGTCTCACGACCGCGGCGCTTGTCGAGGCGCTCATGCCGAACTACGCCCTGGGACAGCAAGTCTCGAAGGATGACGAACGGATCCGCGCAAGTTATGAGACCTTGCCCTCGCCCGACGGTAACGGGTATGTCCGGGGGTATCTGGTACGGCCGTTCAGCGCTGACTCGCGCAGCGAGACCTCGGCACAGTTACCCGGTGTGGTCGTGATCCACGAGAACCGGGGTCTCAATCCGCATACCGAGGATGTGGCGCGGCGCTTCGCGTTGGCGAACTTCATGGCGTTCGCGCCCGATGCCCTGACGACAGTGGGCGGTTATCCGGGTGATGATTACCAGGGCGGCCAGCTATTCCGGGGCATCGACGGGGACAAGATGACCGCCGACTTTGTTGCCGCGGCGCGATGGTTGAAGGCCCGTCCAGATTGTAACGGACGGATTGCCGCGACGGGGTTCTGCTATGGCGGCGGTATGTCGAACACGTTGGCCGTCTTGCTCGGGGCGGACCTGGCCGCGGCGGCGCCGTTCTACGGTCGGGGGCCTGCGATCGAGGATGTGCCGAAGATCCAGGCAGCGATGCTGATTCATCATGGTGACCTGGACACCCGTTTGGTGGAGGCGTATCCGGACTACGAGGCGGCTTTGGAGGCGAACAACGTCACGCACGAGGGGCACATCTATCCGAATTCGGTGCACGGATTTTTCAACGACGCCACGCCGGAGCGCTATAACGAGGCGACGGCTGAAGAGGCCTGGACGCGCACGATCGCATGGTTCAATCGATACACGCGCGACGCGTGAGGCCAGTGTCTGCTGACGGGGTCACCAGGGTCCTGGGGAAGTGATGCATCTCTGCTTCGGTTCGCCTGGTGACCTCGCCTGCACCGGTACCGCGTTGGTTGCCGTACCGTTGCGGGTTACCACGCATTCTCGGAGATAGTCATGTCCGATAGATCCAGCTCGAATCTCCCGTTGGTCAGTCGCCGAGAGGCGCTGCGATTACTGGGGGTAAGCGCGGCGGCGACCTGTGCGCCCACCGCCATCGTAGGTGCGCAGACTCCTCCATTTCCGGAGGGTGCCGTCATCAGGACAGTGCTGGCTGATCTTGTGCCGTCGGCGCTTGTGCACGGCACGACGTTGTTTCATGAACATCTGACCCATGGCCCAGACTGGAACGCCCGAATGGCTGCGCGGCCGTCGCGAGCAGGCCGACCGGTTCCGCCACCTCGGCGGGACCCCATCACGGGCTGCGGTTCCAGTGCCTGGGATGATTGTGCGAATCTCGACTTCATGGTCGAGGAACTGAACCGGGCCAGACGAGATGGTGTGGTGTGTATCGTCGACGGCACCCATCCAGCTGGTGGGCGGGATATCGGCTTCCTGACGCAGATGTCGAGGCGATCGGGGATGTCGGTCGTGGCCAGTGGCGGATACTACGTGGACGAGATGTACCCGCCAGAAATCACGACGATGACCGAGGCGCAGATCGCGGAGGAACTCATTCAGGATGCAACGACTAATCCCCTCGGGGCATTTGGGGAAATGGGTACTTCGGACGAAATTACGCCGAATGAGCGAAAGGTGTTCAGGGCTGTCGGGACCGCGCACGTGGAAACGGGTCTTCCCATTTTCACGCATACCGAAAACGGAAAGTGTGCTGAAGAACAGCTCGACATTTTGGAGTCGATGGGGGTGCCACCCGAGCGGGTGGCTATCGGTCATCTGGGAAGCCTCGTAGATCCGGATGTCGAGGTCCATACAGCGATCTGTAAACGGGGAGCGTTCGTGGGTTTCGATCGCCAGGGCGGCCGCAGTGATGAGCGAAATGTGCCGATGATTCTCAAGCTGCTCGATGCCGGCTATAGGGACCAACTGTTGATTTCAGCCGACTTCGGCGTCAATGCGTGGCCGAACTGGCAGCAAAATGGTGGTCCAGGCATCTCGAGAGCCCTCACCGTGTTTGCGCCCAAGTTGCGTGAGGCCGGTGTCCCGGAAAGTACGATCCGGGGGATCCTGGTAAATAACTCACGACGGTTTCTTGCGGTTGTGCCCAGAATACCGAGACCGGCTACGCAGGGCTAGACTGCGATTGGGAAAGAGGAGAGACGGTAGATGTCTAAGAGAGACTTCATGGCCTTGGTTCTTCTGGTCGGTGCGTTCGCAAGTGTTGCCCAGCTGGCGATGGCGCAGGGCGCCGGGGAGCTGCCGATGCGAACGCCCGATGGCCATCCCGATATCTCCGGGATTTTCACCTTCCGGACGCTGACACCACTCGAACGTCCGGCGCGATTTGACGGACAAGGCACGTTGACGGCGGAGGAGGCCGCTGCGTTCGAGGCGTCAGAACGGACTCGCCAGAATCGTGATCTTTTCGATCCCGAAACGGGGGCCCCGAACGCCGGATACCAATCACGGGCCGATGGTGGCGTCCTCTCGTACAACGAGTTCTGGTATGAGAGAGGTATCGAACTGACGTCCGACAAACGAACCGCCCTGATCGTGGATCCGCCCGATGGACGGCGCCCACCGCGGACAGACGCCGCCCGCGTCGCGGCGGCGGCCGCGCGGGCCTACCGGGAAGAACATCGCTACGATTCGTATGAGAACCGGACCATGACGGACCGTTGCCTCGGAACCTCCGTCGCGGGGCCACCGATGCGATCCGGCGCATACAACAACAATGTCATGATCTTTCAAACGCGCGAGCACGTGGTCATCCAGAACGAGATGGCATCCCAGGCGCGCATCATCCCGCTCGTGGACACGGAAAGGCCCACATTTCCGCAGCTCAAGGGTGTGTCACGAGGTCACTGGGAGGGCGAGACACTGGTCATCGAGACAACGCAGTTTCGCAGCGACAGCGCGTTGACCGGTCCGAACCTGCACCTGATCGAACGTTTGACCCGACTGGACTCTGACACGGTCGCGTACGAGTACACCGTCACGGACCCGTCCGTCTACACCGCACCCTACACGGTGATGATGCCGTTGCGGCGTACTGATGGCCCGATCTTCGAGTACGCCTGCCACGAGGGAAACTACGGCATGTTTGGCATTCTCGCCGGCGCACGGGTCTTCGAACAGCAAGGTCGTGAGCTGCGTCCCTAGCATGGCGAGGGCGCAACACACACCAATATCTACAATCTCGATAGGAGAGGTGGCAGCATCATGCGCAGAATGGTCATCGTTTCGCTCGCCGTGGCAACTGCGGTTCTTGCGTCGTCGATCGCGTACAGCCAACCGACGGATGCGGTCGCGAGGGTCCGTAGCTGTTCGTTGAAGGATGGGTACACGATTCAAGATGCGGTCCGGATGTCCCGTGGGCTTCCCCGGGATGAGAGTTCTGCCACTGGCGTGTTCATCCGTGAGCCTGTGGTGGTCAGCTCCGCCTTTACAGACAATGCTGACCTGCTGCTCGTGCAGTTCTATCCGAGCTATGCTGAATTTCTTACCAGGATGGAAGGCCGGCGGACCGGGTGGGATCGGTCGCTGCCTGGACTGCGTCCGAGTGACGTCATGACCTGCGATCCGTCAGGTGGCACGGTCAGGCAGGTCACGATGTTTCGGGACGATGCGTTCGAGGGGGTGCCGGACGAGACGCTGATGACGATTCGTTTCTGCGATCTCGAAGAGGGGAGGACGGTGGACGACGCACGCGACGTGCTTGCGGGTATCGCAGACAATTTCGCGGCCCGCGATCAGCATGCGCTCCTCCAGCTGTGGACGACACAGCTGGGTCTCGACCCGAGCTTTCGCCAACAGAATAGGCGGGTTCAGGTTGCCGCGGTTGCATCGAGCGTCGAGGCGATGGGAGACAGATTGGATCTGTCGCGAACTGACTTCAATGCGTTGGCCGGGTTGCCGACCGTTATGAGCTGTACCCCACGAGATTTGTGGAGAACCTACCGGACGCACGGCGGGAACAACTAACAGCGAGAGGTCCACTCGTGTCGAGTGGTGTGACTGGGCTGAAACGTGTCGTGCGGCTGCGAAGTACGAGACGCTCGCGAAGGCCCGTGTTGCACGCATGGTTGCTGGTAACGTTGCATTCGAGCGCCGGGCGGCGCGGAGCCCGCGTAATGGACGTTATCGGTACGTCACATTGCTTGGCGCCGAATTTTCGTCGGTCGCCGAATGGCGAGCACAGATTGCCGCGATGCCGACGACCGCTACGCCGGGAGCGGCTGCGGGGATTCTTGAATCGATCGACCGTGCCATCTGGCGGGGTCGTCCAGACCTGAGCTACAGCCCCGACCAACCGCGTATCACCAACGCCGAGGTGGGATTCGTGCGTGAGGTGCTGCTCTCTCCGAAATTCGGTTCGCAGCCGGCTGTCGAGGCAATACTTCTTGAGATCAAGCAGCTGTATGAACGGCACAAGAGCGGTGAACGGCGGATCGTTCGCGAGCTGGTTCTCGGTTCGGAGAGCCCGATGATCTCGATTGTGAGGCTGGCGCGCGATCCCCAGGATTTCGCTGAGGGGAGCACCAGAAATCGGGCGATGCTGGGAGACGAGCTGCGGGAGCTCGTGAATCGTAACAACCGTCTCATGCGCGAACTGCAAATTGAAGACTATCTGGCGAGACCAGATCTGGGTTATCAGCCGGCCAACTAGGTCCGTCTGGGCTGGTCTGGAAAATAGGCCAGGTCATCATTCGTACCCAGTATGAGGACACCCAGGCCGTGGGGGTCAATCCGGGCGTGCGTGCAGAGTGGCCTAGTAGGTGTCCAGCAGGTAGATGGCGAGCTGACGGCGGGCGGTGGTGTCTGCCTCGTAGGCTGGCATCGGCGGATCGGGTCGGGCCAGATAGTCGACGAGCTCGTCAAGGGTGTAGTCTGCGGCGAGGTCGGTGAGGACGACGCCGCCGGGTTCGTCTCCGGGGGTCGAGACATGACAGGCCAGGCAGCCCTCCGCGTCCATCGTGGTCGGACCCGTAGCGAGGGCTTGTTGTCGTGCGTTTCTGCTGACCGCGCTCGCGTCGTATCTGGCGCGGTTACTGCTCCGCGGTGCCGTTATGGTCGCATTCCCTGAACCGCCAGGAGAGATCCGGTAGATCGCTCCCCGGAGGTCGTCCGACACGAAGATGCTACCGTCTGGCCCTTCGGTGACATCGGCAGGGCGGCCGATCGCCGTGTCATCCTGGAGGAACCCCGTCAGAAAATCACGTTCTTCGATGGCGCCGTCTGGCCCGAAGTGCAACGACACGACCTTGTATCCATCCTTGGAGGACCGATTCCAGGAACCGTGGAGTGCCACGACCGCCGCGTGACGGAAGTCGGCCGGATGGCTGGGATGGCGGAGGAACTGGATCCCGAGCGGTGCATTGTGTGCGTTGAATTCGTGTACCGGTGCGGCCGCCTCGGCCTGCGCCGGGCGTTCGGCGCCGAGATCCGGGTCTGGCACGTTCGAGCCGTTGAGAAATGGCCAGCCGTAGAATCCGCCCTCCACGATTTCATTGAGTTCGCAGGGCGGAAAGTCCTCGCCCAGCAGATCGCGCCCGTTGTCGGTGGCGTACAGGGCTCCG
This sequence comes from uncultured Vicinamibacteraceae bacterium, assembly GCA_964591245.1. Taxonomy (GTDB): domain Bacteria; phylum Acidobacteriota; class Vicinamibacteria; order Vicinamibacterales; family UBA8438; genus CAZPZZ01. The sequence continues at coordinate 11,860 of CAZPZZ010000056.1, read as the reverse complement.
GAGACTGGAGACCAGTCGAATCCGCCACTGTTGCGTAGTCCCGTGGCGTAGGTGTCGACGAATGTGCCGTCGGCGGTGAAACGTAGCAGCGCGGCCCGGCGCGGGTTCTCTTCGATGCAGACGTTGCAGCTCGAACCGACTGCGACATACAACAGGCCGTCTGGTCCGAGACGCACCGTCTTCTTCCAGTGATTGCCCCCAGACGGAAGTCCTGTGACGATTTGCCGATAGCTCCCGGTAGTGGTGCCCGTCGCGTCGTCGAAAGCGATACGTCCGATGCTGTCTTCCTCCCCCACGTAGAGCCATCCGTCCGCTAGGTCGAGCCCGTTGGGCCCGTTGAGCCCGTCGACCAACACTCGTTGCCCGTCTGCGCGACCATCACCGTCCCGATCGGCTTCAAGCAGAAGTACCTGGCCCTCACGTGTTGAGACGACAAGGACATCTCCCCTACCGGTTACCCGCATGGCCCGTGCTTCGGCGACGTCGACCGCGAATAACGACACGGCATACCCCTCGGGGACGACCAGCCGGCTGGCTTCTTCCGGCGAAACCGTTGGTGCATCGAGCCAGGCCGGCAGCGCGTGGAGCTGCTGCAGTATGCTGCGCCACGGCACGTTGAGGGGAATCGATGCCCAGAACGCTCCCACGGTTACTACGAGCAGTGCGACTATCGCCGCCGCCGCGATTGCTAGTCGTTTCATCTCTATTCGTGTCCGGTCGGTGTGGCCAGTCGACAACGGTCAGTCGGACGAGGCCACATTGGGTGTCTTACCTGCCGAGTCGCCGGCGAAAGCTCCGGCCTGCCAGGTTCAATAGTCGTTGGCGTGAGAGGAAGCGTGGCAACAACGCATATTTTTTGTTGCCTTCCCCGGTGATGACATACGCCTTGTCTCGTAAGTACGCATCCAGGCCCTGCTCGGCCACCTGTTCCGGAGAATCACCGACGTCGCCCAGGTCAGCGCCGACAGTGGCCGCAGCAATCGTGCGGAAGTTCGTATTCGTCCAGCCGGGGCAGAGAGTCATGATTCGCACGCCCTGTTCAGCGTATTCAAATCGCAAGGCATCAGACAGGAGCAAGACATAGGCTTTCGAGGACGCATAGACCGATGCGTACGGCACCGGGAGGAACGACGCGATGGATCCCACGTTGATCACGCCCCCGCCGCCCCGGGTGACCATGTCAGGAATGAATAGGTGGCAGAGCTCTGTTAGAGCGGTGATGTTTAACTGGATCATGGCGCCGTAATCGTCACGGGCGAACTCATCGAAGGCGCCCCATCGTCCGTACCCGGCGTTGTTGATCAGGAGATCCACCGTGAGTCCCTCGCGTGTTACGGCATCATGCAGGCGTTGCGCGGCACCCCGGCGACTCAGGTCCTCGGGAAACACATGGGCGTCGACGCCGGTTTTCTGGATGCCGACCGCGACCTCCTTGAGTGTCTCGGTGGAGCGAGCGGTCAGGAGTACGTGCGTGCCTCTGCGAGCGAGCGCATGGGCCAGTGCTAATCCAATACCGGAAGACGCCCCGGTGATAAGCGCGGTTTTTCCTGTGTATGCTTTCATGCTCGGATCGACTGTAGTGAGGTTGCAGGCAGGTCACACGGTCAGCGGAGCCCCGCGAAAAAAACCTGGATGAAGTGGCGTAGCCGTTTCTTGAAGGTGGCAAGGTCGGAGGCCCGTTCTTTCAGACCGGCTGTACTGAGTTGAATCAATTCGGCTGCGGCTTCGGCCGACAGTCCGATGGGTTTGAGATTTACTTCTCCCATACGGACGCCAGCCCTGATTGCTGTCGTCAGCACCTTGTGAAATTGCGTGGCTGAATCAACCACAATGTCTTTGCAGAGCCGATTGTTCTCGTCGTAGATTTCGCACCCATGCGCAGATTCCGTGATGATTTCCACGAGTGGGCCGAATCGTGCGAGGAGAGCGGCTTCCATGCGTGAGGCGAGGGCAGTTTGACTCGACGCGTGTTCCAGAAGAACGCTTGCATCTTCGAGTGATTGTTGATGAATGGATATCGAGAGAGACCGAAATATTTCGTTTTTATTCTCGAAGTACGAATACAAGGATGCTCGAGAGATTCGTGCTTCTTGGGCGATGTCCGCCATTGACGTTTTTCGAAAACCGTAGCGGTTGAACTGTGTGAATGCACTTGAAAGAATCGCTTCACGTTTCGAATGTGCCGCTTGCGTCACGAGGACAAGTTTGACGATATAAACATAATATGTCAAAAAGACACATCGTAGATCGGCACGCGATATCGTGACGGCATGCCTCGCGAACGTTATTGTTCGAGTGACGGAAACAGCATTGCGTTGAGGTTTTGCGGTGGTTGATGAGAGACACACGGGGGTAAGGGATGGCCAGGCGAGCAATGGTGATGACGCTGTGTGTGTGCGGGGTCTTGGTGACAGCCGCGTGGTGGCCAGCGAAGGGCGTGGCACTAGGGGGGGGCGCTCAGGCGGTGGTGACCGTGGCGCAAGGGGAACTCGCTGGCGAATTCTCGTCGCGTGCTCCCGGGGTCCGAGTGTATCGGGGGGTGCCGTTTGCGACACCGCCGGTCGGGGATCTCCGCTGGCGTCCGCCGCAGCCGCCAGCCGCGTGGGACGGGATGCGGGCCGCGACGACGGCCGCGCCGTCCTGCGTCCAGCGTCGTCTGGAGGCAGGCTTCTACGATGCCGGGGTGGCGGCGATATCAGAGGACTGTCTGTATCTCAACGTCTGGACGGCGGCAGTCCCAGAGGATCGGGTGCCGGTGTTGGTGTGGATTCATGGCGGGGGGTTGGGTATCGGCAACAGCGCGGATGTCGCCTATGACGGCGCCGCCCTGGCTGGCCGTGGAGTCGTCTTGGTGACCATCAACTACCGCCTCGGTGCACTGGGCTATCTCGCGCATCCACTGCTGCGGGCTGAATCGGCCCAGGGGGCGTCGGGTAATTACGGCACGCTCGATCAGATCGCTGCACTGGCGTGGATACAGGCGAACATCGCAGCCTTTGGTGGGGATCCCGATCGGGTCACTATCTTCGGTGAGTCCGCGGGTTCCTGGAGCGTTAACCATTTGATGGCCACGCCCTTGGCTCGGGGGCTCTTCCACGCGGCGATCGGTGAGAGCGGTGGAGGCTTCGGGTCCGTGGGTCGCGCGCACGCTCGCGATGAGATCGAGGCGGCGGGCGAGCGGGTGGTTACGGCGTTACTGGGGAGCGGCGTTGAGCCTTCGCTCGCGTTGTTGCGCGCCGCGCCCGCCGAGGCGTTGGTCGAGGTTCCGGGTGGTCGTGCCTCGGCGAACGTCGATGGTTGGGTTTTTCCCGACACGATCTACAACATCTTCGCCCGAGGTGAGCAGCATGACGTGCCTGTGATCGTGGGGTCGAATGCCGATGAGAGCACGATGCTCGGCGATGCCCAGGGGGCGGCGACCCTGGATGAGTACCGGGACACGGTGCAGGAAGAATATGGAGACTTCACGGAGGCGTTTTTCGAGACCTATCCAGCCAGCAGTGATGCCGAGGCTCAGCAGGCGCGTCGGGATAGTTCGACCGATGCCACGTTCGGCTGGGAGATGCGAACCTGGGCTCGAATGATGAAGACCGTGTCTTCGCCGGCCTATCTCTATTTTTTCAGCCGGGTGCCGCCGGCAGCGGATGCCTCGCGTTATGGGGCGTACCATACCGCCGAGATTCCGTATGTCTTTGACAACTTTGGTGTCAGTGGCTCTCCCCACGCCAACCGTGATTACGATACGACCGATCGCCGACTCTCTTCGGCGTTAGCCGCGTATTGGGTGAATTTCGCCACGTCCGGGGACCCGAATGGCGAGGGCCTGCCGGTCTGGCCGGTGTTTGACCAGGTCGATGACCGGTTGCTCGAGATCGGTGACGCCATACATGTCAGCCGGGGTGTGCGGAAAACGCGGTTGGATTTCTTTGATCGTGTGTATGCCGTCCGCCGCGGGGAAACCGAGTGAGTTCGGATGACACCGGTGCGCCTTGCGCTCGGTCGTGGAAAAGGAAGTGGCCGTGGTTCCGGTGATACCCGGTGTCCGTATCGACTCAGATCGAGATATTCGTCCCTTGTGCACCCAGCCTGAATGACTAAGGGCTGCGGTCACGTCGTGGCGCACCACGATGGCGCTTAATCTGAAATTCGGGTCCGACGCGACCAGATTGCTTGAAGACCTGATCGAGGTGTTAGGTCGGCCGAGCGGTACGGTCGGCCACCTCGTCTCGGTACTCATGCCGTCGATTCCTCTGATCGAGCGGGCCAAGGCTGAACTGGCTCGTCGGCATGGCGTGGCCATGGGGGTTGTCTTTCTTCTGCCGGCCGCGTTCATCGACCGAATGGCCGAACTGGTCGGCTTGGCTCCATTGCACCCCTCGTGGCGCTCCGAGGGCCTGACGTGGCGTCTCGTTTCGCTTCTGACATCGATGATCGAGGATGGCCGGGTTCCCCGCCTGGACTCCGCCTGCAAGGACGCAAGGGCGAGGTTCGCGTTTGCGGGGCAGCTGGCTGATCGTTTCGATCAGTACCTCTATTTCCGACCAGCCATGCTCGCGGCCTGGGAGCGGGGTGAGGCCTGGGAACCATTACCCAGGTGGGCCCGAAGTGATGAAGCTTGGCAGCGCGAGCTGTGGAGTCGGCTGTCCGAAGCGCTCTCGGATCATCCCCATCCGGTGCGTCGTCTGCGAGAGCTCGAGCGTCGACTTCTGCGGGGCGCCGGCACGCTCCCCCCTTCCCTCGAGGTACTCACGACGGGGCCCTTGCCACCGACCCTGCTGCCGCTGCTACGGGCACTCGCGACCAGGACGCAGGTCACCCTACGGGCGTTGTTCCCGTCGACCGAATACATTGGGGACATTCGAGCCGGCCGGGCCCAGCTGAGGGCGGGCGCCGCGGTCGATCCGGCGTGGGAAGGTCACCCACTGCTTTCGCACCTGGGACAACAGTCCGTGACCAGTTTTCGCATCTTCGAGGAAGCACTGGTTACCGAAGGGCAGGAATACGAAGACCTTCCCCCGGTCGCAGAACGGTCTGCCACGCTTCTGGAACGGCTTCAGGCGGATATCCGGGCTGCGCGTCAACCCGATGATGTCGATCGGGCCCCTCTCGGCCCATCTGATCGCTCACTCCGGGTGCATCGGTGCCATGGGGTCCGACGAGAGGTCGAGGTCCTGCGGGACGAGTTGCTTGATGCCTTCACTGACCTACCGGACCTGAAGGCTCACGAGATCCTGATTTTGGCGCCAGACCTGGCCATGTATGGTCCACTGGCCGAGGTTCTGTTACGGGAGGGTACCCCGCCCCTGCCGCTTCGCCTGTCTGAACGACGTCTGGATCAGGCCGATCCCCTGCTGCGCGGTCTGTATGCGTTATTGCATCTGGCCGCAGGCCGCGCGCCGCTGAGCGAGGGTCTGGCGCTGCTGGAACTCCCCCCTGTGTCATTGCGTCTCAGAGCCCTGGGGGTAGTTCCGCAGGCCTTGGCCGATGCACTCCAGGCATCCGGCATTACCTGGGGGCTTGATATCGACCATCGGCGCGCGCTTCACGCCGGGACGGAAGAGACCGGCACGTGGCGTGCTGGTCTGGACCGTCTGCTGGCTGGTGTGTGGTTGGGGGCCTGCGACCAGGCGTCTGATGCCACGTCCCGACCGGCCCTTCCTGTGTTCGGTGATTTGGGTGGTGATACTAGTTCGGCGAGTGCGGGCCTCGACTGGCTCGATGGTCTCGTTTCTCTCCTGGTGGAGTGGCAGACCGAGGCCAGTCCTGCGGGGTGGGCGGAACGGCTGGATCAGGCACTGGACACGCTGTTGGCCAGCGGGGATGGAGGGGGTGACACCTTCGTGGTCGTAGAACTGATCGAAGAGCTGCGGCTGGCAGAAACTGACCATGCCTGCATGTTCCCGATGGACGCGGCAACCGTAGGCGACTGGCTAGACCGGGCTACAGAGAACGAGACGCGCACGGTGACGCGGGTCGGGGGTGGAATGGCCATGGGTGGGTTCAAGCCGTTACGCGCCATACCCTGTCGGGTATTGGCGGTGTTGGGGCTCCACGATTCGGCCTTTCCCCGGAGGAATAGAGCGCCGGCCTGGGATCTTCTGGCTGCGGCTCCACAGCCAGGCGATTGGGATCCGGTACGAGAAGACCGGCAGCTCTTTCTCGACGCCCTCCTTGCGGCGACAGACCGGGTGATTTTCACGGCCACGGCTCGCAACATCCGTAGCAATCAGGAAGAACCGTTGTCCGTCTGCGTGGACGAGGTCTTGCGTGTGGCTGCAAGGACCCTCGCGAGTGATCCACGGGACCGGGAAAAGCTGCACCGGGACCTGATTCAAGATCACCCGTTGCATCCCTTTGATTCCAGATGTTTTCGAGGTCCCCGGGCTTCATTCGATACCGGCAATCTGGCAATTGCTCGCGCTCTCCACGGTTCGGATGACGAACTAACCCCGTTTCAGGCGTCTTCCGGTGAGGTGTCCCCCGCGGTGCTGTCCGGTGATCTCGAGCTGGAAGACATTATTCGTACTCTGAAGGATCCCTGGTCCGCCTGGTTGACATCACTGGGGGTTGAGTTTCCTCGCCCTGCCGAAAGTCCGCTGGCGTTGGATCGAGAACCGGTGGACGCACCCTCGGGATTGACACGCTGGCACGTGCAAAGCCAGGTGATAGACGCGGTGGTGAAGGGACGGACGACCTATCTTCACGAGCGATTGGCGGCCGACCGGCGTCTTCCCTACGGTTCTCTCGGTGCGTCGTTGGGTGGTCAAGCGGTGAGGGAAGCCACCAGGCTTGCCGAGCTGGCCACCGATGAAACGGGAGGTCCCCTGGAGCCCTGTCGTCTGGTGTACCACGGGGAACAACGAGTCAGAGGCAATGTGTTCGTGAATCCGACTCGCGACGTGCAGGTCGTGATAGAACCGTCGAACGTGAGTGGTTCTCCGCATCAACGGCTTCAGGCCTGGATTCTGGCGAATTTCGCCGCCGCGTGTGCATTGCCCGTCGCAACCCTTCTGGTCTCCAGGATTGATGATGGTGCCAGGGTAGATCGCTTCGATCCGCTTGCTTCCGAGTCCGGCCGCGACGTGTTCAATCATTTACTTCACCTGTGCCAACGGGCACGCATGCAGCCCCTGCCATTCGGGCCCAAGACGAGCGCGGCGATTCATAAGGCCAAAAACGGCAAAGTCGACGCAGCGAGAAAGGCGTGGGAGCCAACGTTCACGGGATCGCCAGGTGAGGGTGAGAAACCCTCGGCGCAGCTTGCCTGGCGAGATTGTGATCCCTTTGCCGACGAGGTCTTCGGGGAATGGCATCGTTTGGCGATCGAGGTCTTCGAACCGCTGGACACCTGGTGGAAAACGGCCACCACGTCGAAACACAGAGTGCAGCTTGGCTAACTTCGATCTGGAAACCACCGTCGTCCCATCTGGTCTGTCGGTCATCGAGGCCAGTGCCGGTACAGGGAAGACGTGGACGATTGCTCATCTGGTTCCCCGTTTGCTCCTCGATGGTGTGGTCAGCGAGGTCGGGGAATTGCTGCTGGTCACGTTTACCGAAGATGCGGCGCGTGAACTGGGGGCACGCACCCGTCGGCAGCTCGCGATGCTGGTTGAACAGATCGATGCAGGGAGTACCCCTCCCCCCGATGAGAATGGCGTCGGCATCCTGCTGGAGCGGTTCAACCGTTTGCCTGATCCTGATCGGGACGCGGCCCATCTTCGTTTGCAGCTGGCCCTGGACGAAAGTGATCAGCTCGCCGTGTCTACCATACACGCGTTCTGTCAACGTGTCCTGATTGCCGAGAGCTTCCTGTGTGGCACACCCGCCGGTCTCGAACTACTTCCAGATGTCAGACAAATTCAGTTGGACGCGGTTGAGGATACCTGGCGTACCGAATTAGCGACGGACCCGATGCTGACCGGCGCTGCGGTTGTCGGCCGGGAATGGTCCGTCAAGAAAGATTTCGAAGCCTGGGACCTGCTCACACGGCATCCAAACAGCCGGATGGTTCCCGTACCCCTGAGTCTGTCGGATGCGCGGAACCAGGTGACGGAGGTCCTGGCTGTCCTGCGCGATGCCCGTGATGACCTCGCGTCGCTTGAGGACATTGCGGCTAGACCCGGGATCAAACTGAATGAATCAGGAACGACGAATGTCCCGCAGCTGGGGACGTGGCGTCGTTGGCTCCAGCGTCTGGATTCGCGCCGGCCGTCCACAACGATCTTTCACTTGGCGGCCCAGCTGGAACAGGTGGGTGGGTGGTTCAATCGTAGGAGTAACGCGGGCAAAGCTGCTGAGGCTGATGCCAACGGATTGGCATTGGTGCAAGCAGCGGGGGGCGTGGGTGAAGTGCTCCAGAGGTTGCGGTGGGCCTGGCTGGGGCACCTGCACCGATCGGCAAAGAGCCGATTCGAAGAGCACTTACGACGCCACAACGCCATTACCTATGAGGGATTGATTCATCACCTGCACCGCGCTCTGTGTGAGGGGGCAAATGGTCCGTCCCTTGCCCGTCGTCTGTCCGAGCAATGGAAGGTGGGGCTGATTGACGAAAGCCAGGATACGGACCAGCGGCAACTCGAGATCTTCCGGGCCATTTTCGACCGCGATTCCTCACGGGAACGCCTCATTCTGGTTGGTGACCCCAAACAGTCGATCTATGGTTTCCGTGGTGGTGATCTGGAGGCGTATCTCGCCGCCCGCCCCGCAGAGGAGTCCAGAATTAGCACTCTTGCTGTCACCTACCGTTCTGCGCCGGGGTTAGTACGAGCGCTCAACCGGCTGTTCGAACGACCTGGATCTCTGGGAAGCCCTGCACTTGACTACACGCCAGCGACCGCCGCTCGCCAGGATGCCGATCTGCCGCTGCCCGAGGATGGACAGGCCCGCCTGGTCGCCTGGGTGGTCCCGGATACGACGGTTGCGCCGTGGGGCCACTCCAACCCCAGGCAGGCACAGGCTGCCGCCTGTACAGCGACTGCAATCGTCGCACTCTTGAATGGTGGCGGCGAGAATGCGGAGGCTATCTACCCTTCTCAGATCGCGGTCCTGACCCGAACGAACAAGGAGGCCAGGGTTGTCCATGAGGCACTGCGAACCCGAGGGGTGCCAGCGGTGGTGCGGGACGATGCGGACGTGATGCGTAGTGAGACCGCTTCGGATCTTGCCACGTTCCTGAGGGCCGTGCTCTTTCCGACTCACCCAGGATGGCGCCGCGCGGCCATGGCCACGCGGCTCTTCGGGTATGACGCCACCCGTCTCGCTGCTCTTACCGATCCGGAGGCCGACGCCCGCCTTGCATCGTTTTCCGAGTGGAACGACGTATGGCGGGAGCGGGGTATTACGGCACTGATGGCGACGCTGGAGTCGCAGTCAGAGAGCGCCGTTCGTCTGGCCCAGCACCCTGACGGTGAGCGCTATCTCACGGATCTCCGACATCTCGTGGAATTGCTGCAAGCCCATGAAGCTGAGGGTACACGCTCCCCGGAGACCCTGCTGCACTGGTTTGAAGGTGCAGGAAACAGTGAGGAGCATTCGGCGGATGAACGTCTTCGGCGATTGGAACGAGACGGTGCTGCCGTGCAGGTCGTGACGGTGTATCGCGCGAAGGGTCTTGAGTTCGACTTTGTGTACTGTCCCTATCTGTGGTCGGTCCGGGACGAGAAAGAGTCCCCTCCGTATCTACTCGTGCGCGAACAGGATGGCTGGATCCTCTCGGACCGCACCCGTTCGGGAGCGGGAGCCACCAAGCGTGCCTCTGACGCCGAGCGCGTGCGGGAAGAGCTACGCTTGGCCTATGTGGCGCTGACCCGCGCCCGTCGTCGGGTAACTCTGTTAGCTGGTGCCCTGGGCTATTCTTCGGGGCGTAAATTGCCCCCAACCGCCCTTGACTGGTTGTTGCGACCGGAGGGTGGCGCCGACACGATCGAGGAATGGTATGAGTCGACAGCGGATGCAAAACGGAACCCGTCGGCGTGTCCACACGAGGTCACACTCGGCAGGTTTCGCGATGCCGACCCAGACCTGATCACTGTCTTGGCGCCCCCGACTCCCACACGAGCCAAGTGGAGGGAACCAGGGGACGTCACGGATCCTATGCGGGCTCGTCCCACGCCGTCTGTCGACATGCGGGGTTGGCATCTGACCAGCTTTTCACAGCTTGCCCATGGTCGCCACGAGGAGCGAGAACGCCATGATACAGGGATGGAATCTCAGACAGAGCCGGTACACAGTGGAGAAGGACACACGGTAGATCCAGGGGAGCTGGAGAGTACGCCAGTTCCCTTGGCCACATTTGCGCGCGGACCACAGGCTGGTAACTGCCTCCACGAGATTCTGGAACGTTGGAATTTTACTGAGAACCCCGTGGCACTCATCGACCGCAGTCTCAAACGCCACAGGCTCCATTCCGAGCAGGCGGTTTTCTCGATTCAGCGCGCGCTGGACGCTCTCAGGACCACACGGTTGACTGCACTCGGAACGACTGTTGCGTCAGCGGCGGTGGACCCAAGCTTGTCCGAATGGGAGTTCCTGCTGCCACTGGGCCGAGGTGGAATCTCCGGGTTGGCGCTTTCGGAAATCTTTGCCCGTCATGCCCGGAATGACGCCGAAGCGGATTATGCGCTGGAACTCGCGGGTCTCCCGCGCCAGACGCTGGCCGGTATGTTGACCGGGTACATCGATCGACTGGTGCACTGGAGTGATCGCTGGGCGGTTATTGATTGGAAGAGCAACTATCTCGGGTCCGGGTTTCAGGACTACGATCACCCTGCGCTGTGGCGCTGCGCAGCGCGTCAGCATTACGTTCTTCAGATCCACCTCTATCTCGTGGCGCTCCGCCGCTATCTCGGCCTGTACGATTCGGGGGCTACCCGTGTGTCGGGCAGTCTCTTCTTCCTCCGCGGTGTGGCGCCGGACCGGCGTTGTGGCGTTCTTGACTTCGAGCCGACGGCCGCCTTATTGGATGACCTCGAGGGGCTCTTTGTCTCGACGCGCGACGGAGCACCATCGTGAGTGCGGCGGCGATGCAGTTGCTGTGCCGACGTTGGGATCTCCCGCGTGCAGCCATCGCGACGTTGGAACGCTTCTTCACGTCGCTCGGCGCCGGCCACACGTCGCTCGAATTGGACACGGACGAGATCTCACTCCTTGCGTCGTCGCCTGCGGTTGGTGACGGGACGACCCCGGCACCCTTGGTGCTGTCCGGTCACCGGCTCCAGTCCTGGCGCCTCTACCAGGCCGAAGTGCGTGTCGCGAGTCGTCTGCGCGCGCTTGCTGAGACGAGGCTGCTGGATTCTTCTGTCGCGGCCTCCTCGCCGGGTTCCGACGAGCTCGACCGTTTCTTTCCGGATCCGTCGTCTGCGCAACGACGGGCTGCGCTCTTGGGCATGGAACGCTCTCTTGCACTTATCACCGGAGGGCCGGGGACGGGAAAGACCACCACCGCTGCTCGTTTGCTGGCATTGCTGTCCCTGCGAAATCCCTCGATTCGTGTCGCGCTCGCTGCGCCGACCGGCAAGGCTGCCGCGCGCCTCGGTGAAGCCATCGGTCAGGCTGTCCGGGAGTTCGACGTGATCCGGGGCGATGTCCAAGGTCGTCTGGAACAAGCGGGGGCAGAGGCCCGCACCTTGCATCGACTGCTGCGCTGGAACCCCCGGATGGACCGGTGTCGGTATCACGAGGGCAACCCGCTACCCTATGACGTGGTCGTCGTGGATGAAGCGTCGATGCTGGACCTCGTGCTCTGGGACCGCCTCCTGTCCGCTGTGGGCAGCGATACGCGTCTCGTGGTGCTGGGGGACCATCGCCAGCTGGAAAGTGTCCAGCCGGGACGGGTGCTCGGCGAGATGATCGAAGCCGC
>CAZPZZ010000055.1:0-24119 GCA_964591245.1 uncultured Vicinamibacteraceae bacterium | reverse complement strand
ACTGGCGAGCGCGCGATCAGCCCTATCGTCGGGCACATGCAGGGACGCTTTCCCATCAACGTGTCTCCCGATGGTCAGCAGTTTGTGACGTTGCCGGACCGTCGAGCTTTTTCAGCGGTGGACCAGATTGGGTCGCCAGTCACCGTCAGTCCGACGCCGATTCCGACGATGCGTCTTGGAGCCTTTCTCGACGAGATTGAGCGTCTGGTTATTACGCCCTGAAGCTTGTAATGGCTTCGGTCGTCCCTCAAAACAGTGTGGTTCTACCAAGTTCTCAATAGACGGATGGGCACTGATGACGTTGAGTGACAAGATCGCCCTTGTAACAGGTGGCAGTACTGGTATCGGGCGTGCAATCGCCGAGATTCTGATTTCAGCCGGCGCGAAGGTGGCTATTACTGGTCGGGACCGCGGGAGGCTGGATGCTACGGCCAGCGTGATTGGCGCCTATCCCATCCAAGCCGACGTGTCGAAAGAGGACGACGTCGATCGAACCTATCGGATGCTCTTGGCCGAGTTTGGCGACCTGGACATCTTGATCAATAACGCGGGGGTCGGCCTGTTCAAGCCGCTTGTCGAGATGGAACTGGCGAATTTTGAGCGGGTGATGGCGACGAACGTCACAGGCGCGATGCTCATGGGCCGGGGCGCCGCCAGAATATTTGTGGACCGGAACGGCGGCAATATCGTCAACATCGCATCGACAGCGTCGCTGAGGGGGGCGCCCAGTGGGACCGCGTACATGACGAGTAAGTTTGCCCTTCGGGGAATGACTGAATGCTGGCGTGCTGAACTACGCAAGCATAATGTGCGGGTCATGCAGGTGAATCCCAGTGAAGTGATCACCCCGTTTGCTGAGACAGCTGGATTGTCACAGGCTGACCACCCTTCGAAGCTGCGGTCCGAGGATATTGCGCACATGGTGAAAGCGGTGCTCGAGATGAACGAGCGCGGCTTCACTACTGAACTCACGGTGTTCGCGACGAATCCGATTACCTGAGTGATGGCCAGTGAGTGGCCGGCCGAGAACTGCTGCTTGACGGAGCTGGCTGACCCTTTCTTTGACGCGCGTGGTGGCCACCGGGTGGATGACAGCGAGTGAAAGCACTTGGATGGTCGTGGGGATCTGATTATGATTGGCGGTGTACGCCAACTTGTTTCAGTTGTGGAGGGCTAGTACAGATGCAATCGACAGCTTCTCGCCTGCACCTTCGGGTGTTCGTCGCCGTGCTCGTCTCGCTAATCGCGTCTCCTCTCTTTGCTGTGGCGCAGCAGGATACGTCTGACGTGACGTTTTCCAGGGATATTGCGCCAATCCTGCAGCGTTCATGTCAGGACTGCCACCGCACCGGGTCGATTGCGCCGATGTCGCTTCTTACCTATGAAGAGGCTCGACCCTGGGCGCGTTCTATCCGTGAGAAAGTCGTCAGTCGCGCGATGCCGCCGTGGTACATCGACAAGAACATTGGAGTCCAGGACTTCAAGTATGACTACTCCTTGACCGACGATGAGATCGAAGTCGTCGCGGCGTGGGTGGATAACGGTGCCCCGCGGGGTAATCCGGCGGATATGCCCGCTCCGCGAGAGTTTCGTGACATTGCGGAGTGGAAGATCGGGGAGCCTGACTGGGTTGTTGAGATCCCTGAACCGTTCGTCGTTTCTGCCGAAGCGCCGAATTGGTGGGGTGACCTCATTGCTGACTCCGGCTTGACGGAAGATCGCTGGGTCAAGGCGGTTGAAACCAAACCGTCACTTGAGGGGTTCCCGGTCGTACACCATGCGGTTACCAGCATGGAGGATACCGACTCGGAGGAGGGTGACTACAACTTCCTCAATGAGTATGCCCTGGGCAAGAACGGGGACATCTTTCCGGATGGTACCGGACGTCTCATCAAAGCTGGCGCGAAGATCAAGTTCAATATGCACTACGCGGCGATCGGCGTTGAAACGACGGATCGAACGCGGGTCGGGATCCAGTTCTACCCCAAAGGTGTCGTTCCCGAGCGTAAGCTGATTTCCGCCCATGTGGGAGACGACGAAGATCTGGACATTCCTGCCGGCGAGTCAAATGTCCGTCACGACGGCTTTTATCGGCTGAAGGAAAATGCCCATGTCACGGCGTTCCAGGCTCACCTTCATAACCTCGGCAAGCGTCAATGTCTCGGGGCCGTCCTGCCGGACAACACGAAGCAAATCTTGAGCTGCGCTGACTGGGATTTTGGTTGGCATATTGTCTACAACTACGAGGATCATGTGGCGCCTCTGCTTCCGAAAGGTACCGTGCTGCAGGTCACCAGTTGGCACGACAATTCGGAAGCCAACCGATGGAACGATGATCCGACCAACTGGGCCGGATTTGGTCAGCGGTCAAGCGACGAAATGAGTTTCGCCTGGGTCAGTTGGTACGAGCTCAACGACGAAGCGTACGAGGCTGAGGTGAGCGAGCGCGAAGCCCTGACGGATAACGACGACTAGGACGGTTTGCGCGAACAGTCACAAAGGCAAGACTGGCCCGGTGTTGTGGCTACACCGGGCCGGTCACTTTACTTCACATGTAGCAGTTGTTTGAGTGGGCCGTCAGACAGTCCCTCGAGAGTTGCGCCGCGGTCTTACGGGATGTTGATGAGAGTTGCGGGAAGGTCATCATGAGCTGTAACAGTCGTGTCGTCTGTGCGGTCATCGCATGTGTTTTGGCCTGTGCGTCTTTTGGTCTGGCCCAGGAACGCTGGCTGCGTGGACAGAACGTGCAGCCGGTTTTCGAGGGGTGGGAGCGTAATGCGGATGGCTCGTTCACGATGGTGTTCGGCTATCTGAACCGAAATTACGAAGAAGCGCCAAGCATCCCAGTTGGTCCAAACAATTTCTTGGAGCCCGGTCCGCAAGATCAAGGGCAGCCAACCCATTTTTACAATCGGCGCCAGCAGTTCGTCTTCACGGTACGAGTCCCGGCAGACTGGGGTGAGAAGGACCTTACCTGGGCGGTTACGCATAACGGACGCACGGACTACGCGCGAGGCCACCTGTGGCCGGTCTGGGAGATCGACGATGGGGTCATGCAACTCAATCGCGGTTCCGGAACTGCGGATGCGTATGCCGACAACCAGCGTCCTTCGGTGGCGATTGATGGCCGTGACACGCTTGAGGTGACCCTGCCGGATTCGATTGAGATCGCGGTCGTTGCTGGCGACGACGGGATTCCTCCTCCTAATCCAAGGCTCGCCGAGCGAACTCCACGCCGCGGTCCGAAGTCCCAAGCCGTTGTCGATCCTCGTAATGCTGCGAAGACGGGTTTGGCCGTTACCTGGTTGCAGTGGCGTGGGGCCGGGGCCGTGACCTTTGATCCGCAGGTTCCGGAAATCGGTGACGGGGGGCGAGCAGTCACAAGGGCAACGTTCAGCGAGCCGGGCACCTATGTGCTACAGGCGGTCGTTGATGATACGGTCTTGGTGACGCGGGTGAACGTGACGGTGACCGTGCATCCGCCTGCGTCGAATCAATAGCGCGCTAAGGGCGAGCCGCGTCGACGAAATCTGACGCGGCGCTCCTCCTGTCTCAATCTTGGCATGTGATGTCTCGATTTCTGTCAAGAACCCCAACCCATCAAGTTATAACGGACCGCTGGTAGGTTTCCTGAGTTGACGGATGTGTGACTCGGTGGATGACGCATTGGCGAGGATCCCGTTGTTGCGGTAAATTGATCGGCGTCAATTCTGTTTGGCGGGTCGCTTCTCGAACTATCCAGCCGGTGCCGAATGCGCACTCGTAACTCCTCGCTCGCTCATCGTACGGAATCCCGGAACATGCGACGCGTCGGTTTCCGGGACTACCGCGGAGAGGGGGAGGCACGCAGATGTTAGCCCCAGCTTCGTTGGACCATGCGCGGATTCTGTACGTCGCGGCGGATTTGAGTGATGTAGCACTGGTGCGAAACGTGCTCAATCTGGTGGCGTCAGGTCTCGAGCTCGAGAGCTGTGACACGCTTGAAGGTGCGCTGCAAAAGCTTCAACGCCCGGATGCCTATGACGCAATCTTGGTGGACTACCGCCTCCAAGATGGTGATGGCACGACTTTCGTACGGCACGTCCGTGAACGCGCATTGTCCCATCCAGCACTGGTGTTATTGGGCACACGCCAGCGTATGCACGCGAGCGCGGCGCTTCGGGCCGGTGCTGACGCGTGCATTCTGAAACAACGTCCGGCGCTGGCACGTCTTCCCGCTGCCATCAGCAAGGCACTCATGCGTCGCGCCAATGGTCTCGCTGGACTCCAGGCGATCAGAGTCGGATGGGTTGGCGTGTTGTCTGAGGTGAGGGAAGAACTTGCGCGGCGTGCTCCAGAGGTCGAGCTTGTGGGCATTTCCAATGACCCGCAAGGTATCGCAGAACTGCTCGGCACAGGACCTGCCAACATGCCGTCGATCGATCTTGTCGTGTTTGATGCCACGAAGGATGTTCTTGATCCGATTGGTGTGTTGCGCGCGTTGCGGTCTTCAGGGTTGAACCTCCCAATTGTGGTATTGACGACACCGGTGAGTGACGGTTTTGAGCACCGGGCGGCCGAGGCGGGGGCCTCTACCTGCGTCTCCAAGGTCGACGGCTATGTTGATCGGTTGCTTCCTTTGCTTGAGCTTCCACCGACTGGGGAGAGTTCGGCTGGAGTCGGTGCGACGGAGGGCACCCCCGTGGCGGAGCCTTCTACCGAATCAGAATTAGTGGCTTTTCCGGAGCGCGTTGACCCGTCACCGGATGTCAGAACGAAGTAGGTCAATCGTTCAAGCGCTCCGACTGCTGTTTCAGAACTGGCTGATGGGGAGACGATACAGCTAGTGTCCTCGGCCGCAGTGCGCGTGCAGCTCGAAGAGGCACATGTGGCATTTCAGGAGGCGTGTCAGTCTTTCGAGCAAGAGTTTGAGGTTGCCCACACGACTCGCGATGACGCGAAACGTGTGTATGCCGCCGAGCAGGCGTTGCGTGCGTGTGCGCGCGCTCACCGAGACTTCTCCGTGCTGCTGAAACGGTCGGCGCAAGAAGATGCTGATCAGGAGGAAGCCCTCTTTCAGAGGGTGCGGCGGGCGGAAGCCGAGGTCGAGCGGCGCGATACTCGACACGCGATTGAACGCTCGGCCCTCGAAGGGCAACTCAGGTCGGTAACCGACAAGCTCAGCCAGGCCGAGGCGCTGGTCGCCGAGTTGAGAGGGCAGCTCGACGTTGTCGATTCCTGATTCAGGTCCGTCAGAGCGACGTTGGACTACTCGTGTCGCGGAACTAGCAGGAGCTTATCGATTCCCATGGTCCCGACCTCCGGTGACTCCGAGTTCGTTTTCAGCTTCCGCGATGGCTGCTTCAAGCCAGACGAGCCAGTCGGCGCCGTAGGCGTCGACGTAGTCTAATCTCACATACCCTGCGGCTAGGAGGAAGTCCTGCCGTTCTTCATTGGTGAGCGTGTGTACTTGGCCTCCGGATGTTTCGAACCGTCGTATCGCATCGTCCAGTGGGTTGTGTTGTAAGCCCCGCCGCAGCCGGGCGAATTCGTCGAATCCAGCCTGTATGAGTTGCTGCAGGTGGGCAGGCAACGTTCCATAGGTCTCATCATGCATCAGCCACAGGGTGAGGACCGGACTGTGCTGATCGAGCGTGACGTGCTTGATCCATGCCTCGATGCCCATTGTGACCAGGTCGGTCAGAGGAAGAGTGGTCCCGTGGAGCGCGCCGTTGGAGAGCGCCGTCGACAGCTGCGAGCGTGGGAACGTCGTCGCTGTCTCGGGTGAACCACCCAGTGCAGCGATGAGGTCTACTTCCACGGGGGGGCCGTTTGTCCATACTGCCAGCTCGCTCATGTTGTCGCCGGTCCGTATGGGATGTTCGGCACTGGAAAAGGTCCGCCAACCGCTCACGGTGCTGATGGCCATTAACCTGAGCCCCAATCGAGCGCTGATAGCATTCCGCATTCGCGGGGAAAACGAACCGACCAGGACCCGTTCGAGTACCGCGTCGCTGTCGAACAGATAGGGTAGATCCAGTACTTGGAGCTCGGGAAACCAGTTCCAGAGGTCACCCGTTGTGACGGGAAGGGCGTCAAGGTTTCCCGTTTGCAGCGCGCGCAGACAGGTGGCGGGGTCACCGCAGGGAGACAGGTGCAGTTCAAGACGACCGAGAGAGAGCCCTTCGACAAGATCCTTCAATGTTGTCGCATCGGACCGGTCCGTTTCTCGTGCGGTGTTCGGGAGCCCAATTGTAAGTGCCTGCGCCTCGACGCCGCTCGCGACGCCAAGCACCAGTAGCAGGAGAAGGGGGAGGGGGAGGGTACGCGTGAGAGACGAAGAGCTATACAATTTCCGGGAGTTCAGACTGTGCAACCGTGCCGTGGCGCGACGAATGCTATGCGTGTTCATGCATCAGACGATAACGCAGAATGTGTAGGTCGTCTCGGTACTATCGTTGCTGCCATCATGAGTGCATACGAGTAACGGTATGAATACATGTGGCCGTGTCTTCGCCGAGTGGAGACATTGCAGGTAGGTACGCGGATGAGCGAGGGGGCAGCATGAGTAGGGTTGTATCGATTGCACTCGGGATCCTATGGACACTTGGGGTGTGTTCCGTGAGCGGGTGGGCCAATAATGACTGGCCTCAGTTCAGAGGGATGGATGCCGGGGTAGCACAGGACCATCCGGATTTGCCAGATACCTGGAGTGAGACGGAGAACGTCGTGTGGCGTGTGGATGTTCCAGGGCTTGGCTGGAGTTCACCGGTCGTGTGGGGCAACCACATCTTTTTGACGAGTGCGATTAGTGCGGGGGAGGAGCCACAACCGGTGAAAGGGCTCTACGATCCGGGCGACGAGCATGGCAAGCGGCATGCTATCGCATCCCACCGGTGGGTGGTGTACGACATTGATCTGGACACGGGGGAGATCCGGTGGGCGCGCGAGGTGTTTTCAGGTGTTCCGACGATACAGCGCCACCTCAAGTCAAGTTTTGCCTCGGAGACAGCGGTCACCGATGGGAAGCGCGTCTATGTGTACTTTGGGAGCGCGGGAGTGGTCGCCGCGATCGACATGCACGGAGAACTTGTGTGGACCCGAACGGTTGGCGTCTTCAATGGACCACAGGAGTTCGCCCCGGCTGCCTCGCCGGTCTTGCACGACGATCGCCTGTATATCGTCAACGACAATACGACCGAGTCTTTCCTCACCGCGCTCGATGCTGCGACGGGTGAACAGATCTGGCGCGTGGTACGGGAAGAGGTGGAGAACTGGTCAACGCCACTGGTTTGGGAGAACCGACTGCGCACCGAGTTAGTGACCACGGGGCGGAACCGTGTCAGGTCCTATGACATGGATGGCCAGCTCTTGTGGGAATTACAGGGGATGACCGGGAATGTGGCACCGACGCCCTTCGCCAGTGGTGGCCTGGTGTACCTGAGTTCGGGGTATCCGGGTTCGTCGGTGCGTCCGGTGTTCGCAGTGCGTCCTGGTGGAATAGGCGATATATCGCTCGACCCAGATAATCCGACGGACCATCCCTATATCGCATGGTTCCAGCCCTTGTTGGGAACCTATGTTACGTCGGCGCTCGTCTATGGCGGCATTTATTACACGCTGCTCGATCGGGGGCTCATGCTGGCGCATGACGCCGCGACTGGTGCGGAGGTGTACGGACGTCAGCGACTCAAACCTGGGAGCGGTTTTACGGCCTCACCCTGGGCCTACAACGGCAAGGTTTTCGTGCTGAGCGAGGATGGGGACACGTATGTGTTGAGGGCTGGGGGCGAGTTCGAGTTGCTTGCGACGAATTCACTGAACGAGATGACGCTGGCGACTCCGGCGGTGGTAGGCGGGAGTCTCTTGGTGCGGACTCAGTCAAAGCTGTACCGCCTCTCAAGGGGAGCACGTCAATGAGAAGGATGCGTAGGCGAGCGTTGTGGGGTCCGTGGCAGGGTCGATGGAGATCATGGAGAGTGGTGACCAGTCTGGTTGTTGTTGCCACACTTTGGGGAGTAACGACTCTCGAGGCCCAGCCTGTGAGCTTTACGGCTGTCGGCTCGATTCCGGGGCCAATTGATCTCGTGGAAGCGTCCGGCACGACTGTCTATGCCGCGCGGGGCGAGACCCTTACGCTGTACGACATCACAGATCTTGAAAAGCCTGTGCGGCGAGGTGCGCACAGGTTTCCAGAAAAGATTTGGGGCCTGACCGTCCGTGACTCCACGGTCTACGTCGCGGCAGGACATTCTGGACTCTTCATCCTTGACGTCTCCGATCCTGAGCGTCCTCTCCTGCGAGGGGCGGTTACGACGCCCGGACAGGCGAAGAACGTGGCCGTCTCTGGCCTCCGGGCCGTGGTGGCTGACCACATGTCCGGTATTGATGTGATCGATCTTTCGGACGAAGCGCAGCCGGTCTCGCTTGGGTCTGTGTTCACGGATGGTTATGCGAGGGACGTGGCGACGTTTGGTCGGTTTGCGTACGGTGTCGATAACCCATCCGGCTTTTATGTCCTTGATCTGGAACAGCCCGAGCCACTCGAACCGGCTGGAATGATTCAGACGGCGCCAGCGCCACGCTTCATCGAAATGTTGGAGGCGGTTCCGGGCGTTGCCGTCCTTGTCGGAGGAGTACCCTACGATCCCTTACGTGCGCTGCGGAGCCAGTCCGCCTCCACGGTGCCGGCTAGCGCGTTGCATCTCTACGACGTTTCTGATCCCGCGACGCTTGAGCCGCTGGCGTCGTTTCCGACCCCCGGCGGTGCGCGGGGAGTCGTACTCCACGGACAACTCGCCTATGTTGCGGATGGCGACGCCGGGTTGACCGTTGTTGACCTGTCAACGCCGTCTGAACCCCTGTTGATGGGGACATTTCAGACTGAGCGGACCGCACGGGATGTGGCCGTTGCGGATACGGGCGTACTTGTGCTCATCGGGACGATTGTCCGGGGGGCCCATACGCAGGATGATGGAGACGTCTTGCTGCTGCGGTCGTCCCGCTGATGCGAGTTGCCGCGGGAGTTAATGGGGGGCTGTCCTGCTCGCCTTTCTTTTTCTGGAGGTCTGCTATGCGTTGCTTACGGTGTCAGTGTTCACCGCGGTCGCTGGCTGTGACGGGGAGCGTCGCTGCTATGTTGCTTGTATCTGTCCCGTCGGCGCAGGAGCCATACCTCCACCTGAATCCCGTGATCGAGAAGCTTGCGCAGGGGCGTCAGGTCTTTGGGGTCAGCACGACAGACCTTTCTCTCCAGAATGCGCGCGCGCTCGCACGTGTTTCCGTTATCGATTATGTGTACGTTGACATGGAACATAACCCTGTCCGGTTTGAGGCGCTCGAACAGTTTATGGCGTTTCTGACGGCTGCCGACAAGCCCGGTATCATCGAACGCGGAAACGCTCAGGTCCGTCCCGCGGTGTTTGCCCGCTTTCCACCCTACGGCCAGGAGCAGACACTGTGGATGGTCAAGCATGCCCTCGACCTCGGCCTGATGGGGATCCTCATCAACAATATCGAAACGCCTGAAGAAGCAGAGAACATCGTTCGTACGATGCGGCCTCGCCAGCTACGATCGTCGACTATTCCTGAACCCCAGGGGCTCAGGGGCACATTTATTTGTGGATTTTGGGGTGTTGGAGGGAGCGAGTGTCGGCGGCGTGCAGACCTGTGGCCTCTCAATCCAGAGGGTGATCTCATTTTTTGGCCGATGATCGAAACAAGGCGTGGTGTCGAGAATGTCGATGCCATCGCCCAGGTGCCTGGGGTTGCTGGTTTCTACCTTGGTGCGGGAAGTGATCTCAGTTCGTCCTATGGAGCCGAGAGTGCAGACGATCCCGAGGTGGCTGAGGCGTTTGCGGAGATTCTGCGGGTGTGTCGGATGCGTGATCTCGCCTGCGGAGGTACCGTGAACCCGGGCAATGCTGCCCGGCGCATGGAGGAGGGGTACCGAATTTTCAACTTTGGCGGTGCGAACGGTGGGCTGACTGAGGGTAATGCAGCTGCGCGTGATGCGGTCATCGCTGCCGGCGCAGCGCGATGACGGTGGCGTAGCCAGCCGCACCAGATACCTCGTCGCAGTGGTTCCGGGAACAGAGAGTGTTTGGGGCCAGTGAAGACGATCGGTCGCTGACGTACCGACAGGTGGAGGCGGCTTCGTTGGCGGGTAGTTTCCCGCACGATGCCGAACACGCACGTCACCGCATCACCTGCACGAGGAGGAGAGATGCCGTACAGATTGTTCCTGACGTTGGTCGTGGTTTTGCTGGGAGGTAGTTGCTCGGAACCGGCTGTGCCGGACGACCCGGTTGCCGAGACGTCTCCCACGGAACGTGCGGGGGCCGATCCGAAGCTTCAATTCGTGGGCAATTGGGAACTCGTAGGACGTGAGAGTCGCACTCCAGATGGTGAGTTGTTGCCTGCGCCCGATCCGCCCGCCCGTGGAGCCGAGGGTTCGATCGGCTACATCATGTATGACGCGGCCGGGTACATGGGGGTGGTGATCATGCCCCCGGATCGACCCGCTTCCGTTGGTGATGAGCCGACGGGCGAGGAGGCCCTCGGGAGACTGAGTACCTACTCGTCCTATTTCGGCACGTACACCGTCAACGAAGCGGAGGGGTACCTCACCCACCATCTGCAGGGGAACGTCAGGCCACCGGACTCCAATAACGACAATCAGCGTTTCTATGAGTTCTCGGGTGATCGGCTTGTCTTGATGCCACCGCCAGACGACTCGGGCGTTGTGCGTCGAATCATCTGGCAACGTGTCCCGGATCTGCCAGATCAAGAACTGACCGAAACTCACAGGCGCTTATTCGGTTTCTATCGATTCTCCGAGATCACGCGGACGACTGCCGATGGTGAGGTGCTTCCGGCCGATCAGTGGGAGAATGCGTTCCTCATGTATATGGCTTCGGGGCATATGGCAGTGCATATCTCTCGCCCGGATCGACCTGTGTATAGCGGCAGCCCGACCCCGGCGCAGGCACTTCAGGCGATAGAGACCTATGGAAGTTACTTTGGACCGTTTTCGGTCCATGAAGATGACGGATATCTGGTCCACCACAGGGTCGGGAATTTTAACCCTGGACAGGCCGGAACTGACGCCCAGCGATTCTTCGAGTTGACCGATACCTCGTTGACACTGCGGCCTCCGCCGCGAGTGACCGATGGGAGTGAGGTGCAGGCGGCTATCGTCTGGGATCGCCTCAGTGCGAGGCCGGAGTAGGTCGGACTGCGAGAAACGGTATGGTGTGAGAGGGAGTTAGTGGCTCATCGCGTGCAGCACGACGTTGATGCCGAGTGAGTACCCATCGGGTGCGAATCGTTCGAAGAACCGCGGGTCGTCTCCCTCTCGCTCCCAGGAGTCTTGAATGTCGGTGTTGTGCGTCATCGCAATCAGTATGCGACCGTGCGCATCGGTGATGACTCGGAAATGAGCCTCTTCGCTGTCGCGTCCGCGCTCCGAGGTCGACCTGCCGCCGAACCGGCGCCAGAACCGGATGTTGGCGATCTGCGGTATTTCCCAGATGTTGTAGTGCGCCTTGAATAACGGGTGATCGAGCGGGAGGTCGATGATCGGAAATTCAGCGGGAGGGAGCACACGACTGAGTTCGGATGACCACTGATCCCACGCCGCTGTACCCCAGAAGTCGTCTACCCACAGAAATCCACCCTTCAAGAGGTAGTCTCGCAGGCGGTTCGCTTCCTCGCCGTACAGTCCGATGGTGCCGACATCAGAAGCGATGACGAACGGGCAGGTGAACAGCGCGGGGTCGGTAAGCTCGACGACCCAGTGACTTGGGTTGCCCCGGGTGTCGAGGTCGACCTTGGCGGTGGTCAGTTCGGACAGGCGAATCATGAAGTTCTGGTCAGCCGCCGGGTAGTCGGTGCTCCAGCCATACCCCTCCGCCTCACGCCGGACACTCGTGTAGGCGAGGCGACAGAACACAAATCCGTTGTCGCGGTGTTGAGCAGGCTTGAACCGTGGGGGCATACGACTGCGACGATATTGGCCGAGGACGACGCTGGTCGAGGCGAGGACTGCGCCGAGCAAAGTGCCAATCACGAGCCACGCTGTCCAACGAGAGCGTCTCTGCATGCTGTTGTGCTCCGACGTTGATATTTCGGGTCGACGGTTGTGGCGTCGAGTCGTCCCCACCCCGTGGCGCCCACGGCGCCTTGTCAGTTGCCTACATCTGGGAGGTTACCGTTCTGAGGTCGTCGAGTCAGGGACCATGAAGGGCACTGAGGCCATCTGATCGTCCCAGATCAGCGCGAGTCGGCCACCAGATGGTGTGATGTCGACAAACTCCCAACGGAGCTGGTCGTATCTGTGCGGCAGTGTGTCGAGGTCCATTGGAATTCGAAGGATATCGCGGTCGGGCGTGTAGTCGAAGGCTCCGAACAGCGCCGGTTCGTCGCCCTGCTCCGCGCCAGGCCGTATTGCTTGATAGGTCGAGACGATAAACGTCCATTCCTCACGGGCCAGCTCGATGAACACAGTGTACTCGCCAGCTGGAACGACCGTGCCGCCGAATTCCAGTGCGACGTCATTAAGAAGCCGGGTGGAGACGTTTGCGCCGGCGCGCCACACGGGAGCGCCGTCATTCAGATGCTCGACGAAATCATCCGGGCTGAAGATGTCTCGTCCGCGCCTGATCGGACGGCCATAGGAGATCTCGATCCACTGGCCGCCAACGAAGCCGAGTTGACCGTCGTAGTAGTGGCCACTGATCTGGGTCGCGGAGCGGCCCGCCGGACTCCGCGGCCGTTCGTCCTGGCCCCGTGCGATGGCCGTTCCCGTGGCGACGACCACCAGGGCGATAACGATGACCCCGATCTTGCGCATGCTTTGTCTCCTGTCGGACTTACGGTGTTGCGGAGTCTCGGAACCGTTCGATCCTCGGCCAATGATGCCTCCCGAGGCAGCGCCGTGCAACCAAGATGGTGTCTGGTGGCAGAATGCGCGCTGGCAGTGGTCGTCCGTTGAGAGAAGGTAGTATGGTGCGTACGTGGTTAGCCGGTAGTAGCGGATGACACGGAATCGTCTCAACCAAGGAGCACTTCATGACCATTCGAGGAATCGCGGTAGTGTGCGGT
Organism: uncultured Vicinamibacteraceae bacterium; assembly: GCA_964591245.1. Classification (GTDB taxonomy): domain Bacteria; phylum Acidobacteriota; class Vicinamibacteria; order Vicinamibacterales; family UBA8438; genus CAZPZZ01. The sequence goes on along the minus strand of CAZPZZ010000055.1, from coordinate 11,036 downwards.
CTGGTGGCTGTCGTCGCGTTGATCCCGGGGCCTGTTTTGGGGCAATCAGTGAGCACCGATCGTACCCCGTGGGGTGATCCAGATCTGCAAGGCGTCTGGGACTATCGAACGGTCACACCTCTCGAGCGACCCGCCGAGCAGGCGGATAGGGCATTTCTCACTGAGGAGGAAGTGGCGACCATTGAGCGGAACAATCTCGACCGCAATGAGCGCTTGTTGACGCGGGCCCCACAACGAACGGGAACGAGTGACCAGGTCGACAGACGAGAGGATGGTACACCTGGCTTTTATAACAACTTCTGGCTCGATCGTGGCACCACGGCGGTAGGCACGCGGCGGACCTCGTTGATCGTGGATCCTGTGGATGGACAACTCCCCGAGTTAACATCGGAGGCGCAACGGAGAGCCGATTCCCCGGAAGCCGCGCGGGTCGCAGCTGCGCGTCGTGGCGTGGTGCCGGCCCAGTCATGGACTGATCTCGATGCAGGTGACCGCTGCATCCAGCATGCGAAAGCGGGGCCGCCAATCAGTGTCGGGGGCTACAACAACAACGTGCAGATCTTCCAGGCACGTGGCTATGTCGCCTTGCTCAACGAGCAGAACCACGACGTGCGGATCATTCCCTTGGACGGGCGCCCACACGTCGAATCACGGATTCGGCAATGGATGGGCGATTCGCGGGGGCATTGGGATGGCAACACCCTTGTCGTGGAGACGGTCCATTTCAATGGCAAGCATGACCAGATCGCGCGTCCGCTGTTGTCGACCGGAGAGAACCTGTCTTTGATCGAACGGTTCACACGAACCGATATGGACACACTACTGTACGAGTTCACCGTGACCGATCCCACGATCTGGGTCAGACCCTGGACCGTTGAGTTGCCGATGAAGCGGAATGCTGATCTGATTTACGAATTCGCGTGCCACGAGGGGAACTACGGCCTCTACAACATCATGGCCGGCTCCCGTATGGAAGAACTTGCCCGCTAATGCGCTGAAGCGGGTGTGGCACCTCATCGGCGAGGTGTGGATTCCTGCGCTATAGCGTGGGTTCCGCGATGTCTGGCCGGCGAGAAGTCCACGAGGTGGTAGGGAACGCCTGTCAGGAGGGGAGTTGGTCACTGCCTGACAGGCGTGAGACCGTGGCTGTTCCCGTTGTTCCTCGCCAGGATCGGTTCGAGAAATGGCTCGGACCATTTCTACCTAGTAGTTGTCCAACCCCTCAGTCAGTTCGATGTAGGTGCCTTCGGGGTCAGTAAAGAAGGCGATCGCGATTCCCAGCTCCTCGATGCGGGTGTAGGGGCGATCAAAAATTATGCCCTTGGCTTCCAATTGCTGGCAAAGGGCCTCCAGGTTGTGGACCTCGAATCCGATGTGATCGAGTGCGCGTCCCTGCGTGCCAACCATGGCCGCTGTTTCTGAGAAGCGTAGATTTACTCCTGGCAGGTCGGCTACCTTGAAGTTCCCGTTCATGCCGGGCACCGCATCAAACATCTCGACATACCAAGCCCGAAGGGTATCGACATTCGGCGTATTGAAGTGGATGTGGTGATTCTGAATGGGCATGGTCTGGGATCGGTTACCCATGATTTCGACCTTGATGTCGTCGGGTGCGAGTACATACCCAAGACAGTAGTTCTGGCCCTGGGGGCAGACCGCGCCGTCTTCGACGTTCGCGTTGGGAAGTTCTCCAGCCGTAATGATTGGGTATCCGGCTGCGTCGAGGTGGGCCAGCATTGCCTTGGCATCGGGGACCCAGAATCCGATGTGATTGATGATCGTGCCAATCGTGCCTCCAGAAGGCTCACGCTCTGTCAAGAAAACGAGAGCATTGGGGAACTTGAAAATATTGACGTCGCGCCAGGCAGTCGGAATGCCGCCGAGCGTGTCTCCCCAGAACCGTGCATGCGCGTCCCGGTCGGTGATGTTGAAATGGTGGTGGCCGTGGACGATGGAGCCGTCGCTTGCCCAGCTCTGCGCCGATTGCGCCAGGGCGACACTCGATCCTGCGAGCGATACCAAAACGGCCATCACGACCGTGCCGCGAAACACGACGTTCAACTTCATGACTGGCTCCTTTGATCCAATTGCCCGAGGACGGGTGTCGCCCAAGGGGGCTGCAGTATACCGGAGTGGTGAGATGTCACGTTCATGAGAAGATTGGCCTCGGTTCTGGAACGCTACGACGGCATCGGCCGTCCTGGCCGCAATGCGTGTCAGATACCGTGACCCTTCCGAGAATGCCTGAGACTCGCCCTGTATGCATCCGGTAGAGATTGCGTTTCCAATTGCGCCGGTCGTTCTCCAAGGGGATGGTGTTTCGTTGCACGGTCTCACCTGCGGACCTCCAGAGGGCGAATTGGTGGTCTTATTGCACGGATTTCCCGAGCATTCTGCAAGCTGGCGTCGTTACTTGCCGGCCCTGGCGGCCCGCGGTTATCGCGTCGTGGCGCCCGATCAGCGGGGATATGGCCTGTCGTCGAAGCCATCCGGGGTCATGGCCTATGGGTTGGACCGACTCACTGCGGATATCGTGCACGTGATGGCTGACCTCGGTTACCGGCAGGCGCATATCGTCGGCCACGATTGGGGTGGAGTCGTCGCCTGGTGGCTTGCTCACACCAGGGCCGACGCCGTGCGCACGGCATCGATTCTCAACGTCCCCCATCCGTATGCGATGAGACGAGCCTTGCGGTTTGGGTCGTTGAGCCAGATGGTTCGGAGCTGGTACATCCTGTTCTTTCAGATCCCGGGACTGCCCGAACTGCTACTGGCGCGCCACGAGTGCGGCGCATTGCGACGAAGCCTGCTCTCGACTAGCATGCCCGGAACCTTCGACGAGGCCTTCCTGGACGAATTACAGGCTACGTGGCAGCAGCCTGGAGCTTTGCGGGGCATGGTCGGCTGGTACCGGGCGATTTTTCGTGCGGTTCCGGAGCATCAGGAGAAGGTCCGCATTGATGTCCCGTTGCTTTTAATATGGGGAGAGCGCGACCATGCGTTGGGCACGGAGCTCATTGCTCCCTCGATTCAGTTGACCACACGCGGACGGGTTGAACGCTTTCCCGATGCCACGCACTGGGTCAACCACGAAAAAGTGGTGGAGGTAACGCGTCTTCTTCTTGAGCAGTTTACGGGGCAAGCGGACGTCCACTGACCGAAACGGTGATACCAGTTGGCATGGCATGAGACGGTAGCGGGTGATCGGTAGATATGATGAAACTTCGATTTCATGTTGCGTTGTTGGTGGTGGTGGGATGCATGATGGCTGTGGTCGATCTCCATGCTCAATCGTCTGGTCCATGGCAGACCTATGGCACCCAGAACGGTGAGTGGCGAAGCTATGCCGGGAACATTGCCGGACAAAAATATTCGCCGCTTGACGAGATCGATGAAGAGAATTTTGATGAATTGGCGGTCCAATGGGTCTGGAGTTCAGTGGACCATTACCTGAGTCGTAGCACTGCAGCTGGAGGTGAATGGTACGCTCCACTAGAGACGATCGTAGAGTCGCTTGTTGCCGATACACCGACCCTGTATCGCAATGGTCAATCGCCAAATCCATCTCGCTTGCAGGCGACACCATTGATGGTTGACGGTGTCCTCTATTTCAATACTCCACTGTCGCAAGGGGTGGCTGTTGACGCCACCACTGGAGAGACTCTCTGGGTGTTTAACCCGAAGACCTATGAAGAAGGGACTCCTTCGATGTCGGCGCCCTGGACTCAACGGGGCGTGGCGTATTGGACCGATGGTGAGGATGATGAGCGGATTCTCTGGGGGACCGGTGCCGGCTATCTGGTGTGTGTGCAGGCCCGGACGGGGCGACCGTGCCCGGACTTTGGACCGGACGGGAGCGGCATGGTCGATGCAATGGTGGGTATTCCACGAGTTGACCGCCAAGACCGGGATTATCTGAATGCGCTGCTCTATTCCATCAACTCGCCGCCGATCGTGGTGCGCGACCGGATTATCCACGGTTCGCAGATCGCTGACGTTCGTGTAACAAAGGAAGCCCCCCCGGGCTGGGTGCGGGCCTGGGATGTCAGGACCGGCGAACATGCGTGGGATTTTCACACCGTGCCGAATAGTGCCGATGAATACGGGGTCGACACGTGGCTGAACGAATCGTGGCGTTACTCGGGTAATGCGAACGTCTGGTCGATGCTGGCCGGCGACAACGAGTTGGGCTATGTCTATCTACCTACCGGTACTGCCACGAACGACTATTACGGTGCTGATCGGCTGGGCGACAACCTCTACTCGGAAACGATCATAGCGGTCGACGTTGAGACCGGCCAGCGAGTCTGGCATTTCCAGGCTGTGCATCACGGGCTCTGGGATTGGGATTTCCCGACTCACCCAAACCTGGTTGACATAACCGTCGACGGTCGTGATGTTCGTGCGCTGGCCCAGGTGAGTAAGCAGGGATTTACCTACGTCTTCGACCGGGTGACCGGCGACCCCGTGTGGCCGATCGAAGAACGCCCTGTACCACAAGGGACCAACTTGCCGGGTGAGGTCCCGTCGCTGACGCAGCCATTCCCGACGAAGCCACCACCATTCGAGTACCAGGGGGTGACCATTGATGATCTCATTGATTTCACTCCAGAACTCCGAGCACTGGCCGTGGAGACGGTGCAAGATTTCACCCTCGGTCCAATTTTTACGCCGCCGCTGCAGACGGTTGAAGGAGTGACACAAGGGACTATCCAGCGTCCAGCGATCGATGGCGGTGCGAATTGGGGGGGGGCTGGTGTCGATCCGGAGACGGGTATCCTTTATGTGCCGTCGAATAATCGTTCGTCTGTCTTGCACTTTTACACACGAGACGATTCGACCGGATCCACCATGACCATCACCCAGGCGGCGTTTGGGAGTGGGCGCCAACCGACGATGCCCCAGGGGCTCCCTCTCTTCAAGCCTCCTTATTCCAGAATGACAGCGGTCGACCTGAACGCCGGCGAGACGGCCTGGATGCAACCTAACGGGGATGGGAACAGGTTCAGGAATCACCCGAGGCTGCGCGGCCTGGATCTTCCTCCGCTTGGCGGCGACGGCCGGGGTGGGCCGTTGGTGACAAAGACGTTGCTGGTAAGCGCCTTGACCGCTGGTGGGACCGGCGACGGGCCGCGCCTGGTGGCGAGGGACAAGGTCACGGGCGAGATCATGGGGTCAGTGGATTTGCCGAGTGGTGCAGTCGGCACGCCGATGACATATGTTGCGAATGGTCGGCAATACATCGCCCTGACCGTCGGGGGGGCACGGATGATCGCGTTTGCCGTATCCGAGTAGCGAGGGCTCCCATTCACGGGATTGGTTCACACTGAAACTCTGGCGAACGGGTCAGCCTGTAACCTGAGGATTATTCGACATGTCACGTCTTCACTTGTTGTTCTTTGCGGTCATTGCGTGCAGTGCTGTCTTCTGGACAGCGGGACTGGGCGCCGTGCAGGACACGATTCCGCCGATTGAGGTCCATCGCCTCACTGACAAGCTACATATGCTGGGTTCCGGTATGGAGACCGGCGGTAACATTGCGGTCTTCATTGCAGAGGGTGGCGTGGTACTGGTGGATACCAAGAATGAAGGGTATGGTCCGACGATTCTCGAGCACGTGCGCAAACTCACCGACAAGCCAGTGACGACGATCATCAACACGCACGTGCACTTTGACCACAGCGGTGCAAATACTGAGTTTCCCGCAACTGTCCATTTCGTGGCTCATGAGAATATCTATCGCCATTGGGCTCGTACCGACTGCCAACCGATACCCACCAACTGTGACGACTTTCAGGGAGAGAACAGGAAGTATCTCCCGTCGACCACATTCAGTGACACGCTGAGTCTCTTTGCCGGTACTCCGGATCAGATCGATCTGTATTATTTCGGTCGAGGGCATACCGACGGCGATACGTTTGTGGTGTTTAAGGAAGCACGTACCATGCACGCTGGTGACATGTTTCTTGGTAAGTCGCTGCCGTTTATCGATGCTGAGAACGGTAACGGCGGCAGTGCTGTTGAATTCGGTCATACCCTGACGCGAGTGATCGACAACATTGCAGATGTCGATACGATCATCAACGGGCACTGGAATACGCCCCTTCGTTGGAGCGACCTGAGGGATTACCGTGATTTTTACATGGATCTGCACGATCAGACACGTCGGAGTATCGATGCCGGCCTCAGTGTTGAGGAGGCGATAGCCGCCTACGAAAAACCGGAGCGCTACAAGGACTATCGGGCGAGCCAGAGCGGTGTCTTTAGTGTGAGCGCCATCGTCACGTATCTCTACGCCGGTACCTGAGTGCAGGAGGCGTCAGGAAGGTGAGAGATTGTCGACGGACGTAATTTGCTATGATGCGTGCCAATCCAGCGAATATTGATAACCAATAGGAAGAGACTATGCCGATCCTGCAGATGTGGACGGGTCCAACTGTTTCAAGAGCGCGCTTCATGTGGCCGATCGTGGCTCTTGTTGTCGCCGTCGCTGGAATGTCGGCGGAGTTCGCTGCGGGCCAGGACCGCGTGACTGCACTGTCTGCTCGCGCTGACATGATCAGCGGGGGAGATGTTCTCGTTCGGGTAGAGGCGTCCGATCCCGAGGTCGACCGCGCAGGGGCAATCTACGTCGGAGAACGTGACGTTACCGGTGTCTTTCACGAGATTCGGCCTGGAGTGCGCGAGGGGCTGCTTCGTGATCTTGACCTTGGCTCCACCATGTTGTCGGTTCGGTCCGATGATGGGACGCTGGTTGAGGTTGAACTCCGTAACCACCCAATTACGGGTCCCGTTTTTTCCGGTCCACACGAGGAGCCGTTTGTGTGTGAGACCGATCAATTTGAATTGCCGTCCGGCGAAACATTGGGAGTGGCGCTCGACACTGACTGTAGCATTGAGCGGCGTGTCGACTATGCATACCGGTCGATCGAGGGTGGATCCCTGATCGCCCTGCCGGACCCGATGGTACTGCCTGACGACCTGGCCTACACGCGGACGTCACTCGACGTCGAGGTGCCGTACATCGTCAGGGTGGAAACCGGTACGATCAACCGGGCGGTCTATCAGATTGCGATGTTGCACAATGTCGCGACTGAACCTGAATTGGGCCCCTGGCAACGTTCGACAGGATGGAACGGACGTCTCATTTATTCATTTGGTGGCGGGTGCGTGAACGGTTGGTATCGGCAGGGCGCGCGTACCGGTGGCGTTGGGGATGATGTCATGTTGCGGCAGGGCTATGCGGTCGCGTCATCAACGCTCAATGTCTTCGGGAACAACTGCAATGATTTGCTTGCGGCCGAAACGATGATGATGGTCAAAGAGCGATTCATCGAGGCTTACGGGGTACCGCGGTTCACGGTGGGGTGGGGCTGTTCTGGTGGCTCGTATCAAAACCACCAAATCGTTGATAACTACCCGGGGTTGCTGGACGGGATTATTCCGGGGTGCAGTTTTCCGGACGTGATCTCGGGCACCATTCCCTTCGTGACGGATGCTCGTCTCCTAGATCATTACTTCCAGGAAGAGGGAAGCGTCTCGTTTACCGAAGAACAGCAACGCGCGGTGGCTGGGTTTCTGGTGCTGGACACGATGCCGAATGTGTCACGTAATGCCGGACGGATCACGACCGGCGAGTTTTGTCCGGAGGGATTACGGGAGTCATTACGTTACGACTCCGAGACGAATCCGAATGGAGCACGGTGCGACGTCTATGACCATGTAATCAATGTCTTCGGACGAGATCCAGAAACTGGTTTCGCACGGCGTCCTCTTGACAACATCGGCGTGCAATATGGGCTTGAGGCGTTGAACGCCGGTGTGATCACGCCGGTCCAATTCCTTGATCTGAACGAGAAGATTGGCGGATATGACGATGATGGCCAATTTCGCGCATTACGAACAGCCGCAGATCCGCTTGCGCTTCGTGCCGCGTATGAGACGGGGCGCGTGACGCACGGCGGCGGCGGATTGGCCACAACTCCGATTATCGATTACCGAGCCTATTCTGATGATCGCGATGGCGGTGACGTGCATGTTCGGTATCACTCATTTTCATTGCGTGACCGCTTGCTGCGCGCCAACGGTCGAACTGACAACCACATCATGCTCGTGGAAGATGATCGCTACGGCCTGTACTCGACGGCTAGCCCGGTTGCCCAAGAGGCTCTGCTTCGGATGGACGAGTGGTTGACCGCACTATCCCATGACGACTTCCCGCGTCGTGATATTGATCAGGTGGTGCAGGCCAAACCAGCCGCCTTGGTGGATGCGTGCTGGAGTCGTGATGAGGAGCCCGAAAAGATCACGGAGGTGATGGTGCGGGGTGAAGGACGCTGTGAAGCGCTCTACCCATCGGCACCGGCGCCCCGCGAAGTTGCCGGTGGGGCAATTGGCAGCGACATTCTCAAATGTCAACTCAAGCCGATTGAACCAGCAGACTACGACGTGGTGTTGACGGCCGAGCAGTTGGCGACTCTTGAGCATATTTTTCCAACCGGCGTTTGTGATTGGTCGAAGTCAGGTGTCGAGCAGAACAGGCCAAGAGGAACCTGGTTGAGGCTCGACAGTAACTGAGAGGCCGGTCGCAATGCCGGGGCGGCACTATGCCCTGCCAGTGGTTCTCCTTCCGCTGCCCCGTTGCGGTGAGTTCCGTGCCGAACACAATGTCTGGCGATCTGTCTCCGTATGGGGGAATGGAGTACGTGCTGCGTCTCCGTGCTACCCCGAGGCAATCACTGTACCTATTTTACAAAGGCCGACAATATCGCGCCGTAGTCGTTCGGGCCGGGCGCGGATTAGTCGTCTGATGCTCCGCGAGGCGCCGTTTTTGGGCATCTTCTGCTAGACTGCCGACGATGCATGCCCTCGGAGTGTGCATCCCGCAACCACGCCGTAGGTTCTGATGAGAATGACCAGTCGACGACTCCAGACCGGCGTAGTACCACTCTTCCTCATTGTTCTGATCGTTGGCGTCGCGCAGGGGCAGAGCGTGACGGAGTCTTCATACCGGGCGCTCGTCGATGACTACTGCGTCACCTGCCACAATCAGGAGGTGTTGGACGGGAGCGAGCAAGCAGCCTCGCCGCTGGTCGCCCAGCTACGGGCGGTGGGACTTGCATTAGATACGCTCGACCTGGCGGAAGTGGGTACACACCCCGCAGAGTGGGAGCGGGTGGTGCGCAAGTTGCGGGGTGGGGTCATGCCTCCGGCGGGGCGGCCGCGTCCAGATGCGGACGAGCTCGAGGGGTTCCTGGGGTGGCTGGAAGGAGAGCTCGACGCGGCGTGGGCACGACGCCCAAATCCTGGACGGACGGCGACGTTCCATCGCTTGAATCGTACCGAGTACCGAAATGCCATCCGCGACCTCTTGGCTATCGAAATCGACGAGGTCGATTTCCTGCCGGCCGACGATTCCAGCTATGGTTTTGACAATATTGGTGGCGTGCTTGCGATCTCGCAGGCCCTGCTTGAAAGCTACTTGAATGCGGCACGAAGTATCAGTCGACTGGCCGTGGGCAGTCCGGTGCCAGCCACAACCGCTGACACCTATCAAGCTGCGCAGGACTTGCCCCAAGATGTCCGAGTCGATGGATTGCCTTTTGGGACACGCGGAGGATTGGTGGTCGAGCATTTGTTTCCCCGTGATGCTCACTACGACTTCGAAATCGAGTTGACCAATACGCGCCGGCTAAGTACCACGCACGAACTTGAGGTGCTCGTCGATGGCGTTACGGTCCAGCGTGTGACTCTGGGCCCCCCCGAAGACCAGGGAGGGAATCCCTACGCGGACGCCGCAAATATGACGTTCCGCATCCCAGTGTCTGGCGGACCACGTCGGCTGGGGGTCACGTTTCTGAAGACACCGGTGGGCTTGGTCGAGCAAGTACGTGAACCCTTTCCTAACCCGCGAGTATCCGGGAATACAGGTGGACGAGCGGGGAGCCAGCCCTTTGTTCGGAGTGTGACGGTCGTTGGGCCCTTTGATGCCTCTGGAGTCGGTCAGACGCCGGCGCGGGCGCGGGTATTTACCTGTCGCCCCGCGAGAGAGGACGAGGAGACCGGCTGTGCTCGCCAGATTTTTGCCAATTTGGCCCATCGGGCGTACCGACGCCCCGTGACCGACCAAGAACTTGCGGAGTTACTGGCGTTCTACGAACAGGGACGCACGGCCGGCGGCGGTAGTTTCGAGACTGGTGTGGAGATGGGACTGCGCCGATTGCTGGTCAGTCCTGAATTTCTCTACCGGGTGGAGCTGGATCCTGCCGATCTGCAGCCCGGGAGTCCCTATCGCGTCACCGACGTAGAACTTGCGTCGCGTCTGTCCTTCTTTCTCTGGAGCAGCATTCCCGATGCCGAATTGCTGGGATTAGCCGAGGCCGGTCGGCTGCACGAGCCTGAAGTCTTGGAGGCACAGGTACGGCGTTTGTTGACCGATACTCGCTCGAGCTCGTTGACGACCAATTTTGCTGCCCAATGGCTAGAGTTACGAAACCTGGAAACTGCAGTTCGTCCAGGGGAACCGTTCTCTGTTGCCTTCGACGAGTCATTGCGGCAGAGCATGTTGCGGGAGACTGAGCTCTTCATTGATGGTGTCGTGCGGGACAATGCTAGCGTTGTCGAGTTGCTGACGGCTGACTACACATATGTCAACGAGCGGTTAGCGGAGCATTACGGGCTCTCTGAGGTGACGGGAAGTCACTTTCGCCGTGTCTCTCTGCCGGCGGAGACCCAGCGTGCGGGGCTGCTCGGACATGGTAGCGTGCTGACCCTGACCTCTCATGCTATTCGTACGTCGCCGGTATTACGTGGTAAGTGGATTCTCAACAACCTTCTCGGCACACCGCCTCCTGACCCACCGCCGAACGTGCCCGTTCTCGATGACAGTCGGAACCAAGCGAAGCGTCCCACTTTGCGGGCCCGTATGGAGCAGCATCGGAATAACCCTGCCTGCTCTGCGTGCCATGCGATGATCGATCCACCTGGGTTTGCACTTGAACATTTCGATGCGATCGGTCGCTGGCGTGATGTGGATG
>CAZPZZ010000054.1:0-24254 GCA_964591245.1 uncultured Vicinamibacteraceae bacterium | reverse complement strand
AAGGGTTCGGCTGTTCGCCGATTAAAGCGGTACGTGAGCTGGGTTTAGAACGTCGCGAGACAGTTCGGTCCCTATCTGCCATGGGCGTAGGAGATTTGAGGGGGGCTGTCCCTAGTACGAGAGGACCGGGATGGACAGACCTCTGGTGTACCAGTTGTCGCGCCAGCGGCAGCGCTGGGTAGCTACGTTTGGAAGGGAGAAACGCTGAAAGCATCTAAGCGTGAAACCCTCCCCGAGATGAGATCTCCCTGAGCTTCGGCTCCTGAAGGCTCCTGGAAGACTACCAGGTTGATAGGCCAGATGTATAAGGCCAGCGATGGCTTGAGCTGACTGGTACTAATTAGCCGTGAGGCTTGACCTTATTACTTATGTCGCCGTGTGTGTTTTTCGTGGAAGGCGAGAGCTACCGTTTGCAGGATATTCAGTTGGGTGCTGGACATCCGGCGTATGTCCGGAGTCTGGCACATCGTATCTTTGAGAAATGGTTGGGCGGAAGAGCGCCGCGACCACTAGCGTTTCCCGGTGGCGATAGGGGAGGGGCCACACCCGTTCCCATGCCGAACACGGCCGTTAAGCCCTCCACCGCCGATGGTACTGCACGGGCAACTGTGTGGGAGAGTAGGTCACTGCCGGGATTATTTTAAAAAGCCCGAGAGTAATTCTCGGGCTTTGCTCTGTACGCCTTCTCTATTGTTGACCTCTCTCACAGCGCACCGCACGGCGTGCGCTACGGTCAGTCCAGTTGCGTACCTGACGCGAGGTTCGCTCTAGGCCCTATTGAGAACGATCCCCAATATCTGCATGCCCTGGTCCGAGCGCTCAAGCGCGGTGATTGCTTGCGCCGCGGTTCGGGCGCGCGTCCTTCCGGCTTCCAGAACGAGTAGCGTCCTCGAATCGTCAACTGCAAGAGCCTTTGGGTTTTCGGTCTGGGCAGGCGGCGGTGAGTCGATGACAATCCAATCGAACGGGCTCTCTCTGAGACTCGCAAGTAATGTTCGCATGCGGCCCGATGCAAAGAGGGAAGTCGGATTGGCGACGGGGTACCCTGCGGTCAACGCGAAAAGGTTTGGTTCGTGTGTGGGCTGAATAGCGTCGCGGGCGCTGGTTTGTCCGACGACGAGATGAGATAGACCCACCGTGTTCGAGATTCCTAATGTCTCGTGGGCGCCGGGATGTTGGAGGTCCGAGTCGATCAGCAACACGCGCGAACCGCCCAGGGCCAGTGTCAGCGCCAGGTTAGCCGCGATGGTCGTCGTGCCTTCTGTGCGCTGGGGACCCGTTACGCGAAGCACAGACGGTTGCATGCGGTCTGTCGTGAATAGCAGTTGTGTGCGCAGTTCTCGGAAGGCTTCATGCAACATCCGTTCATTTGTGTTGGACACCCGGGGCGGCCGACTCTGCCCAGCGGGGATACGGCCAAGCAACGGGCGACCCAGGCGCCGAGTGACATCGTTCGAATGACGGATAGTCTCGCGATGGTGGGCCGTAGTCCCCACGACCAAGGCCAATACGAGTCCCCCGAGTACGCCCACCAGCCAGGCCTGTTTCCGCTCTGGGTGTATCGTGTGAGTAGGAACAGGCGCTGGCTGAATCAATCGGAGATTAGACATAGGATGGAGGGCCGAGAGTTCCAGGTGCAGTTGCTGCTGTAGTAGTTGCTCGTACCGGCGGATCTCCCCCTCTCGACGCGGCCCTGTGCCGTCGATCCCGTCTAGTGTCTGCCGTTGTTCTGCGGCCCGTGTTCGGATCCAGGCCAGAGCTTCCTCGATTGTGGCGAGTTGTTCTGCGCGCCGGTGTTCGATATACGTCGCGACATGCGTATTGATAGTCTTCGCTGCTACCTGCGCATCAGTGGCGGTGAATGAGAGTTCCACGAGCCACGTTCCCGGGACTGGAGAAACCTGAAGTCGCGCCGAGAACGCCGCGGTCTCCGCAAAGTCTTGTCCAGACGCCGGAGTGTCTGTGGGGAACTGTCCAAGACCGGCCGAGACGGCTGCCGAGCGGAGCCAATCGCCAGCGACGCTCAGAAGCGTTGTGGGGGGCGACGCAGGCTCTCCCGTGGCACGGGACGCCTCGAGTCGCCGAACGGTCTCTCTAACCAGGCTGGCGTTGTGCAAGAGCTCGGATTGCGTGTGTATCTGTCGATTGATGCCAGCTTCGGTGGCTGGCCCACCAGGGGCTTCACTCCCGGTGACCGTAAGGTCCGGACCAACCAGGGCACGTGCCGTGGCCCGGTAATGCGATGGCGTTGAATGGATGTACACGGCCACCAGCGCCACCGTGACGGTGAATGCGGCGATTCCTGCGCGCGGTTGTACACCCATACCGTATGGTGTGTCGGCATCGAAGCCGATTGGCTGCAGGCCTGGATGGCTTTGATCTGAATCCGGACGCGTGCGCGTGGTGGGTCTGTAAAGCGAGTGCCGGCGGGGCTGTGCCGGTCGGGGATGCCGAGTCAGGCTACAATGGGCGCCCTTTGGCGTATTCGCCACAAGAGTTGGCGTGTGGAATGAGTCCACGAGATCTACCATAGTCCCTATCCCTGCAGGCCGGCGGTATCGGAGTTCAAACCACGGTGATGAATGACAAGACGCTTCCGACGACGCCGGATGGCATTCCAGTCGAACTGGCGAGTGAGCGGAAGATTCGCTATCGCAACAAGGTTCACTATCGATTTTCACACTGGCCGATCTGGATTTTTGTGTTCTTCATCATGCCGGGACCGTTGACTTTCGATCTCTTCGAAAGTGGCGTCGATCGGCGAATGCTGGTCTGGCTGGGCACAGTCATGGTGGCTACGGGTATCGCCGGGTTGCGCGGACGTTTACCTGGTTGCGAGCCACGTCCCTACATCATCCGATTCACGGAGGATCGCCCCAACCCGCTCTATCGCCGTGTCTGCTATACCTTTGCCTGGAGTGCGGTGATAACGTTCGGGGTTCTCAACATTGCAGGTCTGGTGGTTGCCATCGCGACCGGCATTTGGAATCTGCGTCAGATGTACGAGACCGCCTACTTTCCACTGGCTGTCATGGTCTGGGGATTGGGAGCCTTTGGTCAGTTGCCGCGAGTCAAGTTGTCAACCAAAGGCGAGGGACACGAGCGACGCTATTTTTACGGTTCAGTGTGGGCAATGTGCATTGCACAGCCTGTGCTGTGGTTCTTGTGGAGTGTCGTGCCGTATGGTCAGGGCGGAGACATCTTCAAACTCCTGGTTTTTCTCGGTATCCTTGGCTGCGCCGGTTGGTTGTCTTACCGCGGAAAGTTGCCGCGGACGCGTCCGATCGTTCCCGGGGAACTGGCCGTGTCCGACTGATGCCGCGGGTGTGGTCAATCGCTCGAGGAAATCCCGTCGGCATCCGTGGTAGGGGAAGATGGCGATGCCGAAACCAAGTGCCACGCGTACCGAAGCGTGACGACACCAATTGGAACGCCCACCAGGACCCAGGCCCACCGTAATCCTTCGGACTGCCAGTAGCCATAGCCAATCATGGTGAGAAGAAGAAGGTTGAGACACACGCCGATCGCGGTGTGTTTGGTCGCCGCCGGTGGCGGATCTACGTCGGAAGGAGTATTGGTCATGACCCGCGCGAATTTTATGACGGAAAGTCTGTTCCGTCACGGAATAGTGGTGGACCGTCAGTAACGATCGCTGCCTGTACCCTGGCGTGGAAATGTCTCCGTTAATGGATGCCTCGCAGCTTCTGAGTGAGACTTCTCCCTCTGGAATTCGTGTAACGCATTACGAGCACGGGGCACTAGAATACCGGCATGCGCTGTACTCGACTCCGTGCACTCGCCGGTGGGTGTGCTGTCCTGCTGGTGGTTGTAGTACTCGGATTCCGGCTGGATGCCCAGTCGACACCAAGGTTCCAGGTGTTGTTCGAGAACAAGACAATGCGCGTCGATTACGTGCATTCAGGGGGGCTGGGAGAGGAGATCGTCGCACTGGACCAGGTTGTTTCTGACGGGGCCTGGGCAGGCAGTCGGACACGGCTGGTGGATGACCTAAATTTAGGCAAGTACCTGTTTGAGGTCATTGACCGGCGTACCAATCAGGTTGTGTATTCTCGCGGCTTTGCGTCGATCTATGGGGAGTGGGAAACGACATCCGAGGCACGGGAGCGCTTTCGGAGCTTCCACGAATCCCTGCGATTTCCCTGGCCGAAAATGCCGGTCCAGGTCGTGTTAAAGGTCCGTGACGCCGAAAACGCCTTCCACGAGCTCTGGTCGACCGTGATTGACCCTTCGTCGCGATTCGTGAACCCCGCCGACCGTGAACCGATGGGTGAGGTCTGGGCGATTTTTGAGAACGGCCCCCCCTCGGAGAAAGTTGACCTGCTGGTTATCAGTGAAGGGTACACCGACGCCGAGATCCCGAAGTTTCATGCTGACGCAACCCGGTTGGTGAGCGCGTTGTTCGAAGAGGAGCCGTTTCTTGGTCGAAGAGATGATTTCAACGTATGGGGACTCGATCTCCCGTCGTCGGATTCCGGCATCACTCGGCCGCGCGCCGGGCAGTTTCGGCGGACCCCGCTGTCGGCTCAGTACAATATTTTCGATTCCGAGCGGTATGTGCTGACCTACGACAATCGAGCACTTCGTGACGCCGCGTCGGCGGCGCCCTACGAATTTCTCGAAATCTTGGTCAACGAGGACCAATACGGGGGTGGCGGGATTTTCAATTTCCAGGCGACGGCAGCAGCCGATACTGGTTTTGCAGAGTACGTATTCATCCACGAGTTTGGACATCACTTCGCGGGGCTGGCTGACGAATACTATACGTCTGACGTCGCCTATGAAACCGGTGCAACGTATCATCCTGAACCCTGGGAGCCGAACGTCACCGCCTTGCATGATCGGGAGAACGTGAAGTGGGGCGACCTCGTCGTTGCGGGAACACCCTTACCGACACCCTGGGACAAAGAGGCGTTCGAGGCCGGTAGTGTATCGGCGCAGGGGGAACGTCGTGAGCTTCGGACAGAGGGGGTGACGGAGACCGTCATGGATCGGTTGTTTACCGAGCAGATGGAGCGTGAGACGGCGTTACTCGGTGGCATGGCCTACGCCGGTCAGATCGGAGCATTCGAGGGGGCGTCCTACGAGCAGACAGGGTTGTATCGGTCAGAGATCGACTGCGTCATGTTTACACGGAACGATGTCGGGTTTTGCCAGGTCTGCAGCCGTGCCATTGAGAATGTGATCGACCAATACTCGAGGCCATAGTCGGCCCGCGAAGCCGGTGAGTTTGTCATGGATTCCGAATTTCTCGTTGAACTCGAGCGTATTGTTGGTACGGCCGGTGTTGTCCACGACGAGACCGAGCTGATTACCTACGAGTCGGATGGGCTCGTGTCGCATGCGCAGCGGCCAGGTGTGGCCGTGCTCCCTGAGACCGTCGAGCAAGTCCAGGGTGTGGTGCGGTTGTGCCACGAGTCGACCGTACCCTTTGTAGCGCGTGGCCAGGGGACGGGTCTTTCCGCTGGAGCGCTGCCGCATCCCGACGGTGTCTTGATAGTGATGACCCGCATGAATCGGATCGTCGACGTTGACATTCCGAACCAGCGCATCACCGTTGAGCCCGGTGTCATGAACCTGGATGTCACGAAGCGCGTGGCGTCGCTTGGTTACTACTATGCCCCTGATCCATCGAGTCAATCGATCTGCTCCATCGGTGGGAATCTGGCGGAGAATTCGGGTGGGGCTCATTGCCTGAAGTACGGCTTCACCGTGCATCACGTGCTCGGGGTGGAGGCGGTGCTGCCAAACGGAGAGCTGATCCACCTGGGAGGAACGGCGGTCGACAGCCCCGGGCTGGACTTGCTTGGGGTAGTCGTCGGGTCTGAAGGCACGCTCCTGGTGGTGACCAAAGTGATCCTCCGGTTGTTGCGGCGTCCCGAATCGGTGCGAACTTTACTGGCAGCCTTTGACTCGACCGATGCGGCTGGAAATGCGGTCTCCGACGTCATTGCGGCGGGTATCATCCCTGCAGCGATCGAGATGATGGATCGCACAACGATTCGTGCCGCCGAGGCGGCGGTACAACCAGGGTTTCCTGATGCAGAGGCGGTGCTGATCGTGGAACTCGATGGTCCGGCGAATGAGGTCTCGACGCTCTTTGAGCAGATAGAGGCGATCAGTGCCAAGAATCACGGGTGGGGAGTCCAGGTCGCGCGCGACGATGCGCAGCGGGCGAGGATCTGGATGGGGCGAAAAGCCGCGTTTGCCGCGATGGGCCGGGTCGCACCAAGCTATTACGTCCAGGATGGCGTTATTCCCCGGAGTACCCTGCCGGAGGTACTTCGCCGTATTCGTGAACTCGAGCAGCGGTCAGGACTCACGATAGGGAACGTTTTTCACGCCGGGGACGGAAACTTGCACCCGCTCGTGTGTTACGACGATGCTGTGAAAGGGCAGGCGGAGCTTGCCGAGCAGGTTGCGTCTGAGATTTTGTCTTATTGCCTCGATGTTGGCGGATCACTGACCGGGGAACACGGGATTGGCGCCGATAAGGCGTGTCACATGCCGAAGATGTTCAGTGACGATGATCTTGCCACGATGCAGCTTGTCCGGGTGGCCTTCGATCCGCGTGGATTGTGTAATCCGGACAAAGTATTTCCCACTCCTCGGCTCTGCGGAGAGGTGCCGGGACCGTATCGCGCGCATCCGGCCGAGCTGGCGGGGGTCGCGGAGCGTCTCTAGTCTGATTGTGAGCCAGGCAGAGCTAGGAGTTTCATGTCGCAGGTGACGGTCGAAATTTCACCCGATGCGCTCGTGACGGAGTTAGCCGTGCAGGCTGGTGCCCAAGTAGCACGGGCGGGGATGCCGGAAGACGCGGTTGATTCGGTTGTTCCGATGGCGGTGGTCGAACCGACCACGGCTGAGGCCGTGGCCCGTGTGGTCGGCTGGGCAAGTCAGGCTGGGCGGTCGCTGGTGGTGCGTGGCGGTGGAACGAAGCTCTCCTGGGGGGCGTCCCCGACGTCCGTCGATGTGCTGCTCAGAACCACCGGACTCCATGCTGTGGAGGCTCATCGCCATGGCGACCTTACGGCAACCGTGCAAGCCGGAGCGACACTTGCGCAGACGAATGCGGTGTTGGCCGCTCATCATCAGTGGTTGCCACTGGACCCACCGGGTGGCGCGGAGGCGACGATTGGCGGCATTGTGGCCACCAACGACAGTGGGCCGCGGCGGCAGCATCATGGTGTCCCTCGAGATTTGATTATTGGCATGACACTGGCCCGTGCCGATGGGGTGATCTCTCGAAGTGGAGGGATCGTCGTCAAGAACGTCGCGGGATACGACTTGGCGCGGCTTTTGACAGGCTCATTCGGGTGTTTGGGCGTCATTCTCAATGCGACGTTCAAACTGGCGCCCTTGGCTGAGGCTTCCCGTACCGTGGCGGTCGAGTTCCCTGCCAGCGACCGGTTTAGCGCGTTTGCGGCGGCGTTAGTCGATCGAGCGTCGACGCCGAGCGCGCTCGAACTGGCATTTCCACCGGCGACGATGCTCGTGCGATTCGAGTCGGTCGAGAGCGTCGCCGTGGCGCAGGCCGAAGAGGCAATGTCGCTGGCGAGGGCGCATGGCGGTACCCCGACCGTGTTGATCGGCCACGATGAGTCTGCTGTGTGGCAGAAGCATGAGGCACGGATATTCGCCGAGGACGGCACCGTACTCCGGCTTTCCGTGCTTCCGAGTGAATTGACGTCCACGCTGGCGTGGTTGGATGAGACTGCTACCGCGCAACAACTCGACTATGTGGTCGCCGGTCGTGCTGGTCTTACCGCACTCTCCGTCCGGTTGAATGGCGAGATCGCGTCTCAGGTGAAGTTAATTCGTGAGCTGCGTGAACGCTTTCCCAGCGGGCGCGGTAGCGCCGTGATTCGGCGAGCCGAACCGGCGTTGACGTCGCATGTTGATGTGTGGGGTCCGGTGGGTGATGCCCTGCCCATGATGCAGGCGGTCAAACAGCAGTTTGATCCGGTGGGCATCTTGAATCCAGGTCGCGGGCCAGGCGCGCTGTAGCCCGAGGAGGTTTACTGGCAGAGGCGTCGACCCTGTCGGTGACGCGTGCCTCGTCGTAGCTGGGTGAGACCCGTTGTCGTCCGGCGTCCCCCTAGAGTGTCGTTCCCCTGATCGAGGCGTCCAGCAGCTCCACGAGGTGGTAGGTACGCAGTGGCTTCTTTGATGGAGCCAGTCGGCTGGCGATCTGCAGGAGACACCCGGGATTGCTAGACACAAGCGCATCGGCTTCTGTCGCGAGGATGTGATGGGCCTTACGGTCGCCAAGATCGCTGGCCGCCTCTGGTTCGACTAAATTGTAGATTCCTGCCGAGCCACAGCAGATACCAGCTTCGGGGATTTCGCAGAGTTCCAGGTCTGGAATCGTCTTGAGCACTCGCCTGGGTTCGGCAGTGACGCCTTGTGCATGTTGCAGGTGACAGGCGTCGTGGTACGCGATTTTGAGCGGAATTGGATGTCGTGGCGCTCGGGGTTCCAACTCGTCCAGAAGCTCTGAAATGTCTTTGCACTTGTCTGCAAGTGCTTGTGCGCGGCTCGCGTAGGCCGGGTCGTCTCGTAGTAGGTGGCCGTATTCCTTGAGGGTGGAGCCGCATCCCGCCGCGTTGATCACGAGTGTATCGACCTCTTCGGCCTCGGCTTCGAATGCGTCGATAAACTGCCGTGCGAGCGCAGCGGCGTCCTGTTCGAGACCGGAGTGCAGCATCAAGGCACCACAACAGCTCTGGGCCTGCGGAATCACCACGTCGCATCCTTCAGCAGCGAGGACACGTATCGTGGCTTGGTTCACGGAGTCGAAGAAGACCCGTTGCACGCATCCAAGGAGTAGTCCGACGCGTCGCCGTTGTGTTCCAGATGACGGTACATGCGACGGTGCTGACGCCCAGGCGCCACGTAGCGATACCTTCGGGAGCACTGCCTCCATGGCTCGGAGTCTGGGCGGCAGCAACTTGAGAAGACCGCTCGCTCTCACCAACCGCTGCAGGCCTGAACGCTGGTATCCCCATAACTTGCTTGCCACGAGGCGGAGACGCCCCGGATAGGGGAAGAGAGAGAAGATCAATCGCCTGAATAACCGATCCCCGAGCGTGCGTGTCGTATTCCGTTCGAGTTGCGGCCGGGTAGATTCGACGAGTTTGTCGTATTGCACTCCGGAAGGACAGGCGGTCATGCACGCCATGCAACCAAGGCATGTGTCGAAGTGGCGCGCGAACTGGTTTGTCAGGTCGGTCTTACCCTCAAGGCCTCCCTTGATGAGCGCAATTCGTCCGCGTGGCGAATCCGTTTCCCGGCCCCAGAGTACGTATGTCGGGCAAGTCGGGAGGCAGAACCCGCAGTGGACACAGTCGGCCACAAGGGCGGGGTCTGGAGGGTGCTCTGGATCGAATGTAGAACGGATCGTGGACACGGTCGAAACGGTCAACGCCTGCTTCCTCTCCCACGGGGGTGTTTTCTGCAGCTCGAAGGCTCTTGGCTACGCGAGCTCGTCCCCCGTTCTGCCCCAGCTGCGGTTCCCCTGTGCCGCAACAAGAATACTCGTTCTAGGTCCGATAACGACGTGTAAAGACACGCGCCCTTCGTCGAGGGTGCTCTCCGCAGTATGATTCCGGACGATGACCAAAGCGATTTGCATACACGAACATGGTGGTCCGGAAGTGTTGCGGTGGGAAAACATGGAGCCCGGCGACCCGGGGCCTGGGCAGGCGCTGATCCGGCAGGACGCTGCAGGCTTGAACTTCATCGATGTTTACCATCGAACAGGACTCTACCCGGTGCCGGCTATGCCCGCGATCATCGGGAACGAAGGAGCCGGTGTTGTGGAGGCTGTTGGTGAGGGTGTGAGTGAAGTCGCGATCGGCGATAGGGTCGCGTACTGCATGAGCCTCGGAAGTTATACCGAGCGGCGGGTGATCGATGCAGCTCGGCTCGTGCGTTTACCGGACGAAATCTCGGCAGTACAGGCGGCTGGCATGATGCTCAAGGGCTGCACGGTCCAGTACTTGCTGCGGCGGATTTACCCTATCAAGCCGGGCGACACGATCTTGCTGCACGCTGCCGCGGGAGGCGTGGGACTGATTGCCTGCCAGTGGGCGAAGCATCTTGGGGCTCGCGTGATTGGCACGGTCGGAACCGAGGCGAAGGCCGAACTCGCGCGGGCGTACGGATGTGATCACCCCATCGTGTACACCCGTGAGGATGTGGTTGAGCGGGTCAAGCAAATCACCGACGGCGCAGGGGTTCCTGTCGTGTTCGATTCAATCGGTAAAGACACGTTCACGGCATCCCTTGATTGTTTACAGCCACGTGGACTGATGGTCAGCTATGGCAATGCGTCTGGAGCGGTTGACCCATTTAGTCCCGGAGTGCTGGCGGCGAAAGGGTCCCTGTTTTTGACCCGTCCCACGCTAGCCAGCTACATCGGAACGCGAGACGAACTCGAGGCCACGACGACGGACCTGTTCGACGTGGTGCGCAGTGGCGCGGTGACGATTTCGGTGAGCCAGGAGCTTCCACTGGATCAGGCGGCCCAAGCGCATCGAGAGCTGGAAGCTCGAAAGACGACCGGGTCGACCGTGTTGACCATCGAAGGAGAGATGTCATGAGGGTGATGCGGATTTTTTGTGCCGGTGTGGTGTTGGGCGGGGTGGCCGTGGCGGGGTTGACGCAGGTGTGGGCTCAGCCGGGTTCCCGTATCATCAATTTGCCAGGCCGGACGACACAGGCTCCGTTCAGCGATGCGGTACTGGCTGGAGATACGTTGTATCTGTCTGGACGCCTTGGGTTGGATCCAGAGAGCGGGGAGATACCCGCTGATCCACAGCAAGAGGCACAGAATGCGCTGGACCAGATTCAGGCGTTGCTCGGGCAAGCCGGAATGACGATGGACGATCTTGTCCAGGTCCAGGTGTTTTGTTCGGATGTGGCCGATTATGGAGCCTTCAATGCGGTCTATTCGTCGTATTTCTCTGGCGATCCGCCCGCTCGTGCATTTATCGGATCGGGTGAGTTGCTCCGCGGAGCCCGGTTTGAGGTGATGGGCATTGCGGTCCGTCGCTCTTGATGCCGCGGGGCTCTCTTCAGGAAACCTGAAATCGTGACACTGATTGGCCGATTGAGTCTCTTGGTCTGCGTCCTGGTGGGGTGTGCCGGTGCCTGCGTCGAGCGTGGCGATCGAGAACGCGTTTCGTCTGCATCGGTGGATGCGGAAATACCGGTCACCGTGCTGACGGACGGCTTGCTTGCGCATCGCCCGGCGGTGCCGGGGGTGCAGGGACTCGTGGCCGCTGGACACCCGCTCGCCTCTATGGCCGGTATGCGCGTGCTGATGCAGGGTGGTACTGCAGCTGATGCGGCTGTCACCGTGATGGGGACCCTGGCGTCGGTGGAGCCGATGGCCTCTGGTGTCGGAGGCGGCGTTGTCCTGACGGTGTACGACGCTGAAACCAACGGTGTGTACACCTTGAATGCTACCGGGGTGGCGGCCGCCCGGCTCGGGACCGCTGAGCCTGATGCAGCAAGTCTCTATCGTGGCGTACGCGCGGGGGTCGTGCCTGGACTGGTTGGTGCATGGATAGAGTTGCTCGAACGGTTTGGCGTCATGACACTGGGTCAAGCGCTCCAACCCGCCATCGAATACGCGGAGCAGGGGCACCCGCTGACAGCACCAGCTGTGGCGGCAATGGCGGCTGCTCCCGAACTGTTCGAGCGCTATCCGACAACCGCCGCAGTGTTCATGCCTGATGGTGAACTTCCAGAGGTGGGGCACCCTGTCTCGTATCCGGATCTTGCCCGCACACTCCACAAACTCGTGGAGGCGGAAGAAACTTCCCGCATTAATGGAGCGGATCGGCAGGCGGGGTTACGCGCTGCCTTTACCCGGTTTTACCGGGGAGACATGGCTCGTGACATGGTCCGGTTCCTTGACCGCGAAGAGGGGCTGCTCACGAGGGGCGATTTCGCTGGCTATCAACCGGAATGGACAGAGCCTGCCACTACCACCTATCGCGGATACGAGATTCATGGACCCGCCGCTCCGGCACGAGGGGGGGTGGAGGTGCTGCTTGCCCTCGATGTGCTCGAGGGGTTCGATCTGGCGTCGATGGAACCGGGGTCCGCTGACGTGCTGCACCTGATTATCGAGGCCGTGAAGATCGCCAAAGCTGATGCGCACGGGTTCGTGGCCGATCCCGGCGAAGTCGAGGTGCCACCTGGACTCATATCCAAGGCGTTCGCGGACGTTCGACGGCGGTTGATATCGCCAGATGAGGCTATGGTGTTTCCTGCGCCGGGTTCCCTGGCTGAGGGAGAGCCGGAGGCACGAGCATCTGGTGGTCGGCGTCTTGATGAGATGTCTGCACCAGGTGGTACGGCCAGCCTATCGGTGTTTGATCGCTGGGGCAATATTGTTGTCGCGAACCCCACCCTGGGGAGTCGCTGGGGAACTGGCGTCGTCGTGGGAAATACTGGTCTCATATTGCAGAACGGCATGCGGATCGGTGCCGCTGCGCCGGATCCAGATCACCCGGGATATCCGAGAGGAGGACGTGTTCCGGTGGTCAACGGTGCACCCACTCTTGTCCTGAATGAGGGGCAAGTCGTACTCGCTCTCGCGGGGCAAGAGGGTAGATCCGTTGGCCCGGCCGTGTTGCAGACGATCGTGAATGTCATTGACTTTGGTATGGGGATTCAAGAGGCCATCGA
Organism: uncultured Vicinamibacteraceae bacterium; assembly: GCA_964591245.1. Taxonomy (GTDB): domain Bacteria; phylum Acidobacteriota; class Vicinamibacteria; order Vicinamibacterales; family UBA8438; genus CAZPZZ01. The sequence continues at coordinate 11,534 of CAZPZZ010000054.1, read as the reverse complement.
GGCGCCTCGAGTGTCACTGCGCGCGACCCCGAGCTTCTTCGAGGAGGGCGTCGCCGTGACGGTTCAGCTGGAAGACAGGATGCCTGACTCGGTGTTGAACCGGTTGGCGGCGCTTGGGCATGAGGTCGAGCTCCTGCCTGGGTACGGGATTGGGAATGTGCAGGGGATGTTCCGCCGGTCTGGCTCCGGCGTAATGGTGGCCGGTGCCGATCCACGACAAACAATGTATGCCGTCGGCTGGTGAGGACCTGTCGGTCGAAGAAAGAGGGGGGCGACAGATGAAGATGACGTCTGCGTTGGTGCTGTTGTTCTTCAGCGTGTTGGGCGGTGGGGTGCTGGGCGAGGCTGGGGCGCAGACGCGCCTGGAGCTCGACTGGATCCGGATCCCAGCCGGCACCTTCTTGATGGGGTGCGTCGATTCCGATGCTGCCTGTCTCGACACGGAGCGACCGCAGCATGAGGTGACGTTTCTCGCGCCCTTCGAGATCATGGCGTCTGAGGTGACGGTGATCGAGTACGCCGAGTTTGTGAGGTCAGACGGGCAAGGTAACCCTCCTGCACCTGACTTTCCGCAGACATCGGAGCATCCCGTCGTCCTGGTCAGCTGGGGCGATGCAGCGGCGTTTTGTGTCTGGGCAGATGCACGTCTGCCGACTGAGGCCGAATGGGAGTATGCGGCACGCGGTGGGCGAAGCGGGCTCATCTATGCGTGGGGCAACGAGCCGTCGCGTGACTACGCGAATTATGGAGCTGAGGAATGTTGTAGCGGTGCGACTGGCGGGGCTGATATCTGGCGCAACACGGCTCCCGTCCGCTCTTTTCCACCTAATGATTTCGGTGTGTATGACATGACCGGCAATGTGTGGGAGTGGGTCGATGGTTGGCTCGACGATGATGACTATCGCCGCTCGCCGGCAGTGGATCCGCCGGGAGCATCCAGTGGTTACGCTCGTATCGCGCGCGGGGGGTCGTGGCTGAATTTCCCGGGCGTCCTGCGGACCTCGGTGCGCCTGCCGTTTGCTGAAACAGGACAGACAAGTAACGTGGGCGTTCGTTGCGCGCGCGATGTAGTGGTCGCGGTCGCGGACTAATGTGAGCCGCTTGCACCAACCGTGGCGGACGTGCCATTCTCTGGTATCACTGATATGGAGTTCGGGTGGGGGCAGTGGTAGAGAGCGCGATCAGGGCAAGTCCCTGTTCTGAGTGAAGGACGGTTGCCGATACGGATCCCATCCTGAGAACAGAAACGCGTCTCGGTTTGTGTGGAGTGGAAGATTTAAGGAGCAGTTATGCGTGCTAGCCAGAAGAGCTCACGACGGCGGTTCATGAAGCAGGCGGTGCTGGGCGCCGGCGGAGCGGCTACAGCAATGGGTACCGGCGCGGCTGTGTCGGCAGCGGCTGAAGAGGGCGATGTGAGCCCGATCACCGTGCCGAGCGAGTTCGCAGAGGCCAAGAAAGCGTCTCTACCGACCGTGGACTTTCCCATGACCGGCGCCCAGGTATTTGCCAGAGCCTGTAAGGAAGAAGGGGTTGCGGCCCTGTTCTGCTGTCCGGGGAATTATTCGGTCGTGCATGCTATCGCGGACACGGGAATTCCAACCTACGGTGGACGCCACGAGGGTTCCCTCTGCCATGCCGCTGATGCGTTCACTCGAGTGACCGGGGAAGTGGCGGCGACTTCCGGTACCGAGGGACCCGGGTTCACGGACATGATCTGCGGAATTGCGGCTGCGAATTCGGCCAGGTCGCCGGTACTGGTCTTGGCAAGTAACAAGACGATCTTCGCTGAAGATACCGAGCGCGGCATTCAGGACGCCTATCAGCAGCCGACCACCGAGGGTATGCGGAAGTACGGCAAACGTTTGATCACGCCGGCCCGCATTCACGAGTATGCCGGGTATGCATTCCGACAGCTGCGCAGCGGAGTGCCGAAGCCCGTCCACCTCGACTTTCCGGCCGAGGTTGCCAATGCGAGATTCCGGGATGCCAGTGAGATTGAGTACTTCTACGACAAGACGAAGTATCGTACCGACACCAAGCCGTTTCCCGACCCACGAGCGATTGACCAGGCCGTAGCACTGTTGCGTGAGGCGGAGCGTCCGATCATCGTGTCCAGTAACGGCGTGTTCTACAGTCGGGCGTGGGATGCGCTCCGTGATTTGGCAGAACGGGCGCATATTCCGGTGGTCGAATCGGGCACGACGAAAGGACAGTTCCCGGCAGATCATTCGTTATCAGCCGATACTGCTCCCGGCGCGCTGGCCAGCGCTGACTTGGTGCTGCTCGTCGGGCAGTACTGCATGCCGACTCTTGGAGAGTTTGCCTTTGGGCCAGACGCTCGGTATATCCGAATCGATCCGGCGGCCGAGGACATCGGTCGTAATTTGCCGATCGATCTCGGTATCGTAAGTGACGAACGGGCTGCGCTCGAGGCGCTGGCCGCGGCCGTGCCGGAGATGCGACATGATGCATGGGTCGCCGAGGTGGCGGCGGCTCGCACAGCATTCGAGGCCGAGAACGAGGAGTACTACCAGGCGGGATTGGGGTACACCGATGCGGTCCATCCGGCGGTCATTGGGAAGGAACTGGCAGATTTCGTGCACGGAACCTTGCCACCGGACCAGACCACCATTGTGCAGGGCGGCTATGGCATTGCGCGTTATACGCGTCGCTATCTCCGGAGTTTTCGTCCCGGCCAGATCATGAATGGGGCGTATCAGTATGGCGCGATCGGACCGGACGTAGGCTACACAATTGGGGTGGCCGCGGCGGTGAGGCAAGGGACGGGACCACAGGCGGATTACAAGGGGCATCCGGTAATTGCGATCACGGGCGATGCCGGCTTCGGGTATACAGGAATGGAGATGGAGACGCTGGCGAAGTATCGCTTGCCGGCAGTCGTCATCGTCTACAACAACAACGCTTGGGGTACCTGGGAAGGGCAACGGAATAATCAGGTTGGGCTTCCCGTTCACCTGTTCCAGGAGAATCTCCGTTATGACAAGCTTGGTGAGGCGCTTGGTGCCCACGGTGAGTACGTGACGAAGGCTGCCGATTTCCGGCCTGCGATAGAACGGGCCTATCAAGTGGCTCTCGACGAGAGTCGCCCGTCGGTGGTGAACGTGCAGGCGAAGAAAGAGTTCTGGTTGAGAGACCAGTACGCGCCAGGATTCCTCGGCAAGATTGAGCCCGGGGTCATGTCCTACTATCACTAGCGGGCAGAAGGCGGCGGATGGAGAACAAGGGGACGGGGGAGCCCGGTTTACCTTCGCTGCCGTGGTAGCGCGTGGACGATCAACAGTGTCGCCCTCACCCGCAACATCCGCCGTGGCAGCACCACGCGCTCGCTTGACGCCAGAGCAGTCGTTGGCGATCGTGCGGGCGCGTTTGCAGGCGTATGCCGACCGGAGCGTGTTCCGGGGATTCAGTACACAACCACCACGGAGCGGGACTCATCGGTTCAAGTTTTCCTGGCTCTTTCCGAGGCCTCTGACCCTTCAGTACACCCCGACGACTGGTACCTTCCGGTTCATAGGCCTGCTGCCGGCTGTGGGGGCGCGGTCGCCGCTGTACGGGGCCCTGCAGGAGTTCGTTGATGGTTGTGCGTCTCCTCGGCGCCCTCCCCATCGACGGGTGGACAGACGTCGGGCCAAGATCCGTTGTGTGTCGACTCGTGGGGTCGTGACGGTGGAGCTTGTGGCTACGCGAAATCACCATGAGTACGGCGTCAATCGAATTGTGAATCTGGTGAATTGGATCTTCCAGTATCTCCAGCGATATCAACCGGAATACATGTGGAAGCATTTCGATTCTCCGCAGGAGTAGAGGTCATCATGTTCCAACTTGTTGTTTCTCGCCCGTTGCTCGCGATGGCAATGGCTTGTGGTGCGCTGGCGGGTGTGTTCGCGATGCAGGCGCATTCTCCCGAGCCACATCGGCATGCGGAAGGGCAGGCACTGGAGAACCCCGTGTCATCCACTCCAGATTCGAGGGCCACAGGACGTCAACGTTACGTCTTCATGTGCAGGGAGTGTCACGGCAACACCGGACTCGGCGATGGTGACATGGCACATGCCGGAGGAGACGTGCCGGATTTTTCGGATGATGTCTGGCTGCATGGTGAGAGCGACGGCGAAATTTTTCTCGTCATCAAAGAGGGAGTGTCTGCCGATATGCAGCCCTATGCGAACCGATTGGATGACGAGGAGATCTGGCACGTCGTGAACTATCTGAGGACGCTAGTGCGGCCCTAGCATGCGACGGTGCCCCGCCGATCATGCATGGCGTGGCACTTCCTCCCGACGCCAGGTGTTTCATTGGGTGCGGGTGTTGTCCTCCGCGAGGCGGCGGGATTCTCCCGGTGGTCGCCAGATGGATTCACCTGAAGGTACCGACGACACGCCGAGACCGTGCCTGAAGACGAGCCGCCCGCCGTGATCGGCTGCGGTAGCGAGTAGGCAGAGACCGGCGAGAGCCAGAAGTACAGACGTGATCATCATGCGGCGAGTGCGGCTCTGCCAGATATAGGACATTGCCAGCCGAATTGAGGCGAAGTACACGAAGTACCAGGTTGTCCGGTCAGCCCACGTGAAATGCCGGGTAAGCGCATTTGCCGCGTCGGCAGAGACGCGCAGGTCGCTCGCGGCCTCAAGTCCACTGAAATAGGCTGCCATCGCCATTGTGGCTCCGAGGCAGTACAACCAGGTGGCCGAGTCGCGGATCGCTCCGTGGCCCGGGCGCGCGGCACTGATGAGATCTACAGCGTGCGCGGCCAGGAGGATTGCGATCGGAAAATGGACGAACAGCGGATGAAACGGCATTCTTTTCGCCAGCAGTCGTCCCAACCCACCTGACATGGAAGGGTGGCATGGGTGGGATGAGTACGCTCCTTATTATGACTGGGAGAATGCTCGTACTGTCGGTCGTCGGGATATTCAATTTTGGAAGGTACTTGCTGAAGAGCGCGGTGGCCCCGTACTTGAACTGGGTTCTGGGACTGGGAGAGTCTCACTACCGGTAGCCCGAACGATAGGAGCACTGGTCGGTATTGACCGTTCTCAATCGATGCTAGCCGTGGCACGACGACGTGTCCGTCGGAGCCGTCATGGTGACGGTCTGCGTTTTGTCCGCGGTGATATTCGTGAGCTACCCTTTCCGCGGGAATTCTTTGGACTGGTGATGGCGCCTTATGGGGTCCTCCAGTCGCTTATTCGCAACTGCGACCTGCGGCAGGCGCTCCTGAGCGTTCGCGACGTCCTCCGGCCTGGCGGGACTCTGGCCATTGATCTGGTCCCGGAACTGCCTACGTGGCAAGAGTGTGAGCGTCAGGTCAGCCTGCGGGGCCGCCGGGGGGCCGAGACGCGTATTAGTCTCATCGAGTCGGTCCGGCAAGATCACGCTCGGCGAATCACGATCTTTGATCAAGAATTCGTCGAACGACGCGGTCGCGCACGTCGTGTACGGCGATTCAAATTGGTGTTCCGAACCCTTTCGATCCGGCAGATGACAGGACGACTTCGCCGGGCCGGATTTCGTATCGAGCGAGTGTCAGGTGACTACCAGGGCGGGGCCTGGCAGGCAGATGCGCCAACCTGGGTGATTATCGCTCGGCGTACGTAGATGAATCAGATGCCGGATGTTGCTCATGGTGACCGGTGAAAAACCGTCCTGCGACTCCGTGCTACTATTAACGCCTCTGCACTGCAGGGGATTTCGTGGATCCTCAGCTTTCAGGGGCTGTTATGGCAACCTCTTTCTGGGGGCCGTGCGGTAGCAGTTTTTCCTGGAACCTCATAGCGAGACGGAGTCCTGCCGATGTCCGGCCATTCCAAGTGGCACTCAATCAAACACAAGAAGGGCGCGGCCGACGCAAAGCGCGGTAAGCTGTTCACCCGAATTATCAAGGAACTTACGGTTGCTGCTCGAGACGGTGGAGGAGATCCGGACAGCAATCCCAGACTGCGGACGGTGATCGCCGATGCCAAGGCGGCCAATATGCCGGCCGACAATATCAAGCGAGCCATTCGCCGGGGTACTGGTGAAGAACCTGGTGTGCACTACGAGGAAATAACCTACGAGGGCTACGGGCCAGGAGGGGTGGCTCTGTTTCTTGAGGTGCTCACCGACAACAAGAATCGCGCGGTCGGTGAAATTCGTCACCTTTTGACCAAGCATGGGGGAAATCTCGGTTCCTCGAATAGCGTGGCCTGGATGTTCGAGAAGCGGGGGTATTTGTTGGTGGAGAAGGACGCCACAGACGAAGAGGCGTTGATGACCGCCGCGATTGAGGCAGGAGCCGATGACTTCCGCGACGACGGCGCGCGCTGGGAGATCATCAGCGAGCCGGAGGCGTTCGACGCTGTAGCCGAAGCTGTTCGGGACCTGGGCGTTGAGCCGGAAACTGCCGAAGTGGCGATGTTGCCTCAGAATCACGTGTTGCTGGAAGGCAAGCCCGCGCAGCAGATGATGAAGCTGATGGGGTTGCTCGAAGACCTGGACGACATTCGGCACGTGTGGTCGAACTTCGACATCAGCGATAAGGATATTGAGGCCTCGTTGGCGTGAGAATTTTTGGGATCGATCCTGGATCGATCCGCACTGGTTACGGATGCATCGATACCGACGGTAGCCGTTGCCGTCTGGTCGAATTCGGTGCCATCTCGCTATCGGCACGGCGGTCGTTTCCAGAGAGGCTCACGACCATTTTCGACGAGTTGACCTCGTTGATCGCCAATCACGTGCCTGCGTGTGTGGCGGTAGAAGACGTCTTTCATGCCCGTAATGCGCGTAGCGCGTTGAAGCTAGGGCAGGTGCGCGGGGTGGCACTGTTGGCCGCAGCGAGGTCTGGGCTACCCGTTGCGGAGTATGCGGCGACTGAGGTCAAGAAGTCGGTCGTTGGGTACGGACGGGCTGAGAAGAGCCAGGTGCAGCAGATGGTTGCATTGCTGCTGGGTCTGGACGCGGTTCCCGCTCCGCACGACGCTGCCGACGCCCTCGCAATCGCAATTTGCCACGCGCATATGGGCGTGTTCCAGGGAGCAGCGACGTCATCGGGGATCGGGACGGCCCGGTCGTGGCGTCGCTTTCGCCCAACCCAGTGATGCGTGTGGCATTCGGGGGGAGCCGGAGACTGCTGTGACGACGCAGCCGGCCTAATATGCCCTTTGGCGTCTTTCCATGATTGCGTGGCTCCGCGGCCGCCTCGTTGAAAAATATCCCCATCGTGTGATTGTGGATGTGCAGGGGGTGGGTTATGACGTTCAGGTTCCACTCTCGACGTTCTACGGTCTTGGAGAGCCTGGTGCGGAGGTCATTTTCCGCGTGCACACACATGTGCGAGAGGATGCGTTAGCCCTCTTCGGTTTTGCGACTACCGTTGAGTTGCAGCTCTTTGAACTGCTCATCGGGATCTCGGGTATCGGTCCCCGGCTCGCCCTAGCTGTCTTGTCAGGCATTGAACCGAGCGAACTCGTCCGGGCTGTTCGACAGGGTGATATGGGTCGGCTCACGGGGATACCCGGTGTCGGGAAAAAGACGGCCGAACGCATGGGATTGGAGCTGAAGGACCGCCTACCCTCTAGTTTCGAGTCCGAATCGGAGCCGAGTGTTGAGAGCGGAGGGGACATGAAGGTCGATCTGCGCTCCGCGCTGGCGAACCTCGGGTATCATCGCCCCGTTGCCGAACGAGCCATCGACCGGGCGTTGGCCGCGGGAGCGGGCTCGTTCGAACAGATGCTCCGCCGGGCGCTACAGGAGCTTGCCCGGTGACGCCTGAGATCCCATCAGGTTCTCCAGGCGGGAGCCAGAACACGGATCCCGGTATTGTGCGTAGTCTGACTGAGCGAGTCTTGTCTCGATCTCGTCCGAATGAATGACCGACACAGAATCTGCCCGGCGTGTGGTGAGTTCGGCTCGGCTTGGCGACGACGATCAATTTGAAGCGGGACTGCGTCCGCGTTCGCTCGATACGTATGTTGGGCAGGAGCGGCTTCGCGAGAATCTTGATGTCTCGATTGCGGCTACGCGTCAACGTGGCGAGGCGCTCGACCACGTGTTGCTCTACGGTCCTCCTGGTCTGGGCAAGACGACCCTAGCTTACGTGATCGGGAACGAACTGGGCGTGCCCGTGCGCACCACCGCAGGACCGGTACTTGAGAGACCTGGTGATCTGGCGGGTATTCTCACGAATCTTTCGGAACACGAGGTGCTGTTCATCGACGAGATTCACCGGTTGAGCCCGGTGATCGAGGAGATTCTCTATCCGGCGATGGAGGACTACGAGTTGGATATCGTCATCGGGCAAGGGCCCGGGGCGCGTTCCGTCAAGGTTCCGTTGCAGAAGTTTACGCTTGTCGGGGCGACGACGCGGGCGGGATTACTCACGTCGCCGCTTCGGGCGCGGTTTGGGATTGTTCATCGACTGGACTTTTATCGGGAAGTGGATCTACAGGAGATTATCCGTCGCTCGGCAGAAATCTTTGAAGTGCCAATTGACGATGAGGCTGCCATCGAGCTGGCTCGTCGATCTCGAGGGACGCCGCGAGTAGCTAATCGATTGCTTCGGCGCGTCCGAGACTTTGCCCAGGTGCGGGCGGATGGAGTGATCACCCGGGAGGTGGCGCTTCGGTCGCTTGAGATGCTTGAGGTCGATACCAATGGCTTCGATGAGGCTGACCGGCGACTGTTGCAAGCAATTATTGATAAATTTGGAGGGGGGCCAGTCGGGCTGAGTAGCATCGCGGCCGCCATCAGTGAGGAGAAAGAGGCGATCGAGGACATTTATGAGCCGTTTTTGATACAAATCGGTTTTCTCGATCGAACGCCACGTGGACGGGTGGCTACCGCACGGGCCTACGAGTATTTTGGCTTGCCAGCTCCGGATCGTGAAGGTCAGTTGTGGTGAAAGATGCAGGTGTTGCACGCTCCTGATGGGAATCGCTCATGAATCCCGGCGGAGATGAGGATGGATAGGTAGCCGTCGGTGCGTGTACACTGCGCCGGCATGAGTTGACGAGTTGTTGCTGGGTACGCGGAGGTGGTGTGGCAATGTCACCAACTGCACGCCCGATCTTTTTTTGAGAGCCGAGGTAGGGCTTCGCATATGAAAAACGCGGCAGCGATCCCGATGGCGGCAGGGTCTCGAGCCCTTCGTCCGGTCCAGGTTTCTTCGCTTGGCACCTATGTGCCACCCCGGGTGTTGACGAACAGCGAACTCGAACGAATGGTCGACACCTCAAACGAGTGGATCCTCAAGCGTACGGGTATTCGCGAGCGCCATATTGCGGATGATGATGTTGCGACGTCGGATTTGGCCTCCGAGGCCGCGCGTCGAGCGCTTGAGCAGGCCGGGGTGGACGCGCGGGATGTCGGATTTATCGTGGTCGGGACGACCACGCCAGACATGTTTTTTCCCAGTACGGCGTGTCTTGTTCAGCACAACATCGGGGCGGATTCTGCGTGGGGGTTCGACCTCGGGGCCGCGTGCTCAGGATTCACGTATGCGATGACGACTGCGGCGCAAATGGTCGCGACCGGGGCTCATGACTACGCATTGGCGATTGGGGCCGATGTGATGTCTCGCATTATTGACTACAAGGACCGGTCGACCTGTGTCATTTTCGGCGATGGAGCTGGCGCCGCTTTATTGTCAGCTTCGCCTGATCCGGCGTTGGGAATCATCGACTTCGCGCATGAGATCGATGGCGCCGGCGGGCCGGCGCTCATGATGCCTGCTGGTGGGAGTCGTATGCCGGCATCCCACGAGACCATCGAGAAGCGCCTGCATTACGTACATCAGGATGGGGCGGCGGTGTTCAAGTTTGCCGTGCGCAAGACGGGCGAGATTTGTCGTCGCGTGCTCGAGCGCAACGGGCTGGAGGCTAACGACGTTGACCTGTTTGTCTCGCATCAGGCGAACCGGCGCATCATTCGAGCCGCTGCGAAAGAGCTGGGCCTGGCGGAAGAAAAGGTCGTGATCAATATCGAACGGTTTGGCAATACGACCGGAGCTACCATCCCTCTGGCGCTTGCGGACGGGCTTGCGGCCGGTCGTGCTAAGAAGGGTGATCTGGTTCTGCTGGCCTCGGTCGGTGCTGGTTTCACCGTTGGCGCCGTGCTACTCCGTTGGGCGTACTAGGGCGTTACGTATCCGTCCACGTGAGTTGCGTCGTGCGGTGTTTGGCTGACCATCCACGACGAAGGAGTGGTCGACGGATTCCGATCGGATTGCCATACCGACCGGTGGTACATCCCCGCTAAAGGATGTGGTCCCCGTTTTCCGACTGTGCTTGTTTCCGAGTTTGATTTCGATCTTCCTGAGGAATTGATCGCACAGGTCCCGTGCGAGACGCGGGACGCGGCGCGCCTGCTTGTGCTCGACCGGCAGACCGGTTCGTTGTCGCACCGGCATGTCGTCGACCTGCCGGACCTGCTCGCACCCGGTGACGTGCTCGTGGTGAACGACACTCGCGTGATCGCCGCTCGGCTGCTCGGGGTTCGGGAGCCGACCGGGGGAGCGGTGGAATGCCTGCTCTTGACCCGGATCGACGAGGACCACTGGGAGGCGTTGATGCATCCCGGGCAGAAGTTGCGGGTAGGGGCTGTGGCGAGGTTCGAGGGGGACGGGGGGCGCCTGTACGTCGAGGTCCTCGAACGTCGCTTTTATGGTCGTCGACGCATTCGATTGTGGACCGTGGATGGGGCATCGGTGGACGAGGTCATCGAGCGGCTGGGACATGTGCCGTTACCTCCGTATATCAGGCGCTCGGATGTGTTGGACGACCGCGAGCGTTACCAGACCGTATATGCCGCGGTGCCCGGCTCGGTGGCGGCCCCGACAGCAGGCCTCCACCTGACTGAACCGTTGCTCGACCGACTGAGAGACCGCGGGATCGAGACCGTAAAGATTACGTTGCACGTTGGCTACGGCACCTTTCAGCCGATCCGTGTCGAGAAGGTGGCAGATCATCGGATCGAGTCAGAACCGTACGATATTCCAGAGGAAACAGTGGTAGCTGTTCAACGAGCCCTCACGGCGGGGCGGCGCGTCGTGGCGGTGGGAACGACGACGACCCGTACGCTTGAGACGGCGAGTCGCAGAGGTTCTGGGCGGGTGCATCCGGGCGCTGGAGTCAGCGACCTCTATCTCTATCCGGGATCTCGTTTTCATGTCGTGGGTGGGCTGTTTACGAACTTCCATCTGCCTCAGTCGTCACTATTGATGCTCGTCAGTGCCTTCGCGGGACGTGAGCGCACACTCGCCGCTTATGCCGAGGCGGTTCGTCAGCGGTATCGCTTCTACAGCTATGGCGATGCGATGGTCGTGCTGTAGCGACGGCGTCCCGCCACCTATGTAGAACGCGTTTTTGTCTTGTTCCGTCACTGGTTCAATACGGTTTGGCCTAAGTTCATTCGCTGAGTTGATACAATAGAGAGATACATGCCGGCGGAGAGGAACGTACCTGCTGTCGGCGCTTTAGCTTCGCCGGTGTAGCTCAGCTGGTTAGAGCACGCGGCTCATATCCGCGGCGTCCGGG
>CAZPZZ010000053.1:0-24694 GCA_964591245.1 uncultured Vicinamibacteraceae bacterium | reverse complement strand
CTGCTTGGCTCTGTTGGCCACTCGGTCGTCGCGTACAGCTTCTTGGGCCACCGTTGGCCACCTGGCGCCATCCCGATATCGCTCCAACTCGGCGAAGCGGCTCGTCTACTTGACGGCTCCTCGGATTGGAACGACTGCGCTAGAGCCGGACTCGACGCCTGGAATGCTGTGCTCGGGAGGACTGGAGTCTGGTTCAGCCCTGTGCTCAACTCGCCTCACGCGCCTGCGGAAGACGACGGGCACAGCCATGTTTTTTTCTCGAACGACATCTTCGGGACACCATTCGGCGCGCAAGTGCTAGCGGTGACCAGTAGCTTCTTCAACATCCAGGATGGGGTCGACGAAGCGACGGAATCCGACATTATCTTCAACAACGCAAAACGGTTTAATTGCTATCGCGGTTCTCGCCGCCTCGGGCCGGAACCCGAACGGCGCAAGGTCAATGACCTTCGCCGCGTCGCCACTCACGAATTCGGCCACGCCCTTGGGCTAGATCACCCAGACGACGACGGGCAGAAGATCACAGCCCTCATGAACGGTGTCATCAGCGACATCGACGACCTACAACCAGATGATATCCGTGGGGTTCTGACGCTCTACGGCATCTCGATCACCGGCATCAAATTCCCCCCCCGAGACGAACAGTTACTCTTCTTTCTAAGACTCAAGGACGAGTACAGAGATACGCTGGGACGTACGCAGAACAACCCCAGCTTTGTCGACACGGAAGGTTCTGCCGTCTGGTACCCTGAATTTCTACGGTATACAGTCAGCGGGTGCTCGCCAACAGAGGCGACCGACCGGGTATTCCTCCAAATTCAGGGACAAGGCATCCAGCCAGAATGCGGGGAGACCCCGGGCAACGTCGTCGAGTTTCCCCCGCGCGATGTGTCACTCAACTTTCTACGTGACCTCAGCGAGTTTTATCGCACGACGCTGGGCCGCGGTCTCAACTTTGGTTTTGTCGATCTGGAAGGCAAAGCCGTCTGGCAGGGGGAATATCTTCGGTACCGCGTCAACGGATGCAACCATCAGGCCGCAGTCTCGAACGTGCTCTCCCAAATCCGAGGTGGCGGCATTCCCCCAGTCTGCACCACGGCTGACAATGAGACAGCCACGCAGAATGGGGCTCAGGAACGAGGATAGGTAGACAGCGATGGCCGAGAGTCCTCTCTACAAGCTCGGTCGCCTGGCCGGTAGCAAGGCGCGTAAAGCTCGATGGGTCTGGAACTCTCTGGCGGGCAACGAAACGGAAGCGATTCGCGCGGAATATGGTGTCGGGCGCGACATGGCCGCCGTCGTGCGAGAACAACGCAGTGCGCCAACACAGTCAACGTTGCACCCCCAGCTAGTAGAGACATTGACACGTCTGGCGGCAGTCGTTCGGAACAAACACCACCGGTTCGAAGTCGAGGTCGTCGTGGACGAGCAACCGACAGCCTATGCGCTTCCCGGCGGCTTTATTTTCGTGACGGAATCACTCGCCGCAATGTGTGACCGCGATGACGACGAACTCGCCTTCGTGATCGGCCATGAAATGGCGCATGTGATTCGCCGGCACGCCATCAATCGCGTATTACGCCAAACAGCGTATTCCGCCGCCTCGATGCTCACGCCCGGACGAGGCGTCATCGCTCCCTGGCTACGCCAGATTGGATTAGAGTGGCTTGAAAAAGCGTACTCGCGCGATCACGAGTTCGAAGCCGATGAATTAGGGGCTCGCCTCGCTCGAGCCGCAGGATTCGACCCGGAGGGTGCAATTCGACTCTTCTCTCGATTTCAGCAACGGGAACTCCGTGAACCGCCCTCCTCCGTCAGTACCTACCTGGCGTCTCACCCACCCGTCAAAGACCGAATCGACAACCTCAAGCAACAGATGCGTGTTGGCTAAACCTTGGAAGTGTCAGCTCTTCACCACCCGCGAACGCAGCAAACTCTTCAGTTCTGCGAGCCCTTCCCGTTGGCGCTTATACAACTGCAGGAAATGGTCGGCATCTTGAAGAATCTCGCCGAGTTCGGTGTTACCGAACCAATCGCCGGCTTTGGTTCTAGCGGCGATATCCCGGGCAATATGGGTCTGGTCAAGCAAACGAGCCGTATCCTCTTCAAGCACCTGCACGGTCGAAGTCAGCAACTCCAGAACCTGCGAATCGTCAGTCGCTTCGACAAGCTGCCGCAGCGGACCCAGTCGATCATTTGATGTTTCAGCCATACGCGAAATCCACCATTCCCTCCGGACCAACAGTACGCCATTCCAAGTCAAGGAACAAACCGAAATCCAGGACTGCATCGGGACGTCTATAATGGCGGTATGCACCGTTCCCTCTTGGCCGGAGTCGTGGGAGGAGTGCTCTTTCTCCTTGGCTGCTCGTCGCAATCTTCCAGCGGGGACGCCTCAACCCCCGACACGATGACTGGCGGCACCGAAACAGTGGCACTCTCCGTCGACCACCGTAGTCGTTGGCGCGAGCTGCGGATCGAGGGAGCCACGGATCTTCCGGATGGGGCGGTCGTAACGTATTTCGTCACACATGCACTGACCAACGAAGCCCCCGTTGGAGAATGGCCAGCCCAGAATCTCATAACCGATGGCACCGCTGTCGTGAATGCCGGTCAATACTGGGCGGAAATCAACACGACTTACTGGCCACCGGGTTCAGTGCATGTTCAGGTTCAGTTTCCAGTCTCGCCGCAACCGGCGCCGATCCAGAGTCGATATGGCGAGTTCGGAGAACATCTCGCAGGTAGTAATGTCACCGAGGTCGCCTCATCCAAGGTTGTCACCATCGAGCACAGCTTCGACTGGACACGCTAATCTGAGCATCGCGCCCGAAACCAAGTACAGAGTTCCGGTAACTTCGTGAAACAGAAAACTTCCCCTGCGTCACTCTTTCGGCCTTCCCTTGAGACGATGGCGCCTTATGCGCCGGGGCGGCAACCGGCACCAGGCACAAAGGTCATCAAACTCAACACCAACGAGAATCCATATCCGCCGAGCCCACGTGGACTCGAAGTATTGGGCCAGATCGACGGCGAACGCCTTCGACGCTACCCACATCCCCGCGCCGCCGAGTTTCAGCGTGCCGTCGCCGACGTCCTGAACATCGATCCAAACTGGGTACTGCCCGCGAACGGAAGCGATGACCTGCTGACGATTCTGATGCGAGCGACAGCGGGCCCCGGTCGAGTGGTCGTTTATCCGTCTCCAACCTACGTCCTCTATCGCACGCTCGCGGCCATACAAGACGCCCCCGTCGTGGAAGTGCCGTTCGACGACGACTACGCGTTGCCGGTTCAAGAGCTTTTGGCTGCGCAGGGAACGTTGACGATCGTGGCCAACCCCAACAGCCCATCAGGCACGGCGGCATCGGTCGACGAGCTCGCGGAACTCGCCACAACCCTCGAAGGACTCCTCGTCGTCGACGAAGCCTATGTAGCCTTCGCTGATCGCGACGCCCTCGAGCTCACGAAAGACCATGACAATGTCGTCATCCTGCGCACGTTGTCAAAAAGCCACGGCCTGGCGGGCCTCAGGCTTGGCTTCGCCATCGCGCAACCTCCGATCATCGACACATTGGTAAAGGTCAAGGACAGTTACAACGTCGACACGATCGCGATGCACGTGGGCGCCGCAGCACTGATCGACATTGACTACACCCAACGCGTTGTCGAGCGAATCAAGATCAGCCGACACCAGTTGACCGAAACGCTACAGCGGCTCGGCTGCCGGGTATGGCCGAGCCAGGCAAATTTCGTCTTGGTACGGCCACCAGGGAACAATGCCAACGAAATCTACCAACAGCTGGAAGCCCGCGGCATCCTCGTCCGATACTTTGCAGAGCCTGCTCTGTCAGATACGCTCCGCATTTCGATTGGCACTGAAGCAGAACTTGAAGCCCTTGTCGAAGCGCTTCAACTCATCTTGCCCGCACCCCAGAATATACGATAGCGTCGCCAGGGATATTGGGACGGAGGCACGCGTCGCTCCACTGGCCGCCTCAGCGTTGATCCTGTGACCCCGATACAACGCCAAGCCTATCCCCGGTGGGCGCACGGGCGAACCGGGAAATCCGATCAGCCGCCTCACGCAGCGCCGAAATACTTCGACAAAACGCAAACCGGACGTATTGACTGCCGTCTGAACCTGTTCTGTAGAAGTTATCTCCCGGCACACATGCCACCCCGACCTGCTCGACAAGCGTGCGAGCAACATCCATCGGGGCAAGTGCGCCGAGGCCCGGAACTGCCCGGTAACGAGCGAAAAGATAATAGGCTCCCTGAGGCGGAGCAACCTCAAAACCAGCTCGCCGAAGCGGAGCCATCAACGTGTCGCGCTTGTTCGCATAATCAATCCGCATCTGTTCGAAGGCGGTCGGGTTGGTATCCAGCAAGGCCACAGCTGCCTTTTGTAGAGGCGTTGGTGCTTGAATCACCATCGTGTCGTGGAGCGCTCGAATCCGCTCGGTGTACTCAGCCGGCGCGAGTACCCAGCCCACCCGCCAGCCGGTCGCATTCCCGCTCTTCGACACAGAGTTCACAACGATTGACCGTTCGCGCATCCCAGCCCATGTCGCGAGGCTATAGTGTCGACATCCGTCGAAACGGATGTGCTCGTAAATCTCGTCCGTAATGATCAGTAGACCCTCTCGCCGGGCGAGTTCGGCCAACCAATCAAGCTCTGCAAACGAAAACACCTTGCCGGTTGGATTGTGGGGTGTATTCAGCACGAGCGCCTTGGCACCGCGGGCTGCGGCTTCCCACCGTGCCCTATCCAATTCCCAGCCCCGTCGCCCCTCGTCCTCGGTCAACGTCACAAATACAGGCTCAAGCCCAAACACGGACGCCTGCGAGGGGTACATCTCGTGAAAGGGCTGAGGAACAACAACTCGGTCGCCCGGCGACAACACGGCTCCAAACACAGCAGCCAACCCTTCGGTTGCGCCAAGCGTAACCGTTACCTCCGTCAACGGGTCTGGTCTCCATCCGTACCACCGCCGCGTGTACTCTGCGATGGCCTCGCGCAATTCGATCAGACCAAAGGGAAACGAGTACTGATTGAGACGATCTCGTTCTCCCTGCAGCTTCGCCAGCAATGCTGGTAACGGCCGATCCCAGAGCTCTGCCGCCGCCTCTTGTCCCAGCAACTCCCGCAACGACATCTCATTCAATCGCACGCGTTGTGCGTCATCCCCTCCCAAGCGAGCCGCGACCGCGGCCCAAACCACATCAAAACGCGGCGGTTCATCTGTGAAACCCTGGGCCAGGTTCACAGCGCCATGCTCGACGGCCAGCCGACTCATATGCCGAATGACTGATTCCTTAACCTGCATATCGCTTTTCCACCGCCATGTTTTCGAGAGCGTATCAAGCGAGAGGCACCCCAGGCTTCCGCCAAAAACTACAGTTCTCGGTAACACGCCCCGATAGTCCGTACACCATGGTGAACTTTCAAAATCCGAACCGCCCCGACCACGAAGCCGTGAGTGTGTGGTGCGACGCTGATGCCAGTGGCTTCCGGCTTCATCAACGGCACCCGGATGGCGATGTGCACACCGACCGCTGCCCAGACCGTGCCGCCCTGTACGCTGCAACAGCACGGCTGCAGGCGGACTTGCTGGCTTCCGGCTGGAGGCCCTTGCCGCGCGTCGACGCGTTCGGCAATCGTTCCCGCTCGAGACGCAGCGGCCAATTTCACCGGTAGTGCCATCAACTGCGGCTCCACTCGCCATCGACATCGCTCTGCTGCTTCCGGCACCAGCCCAGAGTCGAGTCCGACAGCTGAACGCTCAATTCGACGCCAGTGGGGGACGCGGATTCCGGTTCGATCACGGGCACCTGCCGCATCTCACGATCGGCCAACACTACGTTCGCCAGGAGTCGTTACCTGCGGTACGGCGCCACATCGCTCGGCTTGTGTCTTCCATTATTCCCTTCGAGGTACTGATCACCGGGTCTCACTCCGGTCGTACGGCTCAATCACTCCAAGTCGAACGCTCGGCAACGCTTCATTCGTTCCACACGCGGGTCATGAATACCATGCGTCGCTTCGAGACAACCGGGGGCCTCGCGGATTCCTTCCACTGTGACAACTGGCCAGCGCGAGCAGCCGACATCACCTGGGTCTCAACGTTCAGGCAGACCGCTAGCTACACTCGATATACGCCGCACATCACCATTGCAATCGGTGCAACCCCGCTCACTGTCGAACCATTCAGCTTCACTTCGCACGAGATCGCCATCTGTCGACTCGGTCGTTTCTGCACCTGTCGGGAGAAGTTGGCTACCTGGCCTCTTGTGGAAGAAACGGGACCACCGGCAGCGCGTGAAAGAGTCCGCACGTAGCAATGTCGCAGTTGCCGGGGCAACGCCATATCCACCGACTTGCCTCCCGTCTCTCAAAAAAGAGAGCATACAGACGTACTGCGGCGAGGAAAGCCGCCCCATTCGCGTGGCCAGCCGAAATGTGTGCCAGTTCGGACGATTCAGCCCGGAGGAGAATCCTGATGCAACGGCAGCTCATTCTAGCTATTTGTACGTTGTCAATGGTCGCCAACACGGCCGCCCAGACGAACCAAGAGGCATTCCAACCCCGCGAAGTCACCACAGCGGATATTCCAGACGACATTGACCAGGACTCGTGGGCACGCCTCCCAACCATCGACCGCGATTCACTTGATCCGGCGGGCCGGCGCATTTTCGACATCATCGTAAACCCGGAGAGTCGTTACGCAAGTGGGCTGCGCGGACCCATTGGGATGTGGATGTACAGTCCCCGAATGGCGGAACACTTATTTCCCGCCAGCACCTATCTGCGTTACGGCGCAGACGGGGGACGGGATCAACGATTGACCGAACTCGCGATATTGACAGCAGCTCGGTCGCTGAACAGCCAGTACGAATGGTCAGCTCACGAACCCCTTGGCCGGCGGGCCGAACTCGAAGAAGAGATCGTCGATCTACTCCGCTTCGGGCGACCAATTCCCGAAACCAACGAGATCCCAGGGTTAGGCGACATGGAACGAACCATCATTCGCGTGGTGCGGGAACTCGTTCGGGAAACGAAACTGAGTGCCGAGGCGTTCGCATCAGCCCAAGCACTACTCGGGAACGAAGGGCTTGTGGATCTTGTCGGGCTCATCGGGCACTATACGCTTGTCAACTACACACTCAAGGCATTCGACGTCCAGCGCCCCCCGGGGAGCCAGCTACTGCTGCCGCGTCCGTGAGTCCGATACGTGCATACCGCGGCCACGCGAGCCCCCCAGCAACACGACGCGGCCATCGCTGAATCTCGGTGGTCTCGGACTCAACGTCACCGAGCGCCTGCAGTGAACGGGGGTTGGTCGACAGGCCCTGGCCTCATGCTACTCGCCCGGGCCGTGGCTGAGCGGAGAGACGGCGACGCTCGCTGACGATCAGTCCGTATTCTGACGCTCGCTTCCAGACCCGATTAGCCATTTCCGTCAGGTGTACCGCCTTGAGCCCATAGTAGAGAAAGAGGGCACCCACGCCACCGACGATCAGGGCCTGGAGTCCATCCACCGCTGCGTCGCCAATCTCCAACGCCAGTCGGCCCACCCCTTGATAGACCAAGAACCCCACGACGGCGAGAAAAGGGCCGGTCACCGTTCGCACACTCCAGGAAGCCACACGTGACTCCTTCTCCATCAGCGCACCGATAGTGCGCAACCGTTCAAGAGCCAATGTGATCCGGTCGAAATCTTCCCCAAGCAGCACCTCACGCAATGTCACCTGGGCGCGGCATGCTCGCGCCACACGGCGATCCCCACGCAACCACGACAAGCGGTTCACCGAACACGTCATGTCCGGATACTGCCCGCGAAGCTGTGTCAGCAACTCCGCCCTTCCCTCATCGGTCTGCTCGTGTAGCGTCGACGCAATATCAATCTCGATACGCCGCCGCGACGGGATCAAGACGATCTCGTACAGTTCATGCGTATCCCGATCTTCAACATAGGCGGCAACATGCGGCGCGATTCCCTCATGGAGCTTCGCCTCATGGTCAAGACACGGAATGTTCGGTACTCGTGGCCCCGCATCGGAACGTACGCGGTACCACTTGACGGCATGTACGATCACCGTTGTTTCGAGAGCCTTCAGGACACGGAGACAGACCTCGCAGTCATCCGAAGTAGTGATTGGACCGGTAGACATGGATACGTGATGCCCCACGGTGGACGATACCATAGAAGGAAAGATGCCTCCTGAGCACCGGCCACGGACAACCGTTCACCAATTCCACCCTCCCGTGGCCGAAATATTTCTTGTCTCCAATGCCTTAGGGCAGTGATCTCTTTCCGACGTCACGTCAAAACAGTTCAAGGAGAACGCAGAGCATGTCCGACCGACAGTGGTACCTGGCAAAGAATGGGCAGCAGATCGGCCCAATGACCAGATCGGAATTGCTGGACAACATCAAGACCGGGAGCGCCGATCGCAACACACCAGCGTTCACCGCGGGCATGTCCAACTGGACACCACTATCTGACATCCCTCAACTAAAGGCCTCTCTACCTGAGCCCCAGTCCGCGCCGCCCATTCCTGGTGGTCGCATTGCACACGAAATCGACTACACCATCGAAGGTCTCGAAATGCAGTACGTCGAGGTCGAACTTGACCCGTCCGAGAGTGCGGTCGCCGAAGCTGGCGGCATGATGTACATGACGAGCGGCATTGCAATGGAGACGGTCTTTGGCGACGGCAGTCACCAGGAGAAACAAGCGGGATTTATGGACAAATTACTGGGCGCAGGAAAACGGCTACTCACCGGGGAAAGCTTGTTCATGACCGTCTTCACCAACAACGCCAGTGGTAAGCAGCGGGTCGCATTCGCCGCCCCCTACGCTGGAAAAATTCTTCCTATGGACCTCTCCCAACTCGGAGGAGAGCTACTCTGCCAAAAGGATGCCTTTCTCTGCGCCGCGAAGGGCGTTTCGATCGGCATCGCCTTCCAGAAAAAGATTGGTGCCGGTCTCTTTGGCGGCGAGGGATTCATCATGCAGCGGCTACAGGGCGACGGACTCTCGTTTCTCCACGCCGGAGGCTCTGTGCAACAATTTGACCTCCAACCCGGTGAAACGATGCGTGTCGACACCGGGTGCCTTGTCGCACTACAGCCAAGCGTCGACTACGACATTCAGCTCGTGGGCGGCGTGAAGACCGCCCTATTCGGTGGTGAAGGCCTTTTCTTCGCAACGCTCACCGGTCCCGGGCGGGTCTGGCTGCAATCACTTCCGTTGAGCCGGCTCGCGGACCGTATCTACAAAGCGGCACCGCAAACGGGCGGCCGCCGGCAAGGTGAAGGATCGGTGCTCGACCATGTAGGCGGTCTTGGCGACCTCCTCGACGGAAAATAGCAAGAGGAAAAGCTCGCAATGGAGGGACGCAGCGCCTCCCTGGTGAATGGTATACTCGATTAGCTGATGGGCTAGCCTTGCGGGATCCGCCCGCCATCCCAGTGGGAGGCCGGTTGCACTACCCCGGTAGGAGCTTCATTAGCGGCCCACTGGCCTTCGGCCAGCGGGCACACTGGATTGCAGGACACCGGCGACAACCAGAGTGGCCACGGCCGCTCCGAACCGCCACAACATGCGAGGTATAGGAAAAATGCGAAATCCGTCTGCCGGTCAGAGTCGTCGCCGTATTGCGGCCTTGCTCATCGCGTCATTGTGCCCCTTTGCGGCGTCCCTCGTGATCACGCCGGAACCGACTGGTACGCTGACTACCACGGTCGCTGCCCAAGAACAAACGATCTGGGACGGGGTCTACACCGACGAACAGGCGGAGCGCGGGATGCAGACCTACGAGCAGGAATGCGCGGCCTGCCACCTCGATGACCTCATGGGAGACGGCATCGCACCATCCCTGGTCGGGTCTTCATTCTTCTTCCGCTGGAGCGATCTATCTATCAGCGACATGTACACTGCGATCCGTACCACCATGCCGCAAGGAGCGCCGGCCAGCCTCAGCCCGGGTGGCTATGCCGACATCTCCGCGTACCTCCTGCAGAAGAACAACGTCCCAGCCGGTGACGCAGAACTCTCATCCGACACCGACGACCTCGAGATGATCACCATCACCGAGGAACAATAAACACCCGTTCGCCGGTCCTCTCTTCGAGGGGACCGGCGGCTTCCACCCTTGAGGGTGCACTCCTTCCTCCGTGCAGGAAGAGCGCCCCACAACCGTTCGCGTGGCACCGGCGCTCAGAGCCGATGCGCACGCCTCCCCCTCACGCATCTCCCACCAAGACGCGTCGCGTTAATGCGAATCGGCTCCTCTTTCCCACAGGGTCGCGATACCCTCAGACTCGCGAAGCAGCGTCAGCGCCATGTCCACAGTAGGACGCGCGGCGGGCCTCAACTCTCGCGCCAGCACACCCGTGACATTGGCAACAGCAAAACTGAGTCCCTTCAAATTCCGCTCGCGGGGTAAGCCTGGCACTGGTCGGGGATAACCGGACGCCCGGCACACAGTGGTGCCACCTACGTCGCTTACCCTCACAGAAAGCCGCGGACACTCCCAATCGAGTTCAACCCCAAGCACACCGTCCAGCGTTCCAGGAAGAAATGTCTGCCCCTGGTGGCGCCCAGCCGACACCACCAACGCCCCAGCCGAGATGGCACGTTCAATAGCCCCGCGCAACACACCCGCGTGATCCGGGTTAACAGTCCCGAGACTAAGGTTGATCAAATCAACTTGACGGGCCGCCGCCCAGTCAATTCCGCCGACGAGTAAGTGGATTGACGCCGACAATTCTCGTTCGAACACCCGCACGGCAAACAGTTCTGCCCGTGGCGCCCGCTCGTGGATCGCGGCTGCGACTGCTGTCCCATGTCCGAGCCGATCGATGAAATCCGTGTCAGCCGGTTGCTCTGCGTTCAGCCGGACCCCCCCTGACACCGAACCAATATGCGGATGCCCTGGATTAATCCCACTGTCGATGACTGCAACTCGAAGCGGTCTCACCCCTCGGACCCCTGACCGGTGAACAACCGCGCAAATCGTCCGTTATTCGCCATCAACTCAGCCGGTGTGCCCTCTTCGACAACCCGTGCGCCGTCGAGAACGGCAACGCGGTCCGCCCGTTTGGCCAGCGCCGGGCGATGAGTAATGAGAATGGTGGTCCTCCCATTCATGACCGTTTCGAAGCCAGCCGCAACCAGTTGCTCAGACTCGGGATCGAGCGACGCAGTGGGCTCATCGAGCACCAGCACCGCAGGCGCTGCCAGCAACGCGCGCGCCACTGCGACACGCTGCCGCTCTCCCGCCGAACACGCTGTCCCCCGCTCACCGAGGGTTGTGGCGTACCCATCGGGTAACCGGTCAACAAACGATGCCAACCCGGCGGTACGGCCCGCCTCTTCGACCTCCGCGGCCGTCGCTTCGGGTCGCGCGTACCGAATATTGTCCGCGACTGACGCATGAAACATCACGGGCTCTTGTTCGACCAACGCAATACACGCCCGCAGATCGGCAAGCGGCACTGCACGAAGATCGCGTCCATCCAATCTGACCGCTCCCTCGTCGGGATCCAGTAAACGTAGCACCAGGTCAGCGATGGTACTCTTACCGGCGCCACTCGGGCCCACGATGGCTAGACTCGTACCCGCCGGCACGTGCAAGTCGACTTGTTCCAGCACCGGAGCACCTCGTTGGAAGGAAAAACTTACATCGTCAAGATCGAGCGCGCCCGCCACATTCTGTAACGGAGCCGCGTCCGGAGCATCAACCACCTCCGGGGAAACAGACAGAATCTCCTGCACACGGCCAAGGGAGACCTTGACCGTGGCCAGACTCGCATACAAGCCCATCAAGGCCTGAACCGGACCAAATAGTCGTAACTGATACGCCATGAACGCAACCAGTGTTCCCAAGGTCAGGGCTCCGTCGATGACCCGCTGCCCCCCTACAAGGAAC
Source organism: uncultured Vicinamibacteraceae bacterium (assembly GCA_964591245.1). Lineage (GTDB taxonomy): Bacteria > Acidobacteriota > Vicinamibacteria > Vicinamibacterales > UBA8438 > CAZPZZ01. The sequence goes on along the minus strand of CAZPZZ010000053.1, from coordinate 12,754 downwards.
ACCAACGCCGTGCTTCCCGACAGGATCACCCCGGGCAACCCGCCCGAAAGATACGTCGTTCGTTGCATCGCCATGAGCGCCTCGATAAACCGATCGTTCCGACGTCGAAACCGACCAACCTCACGTTCTTGCGCATTCGCAGTAACTACGAGTTTGATTGCCTGCAACGTTTCGATCAGAAAACTTCCAATATCGGCACTCCGTTCCCGTAGAACGGCAACCCTCCCCTCTAACCGACGCCGGTAATGCACCAGCGCCCACAGGCTCACCGGAAGCAGGGCGATTCCCAACAGGAATAGGCGAAAATCGAGATACGCCAACATTCCGATCGTCCCGATCAAGAACAGGACGTTCCCGACCCAAGCCAGCACCACTTCTGCAGCCACCCGCTGTATCTCTCCAATATCGTTGTTCAAGCGGGACATGATGTCGCCAAAGCGGGTGCGTGCGTAGAACCGCGGCGAGAGCCGCTGCAGATGTCGATACAGCACCAACCGCATATCAAACAAGATTTCCGCGGAGACTCGGGTATACAGGAGACCGCTCACAACATTCAGCCCGAAACCTAGGACCGTGATGACAACGAAGAGCAATACGATCTGTAAGAGTGCGCTGCTATCAGCGCCAAGAATCGCTCGGTCGACGAGCGACCGCGAGAGGAGCGGAACCAAGAGCGATGATCCGGTGGACAACAGGCTCAATGCGATGACGCCGACCAAACGTCCCCAATACGGCACCAGGTAGGCCAGTGCACTGCGCACGGATGGGTCCCAACCAGTTGTCATCAGTTCCTACCGCCCGTTTGTGTCGTGTGCATGGTACGAGACACCGCTGTATTCACACATGTTCCCCTCGTCACGCCGGCAACGAGCACCGTCAGCATGGCGCCGAAGTGCCATCTCGTCGAGCGCCTACTCAGCGTACCCTGTACCAGGTTCGAACCGAGTATGCTCTTGGACGGTCAACCCGAAATCTCCAACTCCAGCTCTTCGAGAGACAATGATCGCATGGCACGAAAACCCATCGATGCGGTGATCATCGGGGGAGGACCTGCCGGAGCGGTGGTTGCCCGGCTACTCGCACATTGGGGCCACACGGCCCTGTTGCTCACCAAACGCCCAGAACCCCGGCGATCCCTCGGCGAATCGCTACCGCCGAGCGCCCGCAAATTGCTCGACCTTGTCGGTGCCAGTCAAGCGGTCGAAAACGCTGATTGTCTGACAAGCACTGGCAACACGGTTTGGTGGGGAGACCGTACCAGGCGCTCTGAACGATTTGCCGACGGCGCTACCGGTCTCCAAGTTGAACGCCACCGATTTGACACACAACTGCTCGCCATGGCCGAAGGTGCCGGTGCACAACTACGAGCCGATGCCGTCGTGCGAGACGCCACGCTACCTCCGGCCCACGCCAGGCCAGGGACGAGCCCTGGCACAGTCCGCTACTCGACGTCGGACGGGATGTCCCATGCCGTCGAAACAAACTTCATCCTCGACTGCTCTGGCCGGTCGGGCCTCATTGCACGTCGGGGCTACAGAGTGCGCGACATGGCTCGCACCACGCTTGCCCTCACGGGTGTCTGGACGCGTGATTCCGGGTGGAATGTCCCCGATGACACACATACGCTCGTCGAAGCCTACGACGACGGCTGGGCCTGGTCAGTCCCGGTCAGCCCCACCCGACGCTATGTCACCGTCATGGTAGACCCCCACCTCACGGACCTCGATCGTAGTCCAGAGGCTACCACCCGCTATCTCGCAGAGCTCTCCAAGACGACCGCATTGGGCCCGATGCTCGAGGGCGCCGTCTCGGAAGTCCCGCCCTGGGGCTGTAATGCCTCGCTCTACCACGCACGCCGATATTCCGCCCCTGGCCTCCTTCTCGTGGGCGATGCGGGTTCATTTATCGACCCAATCTCATCCTATGGCGTCAAGAAAGCGCTGGCTTCTGCCTGGCTGGCTGCAGTCGTCGTGCACACATCGTTGACGGATACCTCTCTGGCTGCCGCTGCCGCCAAACTCTTCAACGAACGAGAAGGTGAGATGCACACTGCACTCGCCATCCAATCTCAGCGTTTCTTTGCCGACGTTGCCGAAGAGCACCTGCATCCCTTCTGGACAGGCCGTGCAGCACCCGATGCCCCAGGCACCGGCGACACCCCTGAAGGGGCCGCCGTCGACATCGACCAACTACGCCACGATCGAAGTGTCCAAGCCGCGTTCACGGACCTACGGCAGAGTCAGAAACTCCATCTGGAACTCGGCGCGCAAGCGCAGCTTGCACGTCGTCCGGCAGTAACGACACACCGCATAATCATGGAAGACCAACTCGTCGTGGCCGGATGGACACGACAGGGTCGAGGTATCCGTTTCCTCCGCGAGATCGATCTCGTAGGACTGATCGAGATAGCCCCTCATTACGAGCATGTCCCGGATCTCTACGAAGCGTACAACCAGCGTCATACCCCAGTGAACCTATCTGATTTTCTCGGCGTGCTGTCGGTACTGATCGCCAAAGGCGCACTTCGGCACATCTCCTCGCGCTGATCGGCTCGTCCCACACCAGACTCGCAAGGGTCAAAAGCCGTCGGACTCGAGGTATTCACAACAACGTGGTTTCGCGATCCAGCATCCTGTGCTACAAATGACCCAACGGAATCCTTATGTCATTTGCAGACGACGGCGTTACGCATCCTCACCTCTCTTTTCGCGGCATAGCCTTGCTTCTCTTGCTGTCCGTCGTAACCGCTACGTCCTCCATTGCACAACCGGTGACGAACGAGAACGGCCCTGGGCTGCCGATCCACAACGAGACGGTGCAACAGGCCTGCGGCTCGTGCCACGCGTCGGACGACGCAGGTCTGATGTCTCGCATCTCGTTTCGGCGGACCACGCCTGAGGGCTGGCAACAAACCATTCGGCGCATGGTAACGCTCAACAACATCGATCTCGCCCCGGAGACGGCCCGAGAGGTTGTCAAGTATCTCTCCAACACGCTCGGCCTTGCTCCCGAGGAGGCCCAAGCAGCCGCATATGAAGCTGAGCGGCGAGCCGACGACCAGCCCTACAAGGACCCGGACATCCAGCAGACCTGCACCCAATGCCACTCATTGGGCCGCGTGCTCAGCCAACGCCGAACCGACGACGAATGGTCGCTGCTCATGGCGATGCACCGCGGCTATTACTTTTTCGTAGATTTCCAATCGTTCACACGAACCGGAGCTCCAAGCGACGAGCCGGAACCTGTCGATCAAGCGATTAGCCATTTCTCAACAGAACTTCCCTTCGAGACGCCGGAATGGGCCGCCTGGTCTGCAACCCAACGACCTGCGCGCGTAGGTGGTGCATGGCTACTCCGTGGACACGCGCCTGGACTCGGTCCGGTCTACGGCCGGGTGGACATTGCCCCTGTTCCCGATACCGAAGACGAATTCACGACGGCCACCACGTATGTGTATGCCCGGGATGGCCGAGCGGTTACCCGAACCGGTCGAGCCATCATTTACACTGGCTTTCAGTGGCGCGGACGCTCCCTAGATACCAACGATACCAACGACGGCCTGCGTGAAGTCATGTTCATCGAGCGCGGCTGGCAGCGCATGACCGGCCGATGGTTCACCGGTGGGTATGATGAGGACGGGCTAGACGTCACGCTAGAGCGGATCACAACGGAGCCCGTCGTCGCAGGAGTACACCCTCCGTCTCTCCGCGTCGGCACCAACGAAACAATCCGGATCTTCGGACAGAACCTGGCGAACACCGGAACTCTCGACCTAGGTCCAGGAATTACCGTCGTCGCGGTCCTCGGTGCGTCACAGAACCGGGTAGACGCACGGATCCGTATTGCCCCAGAGGCCGCCGTTGGCGTGCGCGATCTGTTTCTCGATCCGGCATCACGCTCGGACGCCCTCACCGTTTACGACCGCGTCCATCGACTCACCGTCACTCCTCAGGCTGGCATGGCCAGGATCGGCGGGATACGATTTCCGAAGCAGTATCAACAATTCGAAGCGCATGGCTATCACAACGGCCCAGACGGTGAACCAAGCACCGGGGACGACCTTGATCTCGGACTGATGGACGTCGACTGGTCACTAGAAGAATATGCGGTCACTGTCGGCGATGACGACCTCCGCTATGTCGGCGCCCTCGACCAGCAAGGTCGCTTCACCCCCGCTGTGGATGGCCCCAACGCAGAACGCAGCGGCAACCGGAATAATGTCGGCGATGTATGGGTGGTCGCCGCGTACCAACAGGAAGCGACAAACGGGAACGGTGGGAACACCCTCCGAGCGCGAGCGCATCTACTGGTCACGGTGCCGCTCTACATGCGCTGGGATCCAACCGCGGTGGAGCAACCATGAGCCTGCTCGGAGTTGGCGAATTTCACGCATTCGAGGCGGCTGGTCAACGCTTCCTCTACCTAGTGCCGAGCGCGGCGGTGTTCGCTCTTGATGACCCGGCCGGCGCGGTACTCGATGAACTGGAAACACACCCCCGCGAGCGAGAAAACCTCGTGGAAAGCCTCGGCTCTCGATTCCCGGACACCGATCTGGAGCAAACGCTGAAGGAACTCGAGGAAGTCCGGGCAATCAGACCTGTAGCGGCTCCTCCGCCTCCCTCCCCGAAGGTGATTCCTCTCACGCCGTTCCCCCTCACGACCGCGGTACTCAACGTGACGAACCAGTGCAACCTGAGTTGCGCCTACTGCTACGAGTACAGCGAGGACAAAATCGTCGATACGACAAACGGATCACAACCGAAGTTCATGAGCGAGGAGACGGCGAAACAAAGCGTCGACCTCTTGTTTGCCGAATCAGGCGACAACCAGGTTGTGCACGTGAGCTTCTTCGGCGGCGAGACCTTGATGAATTTTCCGGTCCTCAGCCAGGTCGTACCCTATGCCCGCGCTCTTGCCGCCGAACGCGGCAAACACGTGGAATTCAACCTCACCACGAACGCGACGCTCCTGACAAGCGAGATGATCGAATTCCTCGCCGACCACGACGTCGCGGTCACGGTATCTATCGACGGCCCTCGAGAGCTCCAGAACAAATTTCGCGTCTTCCATGACGGTGGGGGTAGCTACGACGTGCTTCTTCCTCGCGTGCGCGAATTGTTGGCCCGGCATCACAGCCGACCGATTGGCGCCAGGGTCACGCTGACATCGCAAGTGACAGACATTCTCAGTATCTACCGTCACCTGACCGACGAAATCGGTTTCCGGGAGGTTGGATTCGCGCCCGTCACGACATCCCCCTCGCGCGAGTACGCGCTCGACGGGTCAGGATTCGATCACATGGTGGCCCAATTCAAGACACTCGCCGACGAATTCCTCGAATCGGCTGTCACTGGACGTCATCACGGATTCTCCAATGTCAGCGAGACGCTCGAAGAAATCCACAAAGGGCTTAGCAAGGCATATCCCTGCGGGGCCGGGCTGGGTCTCATGGGGGTCGCCACCGGTGGGGACGTGGGTTTGTGTCACCGCTTCGCGGGTTCAGACGAGCATCGGCTCGGGTCGGTGACCGATGGCATCGACCGTCACGCCCAGACAGAGTTTCTCGAACGCCACCATCTTGCGAACAAGACGGATTGCCACACCTGCTGGGCGCGCCCACTCTGCTCAGGCGGGTGCTATCATGAAGCACATACACGATACGGTTCAAGCGAGCGCCCGAACCTGCATTACTGTGACTGGATTCGCGAGTGGACAGACATCTGCCTACGGATTTACGGCGCACTAGCCCAACGCAATCCGCAGTTCCTGAACCGTTTCGACGCGTGAGAACACTATGAGACACCTAAAGGCGATCAACCACAAGGCGGTCCGGGTCGAACACACTGTCGCGCCTGCGCCAGCCACTGGCGACGTCGTTGCCCTTCAGGAGCAGGGCTCTGGTCCTCCCCAGCAGCCCGAAGGGCCTCATATTCCACTCGGATGCTCCCTGGTGTTCTCTCCAGGCTGGGAAGCAGACCGCAACGGCGGCACCGCGGGGCTCTGTCAACCCGTCGAACGGGACCTCTTCGATTGTCACCGGGGTTGCTTCTGGCCAGCTCATGTTCCTGACCAGGTGAACCACACGCCGGATTGGACGAGCAAGTGCGCCGCAGCCCAAAAAGATTGGCGCAAGATCGACCTCATCTTTCCCTAAGTCTGCTCGGAGACTTCATATGCGCGCGTTCGCCATCGTCTCAGTGGTCGGGCTATTGATCGCTCCACTCGCTCCGGCCCAGTCAACCGGGTTGGTCGGCGGCACTGGCACCATCTACGTCGGCGCCTTTCCCGATCGCATCTACGCCATCGATGAGGCGACCGAGCGAGTCGACGCCATCACCACTACCTTGCCGGGTCCTCCCAATGAAATGCGCCTTTCGGCGGATGACACGCGGATCTATGCGCGGGACCGGTCGTTCGAGCAGATCGAGATCATCGATCTCGCAACGCGACAGACCATCGACACCCTCACACTCAGCGAAGGCTCGACGCACGTTCGCATCCGAAACTACGTCGTTTCACCCGATGATCGCTACCTGATCCTACTCGCAGATACCGCCACAAAACTGGTCGATCGATTTGACATTGCCCCACGCCGTCTCCTGCAGGTCGATCTCAACACACACGAGATCATGCAAGAGATTCCATGGCCGGGTGGACACGAACGTGTCCGCGCGAATATGCGCTTCTCGCCTCGCGGTAATCTGCTGTACCTATTCGGCCCGGAAATCATCGCTCTCGAGACCGAGAACTTCAGCGAAGTCGAACGGTGGAACTTGACGGAACTAGGCGGGGAGGGACTTGGAACGTTCAACTTCGGCTTCCGTCGAGATCCGAACGAGGAACCTGGATTCGCTTCTGGTCTGTTCCGAGTAGACGACCCCGTCCAGAACCGACGTCTTATGGGTATCGCGCGGATCAATCTGGCCGAACGGGATGTCGACTTCTACACACTGGGCCCAGAGGCTCCGCTTTCATCCTTTGCGCTGGCTCCAGGACGGGAGAAAGCGTACGCCATTCTCAGCCGTATCGGGCACTATGAATTTTGGACGTTCGACCTCGCGGGTCGCCGTGTGGAAAACCGGCGTGTCATCGATGGTCGGCCACGGATGGCCGTCTTGCCCAGTACCAACGGTCAATTGCTCTACATCCACCAAGCAGGCGAGACTATCGACGTCTACAAGGCCGACGACTACCAGTATCTGCGTACCATCTCGCTCGACGGCGACATGACGAATGTGCTCATCGTTCCGTGATGTCCCGTGCAAACCTGGAATCCTGCTTCACGTAACGTCCCGTTCGCCACGTCTCCCAGAAAAAACGTCAAGCTGCACGGCCCCAAGGCTGTCGCGTGATGGCGCCTATGCCACGTATCCACGAGTAGACGTCCCACTCCGATGCTTGAAGAGTCCTCCCCCTCGCTCAACTCGCTCCATCGAGGCAGAAGACACATCCGGGCTGGCGAACCAGATTAGGATCCCAGGAAAATCGGCGCGATCAGCAGCACAAGCAGTGGTACCAGCGTGACCGCAATCAGGTCCATTAGCACTCCGTACCTGATCATCTCGGTAATTCTGACGCGACCAGACGCGTACACAATGGCATTCGGCGGTGTCGAAACCGGAAGCGCATCAGCGACCGACGCTGAGAGAGCGGCCGCCACCGAGGGAATCATAGGATTCACCCCAGACGCCATCGCGATGGAGATAACTATGGGAATCGCGATGTTCGTGGCAGCGGTATTCGACATTGTTTCCGACAGAATGACGGTGAAGAGCGCCGCCGCAAATGTAAGCGTGGCAACCTGATCCGTCGGCACGAGGCCAGTGATTCCTTCCCCAACCGCAAGCGCCAGCCCCGACGACGCCGATAGCGCCCCAAGGGCAAGTCCGCCACCGAACAGCAGCAACGTCCCCCAATCAATCTGCGACGCTTGCTTCCAGGTAATCGTGCTTCGTTGCGTATCGCTGATCGGTAACACGAAGAGCAGCACGACGCCGAAGAGTGCCGCCACGGCCTCCGGAACACTGGCCAATACAAAACGGGCGGTAGGGTGGTCAGACCCAAGCACGAGCGCGAGCAGGCCAGGTCCAATCCACAACGTCACCGTGACACAAAAGGCGATTACCGCGTTGATCTCACCCCGCTTCCAGGGGCCTAATTCCTGCTTCCGCTTGGCGATGATCTTGTCTGTGCCAGGAATCTCAGTGACACCTGTCTGGCCTACCCAATTGAGGTAGACACACACGATCAACATCAGCACCGCCATGATGGGCACCGAAAATAGCATCCACTGGACGAACGTAATCCGCACATCCAACTGGTCGTCGATCATCCCGATGGCAATCAAATTGGGCGGCGTCCCAACCGGTGTAGCCATACCACCCCGCGAACAGCAATAGGTGGTCATGAGCATCAACGCCGTGCCGTACTTCTTCGGAATATTGGCCTCGGACTCCATGAATCGGATAAGTGAGAGCCCAATCGGCACCAGCATCGCCGCCGTCGCGGTGTTACTCATCCATGCGGAAAGCACTGCGGCGAGGATTCCATAGGCAATCAGAATCCTTGTGGGACGCGCGCCAACAATTCGTAAAGACAACACCCCGAACGCGATTCGTTCGTTGACTCGATGCACAAACAGCGCCTGAGCCAAGATGAAGCTCCCGAGAAACAGGAAGATGGTAGTACTGGCAAAAGGGCGAAACGCCTGGGCTGCCGGCGCCACCTGTAAGAGCACAGCCAGAGCGGTGCCCAGTAGCGCAGTCACAGGCAGTGGCAACACCTCGGTAATCCAGAAGACGATGACCAAGCTCATGATGGCAGCCAGTCGATGGGCTTCTGGTGTCAGGGCGCTAAAGGGCCACGCCAGCACAAGCAGAAACACGAGTGGTCCAACAACGATGCCCACTTTACGCCGTGCTTCATCGAAGCGAATCTCGACGTCGGTCTTTGTCGAGTGACCATGTACTGGAACGTTTGCCGAAGGAGAATCTGCAGACATAGGCTCGTGGATGTATCACATTTCCTTGTAAGCTCAAAACGGCAACGCCGGCAGAACCCGCCCGACCAGTCTTGACAGCTGAGCAAATTACTCGTTCACGGCCCGCGCAACGAGTCTCCCGACGCAGTATCTTGCCCCGATGCGTTCGTCTCTCCGCGTTCAGGAGGTCGGCCCCTGACCGGACACAGTCATCATGAAACAGCCCCCCGCACCGTTCCGTTCAGCCACCCCATGCTTCCGTAGCCAGCGTCAGCAAAAATGGCGAGGACACGATTCTCGGCTCGTGATATTCTAGATGGGTTCAGAGTTAGCTGATCAGGAAGGTGTTTCGATGCAGCACACCGTCTTCGCATTCATAGGCACGTTGGGCGTGCCCGAGCTGATCATCATTTTCTTCATCTTAATGCTGATCTTCGGCGCCAACCGTTTGTCCGGGCTCGGACGCGGCATGGGCCAAGCCATTCGCGGATTCAAAGACGAAGTCGCCAAGGACAAGCCAGCCGAGGCTGAACCTCGTCACGAGGCCTAGTAAAACCTACGCCCTGGGCTATTTTCACCATGTAGCCCAGGGGTGCTTCCTTGTCCGCAAACGACAAAGGACCGGGGCATCGTCCGATACCACGGTCCTTTATCTTCTGTCCTACATTCACCGCCAACCGGCGGCAGTGCCCCTTTAATCGAGACCGAGCTCTTTCATGTGCCTCACGAGGTCTTGCCCTGCCGTCGACGGGCTGACCCGCTTGTCAATCCTGAGGATCTTCCCATCGCCACCGATAATGAACGTCCAACGTTGCGGGAACATGCTCCTCGACGTCACGACGCCATAGGCTTCCGCCACCTCTTTGGTCGGGTTACTCAACAACGGGAAATCGGAGTCGAGCGACTGTGCAAACTCAAGATTCGTCTCGGGTGTATCGACACTGATCATGAAATACGCCATGTCGATCGCTTTCAACTCGTCGCTGGATTCACGCAGCGACTTGCATTGAGCCGTTCAACCACCGGTGAACGCCTTGGGAAACCAGGCCAACACCACCGGCGTCCCCGCGTAGTCCGACAAGCTATGGGTCTTACCATCGGTTCCTGGAAGGCTGAACGCAGGCGCTGGATCACCGACCTGAAGCTCTTGGGCTCTGGCTCCCCCAACACCCACCACGGCCACAGCCCACACGACCATGACGCCGAGAACGACGAACATCTTCATCAACTCTGCTCCTCGAAACAACATAAACGGTTCCTGTGACTACCAAAAGCCGACGATAGCAGACTCAAGACAAGCTTCGCAACGATCGCAGCATACACATACCGCGATCCGGCATATTACGCCTGAACGCTGGGGAGACGGCACTAACTACTGGAACAGCCGGGTATCCGAGAATTGTGCGTACCAGCCGAACCAGAATGCGCGCTGAGATGGTAGCCGAGCGAGGCTAGTGCTGGGATCATCTTCAATCGACAGCGCGTACTCTCCAACCGACCATAGCTGACCTTCGTCGTCAGCCACGAGGTTATCGTCGAGCCACCGGACAAATCGGCGGCCATCGGTGCCGTACACGCGATTGGCGCCGTCTGGACTTGTTACGACCACAAATGGCAGACCAGCAACCTCAGCATGAAAGATGGGATTCTCCGAAAGAAACTCCACAGAGAGAGCCACCGGATGACGATTGCCACCCGCAGGATCGTCGAGCAGCATCACAACCACTTCCGCTTTTCTCTCCAACCGCTCATCATGAACCGGCACACCGAACATCAACTCGTCAGAAGCAAAATAATCGCGATATGCCACTCCCTCCGAGTAATCACGGTCATGACCCGTTTCAAGTGACAGAACAGTAGTCCGCGGGTGCCGGCGACGCCACTCTCCCCAGGTCGTCGTCACGATCGCCCGCCGCGTGAGCTGTAAACCACGTCCCACGAGATCTCCGACCACCGGGACCCCCTCGAGCGTGCTCCACAAGCTCTTCGTCTCAAAATCGAACATCAATCTATTCGACCGATACACCAATCCACTGGTACCAAACCGGAAATATCGATTTCCGGTGACGCTTTCGTAAGGAATGACGGTACCGCAGAGCGTGCAATAGACGATCGTAAGATTCACGCCGCCGATTTCGTCAATCGCCATTTCGTGCCATGCCAGAATCCGTTTCGGATAGGCTCTGGCTCTGCGGCCGACGGTAATCCCAAACACCACATCATCATCGTCAAGATATGCGGCCTGCCCGGCCTGGATAACCGGTGGGTACTCCAGCGGTGGAGTCCCATTGGGAAGAGCGCCACCCCAATCGATCTCATCCAGACGAATGCGCGATGTAGCATACGCCGGAAAAAAATCTGTGAACCGAGGATCGATTTGCCCGTACCACAACCCCTTGAAGCGCATGTATTCAGGGTGTGGCTCATAGGGTTGCTGCCAGATCCACTCCTGCCAACGGCGCCTATCGTTGCCAAAGCGTTCACCGACCTGCTCCTCCAGCAGGCGGATCAGACGACGAAACACCGTCGTGGTCTGGTGATCGAATTCACGTCGCCGCGTAATAAAGTCAGCCCCTCTAACGGGAACCCCGTCGAGAGCCCTAAAAGAGGGTGGTTGCACGAGCGACGGCGGACGCATGAACCGAAGCAGGTCCCAGACCATGCCGGCATATCCGTCGTCCCAAGCCTCCCTGATGGCGTCAAGTCCCTCCTCGGCCTCTTCGTCGGCAATCGCGGTCGTGAGAAAAAATTGGCGCAAATCGGGATGCGTTGTCGCCTCCTGCGCCTCCCCTACCACCTGCCATCCACACATCCACAACACGACTGCTCGCACGACGACCGCATAACGGATCTTGACCATCCCCTCTACCTTGTCATTACGCAACGGCAATCCTGAACCCGCTAAGCGGGGATCGCCTTCAACCATACAATTACCCACGCGCTATCGTTCATTCGGCGTCCGGGGTGGTCACGAATGCGTCATCCTCCGCTCGCGTACCACTCGGCTCTAGCACGCCAAGATACGGAAGGTGACGATATCGTTCGGCGAAGTCAAGCCCATAACCGACTACGAAGTGGTCCTGGATACGAAAGCCGACAAGATCTACCCGGACGTCAACCTGTCGGCGGGCTGGCTTGTCCAGCAACGCCACCGTACGTAACGAACGGGGTCGCCGAGTCTCGATGTACTTCAATAGCCATGACAGTGTGCATCCAGTGTCCACAATATCCTCGACCACAAGCACGTCTCTATCTTCGATACCCTCATCCAAGCTCTTAATCAACCTGGGCTCAGACGACGGTTTTGTGTCATGCCCGTAGCTTGACATGGCAACGAAATCGATCGTGACCGGTCGAGACAGTGCTCGGATCAGGTCGGCGAGGAAGACCACACCGCCTTTAAGTACCCCAACCACATGAAGCTGATGAGCACCATCACCCCAACCATCGATCTCGACGGCAAGCTCCCGTACACGGCTCTGGATCGCTTCAGCCGTCACGAGTACCGAAAGATCACCTTGGCCCATAGCGTGCATCATGACCTTCCCGTGCCGATTTGCGTACCCGCCCCCCCAACTCCCCCACTGGTCCCTCCAGGTTCATAACGGCACCCCCTCGAATTCACGTGAACCTAACAGAGACTCACAACGCTCGATCGTACCCTGTGATGTACAAAACAAAAGGCCAATCGGGGAACCCGATTAGCCTTAAATCAAGAGTGGTGGGCGCTAGTGGATTCGAACCACTGACCCCCGCCGTGTGAAGGCGATGCTC
>CAZPZZ010000052.1:0-25122 GCA_964591245.1 uncultured Vicinamibacteraceae bacterium | reverse complement strand
ACGCGTCCACACCCGCAACCAAAATCGAGTACGCGTGTGACCTGGTGTGGAGAAAGCCTCTGATCCCTTAAGAGTTCCTGGATACTGTCTTTGGCGGCTTGACCACTGTTGAGAAACCACTCGACGGAGGCCGATGCAGTCGTCAAGATCCGTAGTCGAGGCGGAGGAATCGGGAGTCCGTCTCCGCCGCTTCGCCGAAGAAATTGTCGGTTGTGATGCGCCCAAGTAAGCCCGTCGACGGTGTCCCGGGCCCGTCGAGCTAATTCGAGAATGCCGAGGCGGCTCGCCACCGCCCTGACGAACGACCTCACTGGGAAGCCGTCCGCTTCAAGCGTAGCGCGTGCATCGGGAATAGCGAGCGATCAGGAGAACGCGGCCATGAGACCGACGACCATGATGATGAGCAAGGGGACAACGAGAATCTGGAGGGCGATCCAGAAGACCTTTGATCCCAGTGTTGCCGGCTCGCGGGGCACAGCTTGCTCCGTCCCTGCGGTGCCAGGTGCATAGAGTGCACTGGTGCGCAGTGGCCCGTACACCGTCAGCAGCCAGAGGAGCAGAAAGATGAACCCTACGTAGGCTTGGATTTTGAGGAGAACTTCCATGTCCCCCTTAAACTCCATGTACAGACGGTAGGGCTCTAAAGCGATTACGAAAAAAAGCGCGGCGCAAAGCACCGATAAGATCAGACGTCCGGTTCCGTTCAGCTGCCGCGTGTCGGTCATATTGTCTCCGTTTAGAACAGCCATAGTTTGGGCTCTGAATGGCTTCCTGTCAAACGTACCGGTGAGGCGGGTAGCGCCCTGTCCCGCGTCTGACTACAATCCAAGATAAAGGCAGGGCCGTCAATCCTGACGCGTCGGGCGCATCCCGGACGATTGGGGGGTGCGGAAGGAGAGCGTAGATGAGAGGACGTTGCGTTGTGAGTGCGTTTCTGGTTCTAGGGTTGGCGTCGGTGGCAGCGGCTGGTCAGCCAGCGGCGGAAGGATGGACGCTTCCGCGTACGGCGGATGGGCACCCCAATTTGCAGGGGGTGTGGGCGAACAACAACGCGACGCCACTGGAGCGTCCCGAAGTCTGGGCGGATCGGGCAACGCTGACCGAGGAAGAGCTCGCAGCGTTGAAGGTGGCCGCGGCCGATGCGGTGGGTGATGGAGACGCATTGTTTGGTGACCAACTCGTTCTGGCGGCGATTCAGGGAATTGAGGCGACTTCTTACGATCCAACCACTGGGAATTACAACCAGTTCTGGATCGCTGAACGAGATTTCACAGGGAGTACGTCGTTGGTGGTCGATCCTCCAGATGGGCGAATTCCGTCAATGACTTCTGCTGCGCAAGAACGGCGTCGAGGGTTGAGGGCGCATCGTGCTGCGCATCCCGCCGATTCCTATTCGGATCGACCGCTGGCGGAGCGATGCGTGACCTACGGAGTGCCGCGCCTGGGTGCCGGATACAACAGTTACTACCAAGTGTTCCAGAGTACGGACTATGTCGTCATCATGAATGAAATGATTCATGACGCCCGGCTCATTCCTCTCACAGGTCAACCGCACCTGGACGATGAGATCCGCCAACTCCATGGTGATTCGCGCGGATACTGGGACGGTGACACACTGGTGGTCGAAACAACGAACTATTCGGCATCCGCTGATTTCAGAGGAGCTGGCCAAAACCTGCGTATGGTCGAACGATTGACGCGTGTCGGCCCGACTACGCTCGATTACGAGGTCACCATCTCGGATCCAACAACCTGGACGCGACCCTGGACCGTTGTGATTCCTCTGATGGGTAGCGAAGAGCCGATATTCGAGTATGCCTGTCACGAAGGCAATATCGGGATGGAAGGCATTCTCGCCGGACACCGGGCAGAAGAACGCGCTGCTGCCGGCAGTGAGCAGTGAGCAGGGGTGTGTCGCGAGAGTAGTATCACCTTCAGGACGTACTTGCACCTCGAACAACGGGTCGTCTGGTCAAGGAGCAGCTGTCGCAGGGATACTCGAGTGGTGTGCATAGGGGAGGTTTGCTCCAGAGATGCAGAGGCTATCCACTGTCTTTGGCGTTCTTGTCGTGGTGTCAGCGTGTTGTTGCCCCGTTGTAGCGGCGCTCCAAGGTGAGCGAGACTACGACACCGCGGTGCGGGCGCTTGTCGCACGGCCGGAAATCGGTCACGCGTTGGAATTCGTGCGGGCGTTGGAGGCTGAGGCAGAAGCGACCCTGATCGAGTTGACCGAAGTGTCGGCGCCTCCTTTCGGGGAGTCAGCGCGGGCTGCGCTCTTTGCCACGTTGCTGCGGGATGCAGGGCTTGATGAGGTGGAGATCGATGGCGTGGGTAATGTGGTCGCCCGCCGCCAAGGGACCGGAAATGGTCAGACCGTGGCCATCGTGGCGCACTTGGATACGGTGTTTCCCGAAGGCACGGATGTCCAGGTGCGGCGACGAGGGAGGCGGCTCTATGCACCCGGAATAGGCGATGACTCTCGCGGGCTCGTCGTGTTGTTGAACGTGGCGCGGGCCCTGGCGCATGCAGATGTGCGTACAGTTGGTGACGTCTTATTCGTGGGGAGTGTCGGCGAAGAAGGGAGGGGCGACCTCCGCGGGGTTCGTTATTTGCTGCGTGAGGGGGGACCCCGCCTGGATCAGTTCATCGCCATCGACGGCGGGAGCGACAGTCGCGTGGTCAATCAAGCGCTGGGGTCGCGAAGATATCTGGTGTCGGTACACGGTCCTGGCGGACATTCGTGGGGTGATTTTGGGCTCGCAAATCCCGTACATGCACTCGCCAGTGCAATTCATTATTTCGACGTATCGGCCGAACTCGTGGTGAGCGCAGGGCCAGCTGCAAGCTACAACGTTGGCCGAATTGGTGGCGGAACATCCGTCAATGCCGTGCCGTTCGAGAGTTGGGCGGAGGTCGACATGCGGTCTATCGATCCGTTCAAGGTCGATCAGCTCGAGAGCGCTCTTCGGAGCGCGGTCTTGCGGGCGGTTGGCGAGCGGAATCGAGCGCGTGATCGTGGACAGCCGCTGGAGGCCACGTTTGACGTGATCGGTGACCGCCCATCTGGCACGGTTGCCCCCGATACGCCTTTGGTGGGGCGCGCTCTGGCGGTTACCCGGTTCCTCGGATTCGAGCCGCAGTTGGGAGCGGCGTCGACCGATGCGAATTTGCCGATAGCATACGGCGTTCCGGCTATCACGTTGGGGCGGGGAGGGATTGGCGGCGGTGCCCACTCGCTCGACGAATGGTGGGTTCCAGAGAATGCTCACATTGGTGTGCAGCGCGCATTGCTGATCCTGGTGGCATCGACCGGTTTAGCGGACAACTAATCACCGTATCCGCAGGGCCTGCCTATGACCGCGGCGTTCGAGTTGAGCGCTGCGGATTCTGGCCGCGTGCCCGGTGTGCCGTCAACGTCGCCATTCAGCGGCCGGAAGGGCGGCGTCCAGGGACCTGGATGGATTCCTCGGAGCGAGGAGGCTTGTCTCCAGGCGACTGCAGACCGTTGGAGCAGGCGGTTGATTGGGCTGTGGCGAGGTAGGTGCAACGCGTCGGCCTGTTTACAGGCCGACGCGTTACTGTCGCGGTTCCGATAACTGCGAGAAGTGGCTCGCCGTCAGCGGCTGTACGACGCGGACGGAGGTAGCTGCGCGCCGGACAGGTCTTCCGGAACGCTCTCCTCGGCCACGACCCTGTGGGTCAGCGTGCCAATTCCCTCGATGCTGGCGCTGATCGTTTCGCCAGCCTCCAGATACCCAGAGCCTGTCGCGCGCTCGACGCGGCCGGCACCGGTTCCGCCAGACGTTCCGCTTTGCAGCACGTCACCAGGGAATACGGTGATGAGTGACGACGCGTACTCGATCAACTCCGGGATGTTGTGGATCATGTCGCCAGCTCTGGCCTCCTGGACAGTGACTCCGTCGATGACCAGACTCTGGTGCAGGCGCTCCATCGGATCGCCGTAGAACTCCTTTGGAACGATCCAGGGACCATGGGGAGCGAACGTGTCATGGCCCTTGCCGACGAACCAATCTGAGCGTGTCGCGTTACCACCGGGGGGACGCCCGCCGCGATCGGATATGTCCATGGCGACCATGTAGCCGAACACGTGGTCGTATGCCCGGGCGGCGGAGATGTACTTGCCCGTGCGGCCGAATACGATAGCCATTTCGACTTCCCATTCGATGCGGTCGCGGCCAAAGGGCATCACGACGTCATCGCCGCTTCCGATAACCGCTCCGCGGCTGGGCTTGAGGAATAGGTAGGGCACCCCGCGGTTTTCCTGCCGCTCCCTCGTCCGAGCCTGGAGCTCTTCCTCGGAGCAGCCTTCACATGCGTGCGTGTAGAAATTGACTGCCGCGTTCATGACCTTGCCTGGATACAGGATGGGAGCGCGGATGCGAAGATCAGACACGTCGTAGATGTAATCGGCTCGGCCGCTTCCGGAGAGTCGATTATTCCCGACGACATCATTGACGATTTCATACAGTCGGTATTTAAGACCGTATTCATATTGCCCGATGAGTTCCAGCATGTCCGCTGGCATCGACAGATGCGGGTACTCTGGATTCGCTTCGAGGGCCATGTTTGCGACCTCGATGTCGATGACCAGCGAGTCCCGGAGGACAAGCCCTACATGTGGTACACCGTGGATGTCGAAAGTACCAACCTTGAACGGCTCTGCCGGAGTGACGTCCGTCTGGGCTAGCGTCGACCCGGCGCCGGCGAGCGTCACGAGCAGACTGAAGATCAAAATTCGTCGCATTGAACTCCTCATCATGTGGTGAACAGTATCTTTCAGAGAGAACCAACTTTTACTCCCGGGGCGCCAAACTGTCAAGCTGCATGCTGGGGGAGTAGGCAGTGACCGCCTGCACGCCGTATACTGACGACGTCAAGCATCTTCATGTCCGGTATCTACGTTCTTCACGAGAACAACGAATGGGTCGAGCCGCTTCGGGTCGCGCTACATCGGCGCGATCTGCCTTTTGAGGAGTGGTTTCTCGATAGGGGGGTGGTCGATCTGAGCCTAGCACCCCCAGCCGGAGTGTTCTACAACCGGATGAGTGCATCGTCCCACACGAGAGGGCATCGCTACGCTCCGGAGTATACGGCTGCGGTGCTGACTTGGCTGGAGCAACACGGTCGGCGGGTGCTCAATGGCAGTAGAGCACTGCAACTCGAGGTGAGCAAGGTTGCCCAGTATGCGGCTTTGGGGGCGCGTGACATCCGAATACCTCGTACGGTCGCAGCCGTGGGGCGTGACCAGATTATGCAGGCGGCGACCCACATGCCGTACCCGCTGATTACCAAGCACAACAGGGCTGGCAAGGGTTTGGGCGTTCGATTGTTCCACGACGTCGACGCGCTGCGGGGGTATGTGGAAGGGCCGGAGTTCGAACCATCGGTGGATGGGATCACGCTCGTCCAGAAGTACATCAACTCACCGGAGACGTTCATCACGCGGGTCGAATTTGTCGGGGGAGAGTTGTTGTACGCGGTACGTGTGGATACGAGCCAGGGATTTGAGTTATGTCCGGCGGATGCGTGTCGGGTGGAGGATGCGTTTTGTCCCGCCGGTGAGGAGGCCGGTTCTCTGTTTCAGATTCTCGACAGATTCGAGCATCCGCTGGTGGCGCAATACGCGCAGGTACTGGCGGACCATGACATTCATATCGCTGGAGTGGAATTCATCGAAGATGCTGCCGGGGTGGCCTATACCTACGACATCAACACGAACACGAATTACAACAGTGAAGCCGAGGCCACAGCGGGTCAGTTCGGCATGGGGGCGATTGCGGATTGCCTGGGGCGAGAACTCCGGGCGCTCGGTGATAGCGGCCTCGGAGGAGCATGAATGGCAGAATCCGGAAGCTGGCTCAGACAGCCACAAGCGCGTTGGTTGAGGAAGGCGCTGTTCCAGGTACACCTGTGGACCGGATTGGCGATAGGGCTCTACGTTGTTGTTATCAGCCTCACGGGAACAGTACTCATTTATCGCAGCGAACTTCGTCAGCACTTTGATCCGCAGCCCCGGTCGGTCGTTGTCTCCGGTGCTCGTCTCGGAGAGGAAGACCTGGTGCAGGCGACGCTCCGCGAGTTTCCGGAGAGCACTGTCCAGGTCTGGACAAATCCTGACGATCCGACTCTCGCGGTCACGATGCTGGTTGCGGACGAGGGAGACCGCCAGCAGTACTTCGTTGATCCCTACACCGGTGAGTACCTGGGCAACGCCCTACCGGCGGGGTGGCGCCTGACGACGTGGCTTCTCGACCTGCACGACAATCTGCTCGCGGGCGATACCGGTCGGCGCGTGAATGGCGTAGGGGCCATCTTGCTGGTGCTCCTCAGTGTGACCGGGGCTGTCATCTGGTGGCCTGGTATCGACAGTTGGCGAAAAAGTCTGTGGTTGGACTGGCGTTCCAGTTGGCGTCGCTTCAACTGGAGCCTGCATAGCGTACTGGGAATCTGGACGCTCCTGTTCATCTTTATGTGGGGGGGTACTGGCATCTACCTGACGTTTCCTGAGCCGTTTACGGCAGTAGTCGACTATGTTGACCCGCTCAACGAGGAGACGTTCGACCCGCGTGTCGGCGATGCCGTACTGTATTGGTTCTCATACGTGCATTTTGGTCGGTTCTGGGGCTGGTCGACCAAGTTGGTCTGGACCCTGATGGGATTGGTGCCGCCTGTGATGTTCGTGACCGGCGCGGTGATGTGGTGGAATCGGGTGGTCCGGCCCAGACAGAATCAGGGAACGGTGTAAAATTCGGTGAGTCAAGGTAAGGACGAACGCGGTGCGTGTGCCGCGGGGAGAGAACCCGAGGAGGGAACGATGAATGTGACGACGCGCATCCGACGCGCGGCAGAGGGGGGCGAGCGCCTGGCCATAGGGGCGGGACTGGCGGTGACGGTGACCCGGCTGATGGGGGTCGCGGCGACACCGGCGGTGGCTCAGGGGGGAGCAGAGCCGGCCGAGGTTCCCGATCTGGTGGGAGTATGGAACGGTGGGGGAGGAGTGCGCCCCGTCAACGGCACCAACATGCCGTGGGTGAGAGGTGAGAACTTTCCAGTGCTGAACGAGCGTGGTCTGGCGTATCAGGCGGCTTTTGACGAGGCGATCGCACCGAAGTACGACTGCGTGCCCTCGGCCTCACCAGCCCTGCAGTACGACCCCTACATGATGGAAGTGACGCAATGGCCGGACCGTGTGCTCTTCCGTTACGAGAAAGACGATGTGATCCGGACCGTCTGGCTGGATGGGCGGGAGGCTCCTGTGACGGAATTTACGGTGCAGGGGTTTTCGGTCGGTCGTTACGAAGAGGGAGCGTTGCTCGTCGAAACCACGAATTTCGCGTTCGATATCACCGGGTTCGACGACTACAACGGTATTCCCTCCTCACAGCAGAAGCGCGTCACGGAACGCTATTGGCGTGAGGGCGATGAGCTGAGGATGACGTTGACCCTTGAGGATCCGATGTTTCTCCGAGAGCCGACTGCTTACACAACGCGATGGTTGCCGGGGCCGGAAGGGTACAAGTTGCAGCTCTACGGGTGTGACCCGGAAGAGGCCGGGCATCCTCGCAAGTTCCTGATTCCGAAATATCAATAGCCAAATTGGCCAGTGTGAATGGCTGGCGAGAGCAAGGGAGGATGCGGTGAAAGTTCTATTGTGGTTGGCGGCGGCGTTGGTGGTGGGGGTAGTGTGGGTGACATCGGTCCCGGCGATCGCACATCATGCCAGCGCGCCGTTCTACGACTCTGAGCAGAGCGTCGAGGCGGTTGGGACCGTCACCAGATTTGTGTTTCGCAATCCGCACTCGTTTCTCTACGTCGATGCAGAGGGTGAGGGTGGAGAGGTTGTCCAGTGGGAAATCGAGATGGGCGCTTCGGTCATGATGAGCCGGCGGGGATGGACGCCGGACACGATTCAGGCTGGTGATCAGATTAGGGTTGTTGGCCAGCCATCGCGGGCACCGGGAACGTTCGGAATGTGCTGCGCGGAACTCACCAGGCCGGACGGGGAGCCTATTCAGCCCTAACCACGTTGACAAGAGACCGTCACGGGGACGGGGAATCCCCCGTTCCCGTGACGGTCGCATCCGGCGGATACCAGAACCGTGCGTGGCAGCTCTCGCACGCGACGTCCAGACGGGTGCCGGATTCCAGCAACGCTTCCAGATCTTTTTCCTTCGCGGCCTGTAGTACAGCGTTTCCAGCGTCGTGGAGTTCTCGCGCGGTACGTACCCAGGTGCTGCGGTTGGCCATGACCCGTACGGCGATCTCCTCCGGCTCGAGATCGATGCCCGGAAGTTCAGAGATGGATCCAGGGTCGGCCATGCGCCGTCCGTCGATCTGTAGCAGGTTTCCAGCCTCCATCAACAACGTGGCGTGTCGCTCTAGAGCAAGCCAATCTTCATCGGTTTCTGGTTTCTGTTCGTCCAGCCCCTCAGGCGTTGACGTAATGACGACTGCATCCCAGATCGCATCGGCCGCGGGATCGATGAGGGTCAGCATCAGGCCTTCTACCGAGGTCGTTGGTTGGAAATCGAAGGCGGGAGAGGTTGGTGTCTCGGGGGCCGCTGTGCCGCAATTGAGGGTCAGCGTGGCGAGAAGGACGAGTGCACTGCACGAGCTCCACGTGATGGCTGCACGGCGAGAAGCGGCCGAACCAGGCAGCGTAAAGGTTATGGACACGGGTACGTATCCTCCACGGCTCTCAGGACGAGTTCTGTGTCCGGTTGATCCAGGGTCCAGGGGCTCGCCTCGAGATGCTGCACTACCGCGCGCACCGCATGGGCGATGCGTGTGCCAGGCGGCACGCAGAGTCGGGTCGGCATCAGTGATTCGGCGAGGTTAACCACGCCCCGTACCAGTCCAGCACAGTAGCCGATACCGAATGGGTCCTGTGTCAAGGTGTCCTCGCGACCCGCGCCCGTCCGGCCCAGCATTTCGAAATAGAGTCTGCATGACGAGAGGAGTGCCGTGCCGGAACCGAATTCAGGCGACGACGGTTGCGTCCCCAGCGTACGTCCAGGGGAGGCGACGAGGAGTAGGACGGCTAGGATCAGGCGGCCAATGGTCATGAGTGTGACACCACGCGCCGCTCAGTATACGCCGGCGGCGGTTCTTGAACCTTCGGTCTGTCCTATCGGAAACGAAGGGGCTCTCCAGTAGAATACGCGCTGGTGATGAGGATGGTGCTGGCATCCAGAGGAGAGAGAGTCATGCGGGCGGTTCTATGCGGCGTGTTGGTAGTCACCTGTTTCGTGGGCATCGTATCGGCTCAGAGTCCAACGTCTGTCTTTCTGGAAGAACTGACGTGGCCGGAGGTGTGGGATGCCGTGGCGACGGGTACGACGACGATCATCGTTCCCACGGGTGGTACCGAGCAGAACGGACCGCATATGGTTCTGGGGAAACACAACTATCTGGTGAAGTATAAGGCGGGTAAAGTGGCTCGACGCCTGGGGGATGCGCTGGTTGCTCCCGTGATGGCCTATGTACCGGAGGGGGATGTCGATTCACCCAGTGGGCACATGCGGTTTCCGGGCACCATTACAACACCACCGGACGTCTTCGAGCAGGTACTCGAGTACGCAGCCCGAAGCGTCGCCGTACACGGATTTCTCGACATTGTGTTACTCGGTGATAGCGGTGGCAATCAGGCGTCGCAGGCCAAGGTGGCCGAACAGCTCAATGATGAATGGTCAGCAACGGGGGCTCGTGTGCACCACCTGAGCGATTATTATCCGGGCGGAGGCGACGCCTGGCTGGTCGAGCAGGGAGAAGCGCCTGAGGATGTTGGGTCGCATGCCGGCATGCACGATACTGCAAGTTTTTTGTTCCTCGATCCCTCCCAGCTTCGGCTGGATCAGATGGGGCGAGGCACCGGCGGGAGCGGCAACGGTGTTACGGGGTATCCGGGTCGTTCGACGGCTGCGTATGGTGAGCGTATTCTCGAGATGCAGATTGAGGCGGCCGTGCAACAAATCCGAACCCTCCGTGAGACGAGTCGGCAATAAGCATTTAGGAGTTTTTCAATGATGCGTCGCACTTCTTTCGGTCTTCTCTTGATGGTAGCTGGTTTCAGCGTGATGGTGTCACTGATTGCCCAATCTTCGGCGGAAGGCGAGGGCATTGATCTGCGCGGGGTCGTTCAGAGCGCCGAGGGGCCAGAAGCTGGCGTGTGGGTTATCGCGGAAACCGATGCTCTCGATACGCGCTTCCGGAAAATTGTTGTCACTGATGACGCTGGCCGCTTTGTCGTTCCTGACCTGCCGACAGCGACCTACGAGGTATGGGTACGGGGATATGGGTTGGTGGATTCGCAGCCTGTTGTGGCAGACCCTGGCGAGGCCCTTTCGTTGACCGTGGACGTGGCGCGGTCTCAGCAGGAGGCCGCGCAGGTGTACCCGGCAAATTATTGGTATTCGTTACTCGAGCCCCCGGCGTCGGACGAATTCCCCGGGACCGGGCCTGATGGAAACGGTATTGCTCGAGGTCTTCGTAGCCAAGCCGCCTGGGTTGATGCCACGAAGCAGGGATGCCAGCTTTGCCATCAGATGGGAAACCGTTTCACCTTCGACACGGGGCATCTTGCGGAGTTCGACTCGACCGTCGATGCGTGGGATCACCGTATTACGTTTGGTCAACGAGGCAATCAGATGAGCGCGGCCATGAACCGCTTTGGTCGGGATCGAGGACTGGCCATGTATGCGGACTGGAGCGACCGGATCGCTGGGGGGGAAGTGCCAGAGGCACCTCCTCGTCCAGACGGACTCGAGCGAAATCTGGTGTTGACAATGTGGGAGTGGGCAGGCGAGACATCGTACGTACATGACGAAATCACGACGGACAAGCGTGACCCGACTGTGAACGCGAATGGATTGGTGTACGGCGTGTCGATTACGACGGACAAGCTTGTCATTACCGATACCGCTGCGCATCGTTCGACGGAACTCGACGTGCCACTTCGAGAACCTCGGGAGATGGTACCGTCCATGTTTCCGACGGCACCGGGGTTTGTGCCTTCACCCTACTGGGAGGACGAGATCATCTTTGACGCACCCGCGAATCCCCACAATCCGATGATGGATGCGAAGGGGCGGGTGTGGCTGACCTCGACCGTGCGGCGTCGCGATAATCCCGACTGGTGTAAGGCGGGATCGGAGCACCCCTCGGCGGTCTATTTCCCGATCTCACGCAGCGGCCGTCAAATCTCGGCCTATGTTCCGGAGAGCGAGGACTGGCTCCTGATTGACAGCTGTTACGCGACCCATCATTTGCAGTTCGGTGAAGACACCGACGACACACTCTGGTTCAGTGGGGATTCCAATGCGGTGGGCTGGCTGAACACCAGGCTTTATGACGAGACCGGAGATGAGCAGGCTGCGCAGGGCTGGTGTCCGACTGTTATCGATACCAGTGGTGATGGGGTGATTTCCAAGCCCTGGAACGAGCCCGGTGAGCCAGTTGACGACAGCCGCGATACGCGGATTGCGGGCTTTGCCTATGGCATCATTGCGAGCCCGGTCGATGGTGCGGCCTGGATCGCCCGCACCGGACCATTCCCGGGAAGCCTCGTGCGCCTTGATCGTGGCGAGAACCCGCCCGAGACCTGTGTCGCGGAGGTCTATGAACCACCCTCTATCGAGAATCCCCTGGTTGATTCGTCGTTGACTGGGCATGCTCCGCGCGGGGTTGACGTTGATCGGGACGGGGTGATCTGGACCGCGTTGTCTGGCAGTGGACACATGGCGAGTTTTGACCGGACCAAGTGCACGACCTTGAACGGCCCGGAGGCGACGGGGCAACACTGTCCAGAAGGGTGGACGTTATATCCAACACCTGGGCCGCAGATGAAGGGGGTGACTGATCCCGGGAGTGCCGACTATCACTACTACAACTGGGTGGATCAGTTCGATACGTTGGGACTTGGCCCGAATGTGCCGATAGCGCCAGGCTCGGGTTCAGATTCGTTACTTGCGCTTCTGCCGGACTCGGGCGAGTGGGTGGTGCTGCGCGTCCCCTATCCGCTCGGGTTCTTCGCCAGAGGGCTCGACGGTCGTATTGATGATCCGGGCGCGGGGTGGAAAGGACGCGGTCTGTGGGCGAATTACGGTTCGAACCTGAATTGGCACATCGAAGGCGGGAAGGGCACGCGTAGCTCTATCGTGCATTTCCAACTCCGCCCTCATCCGTTGGCGGAGTGAGACCATCTGGGACGCATCAGGCACTGGCTAGTGCCGAGGCCATGTTGGTCAGCGCTGCTTCGACGAGTTGTCTGGATGTAGCAATGTTCATCCGCATATGCCCCGCACCTCCCAGGCCGTAACTGGACCCGGGATTGATGTGAATACGGGCGTGGTCGACGAGGAAGCGCTGAAATACTTCTTCGGGAGTCTCCTCGCTTGATGTGGCTGCAGTCGTCGTCGCACCAATTTTGTCGAGGGCGGAACGGACGTCGAGCCAGGAGAGGTACGTGCCCTCCGGTTTGACCGCCTTGACCTCAGGTAGATGTGACTGCACGAATGCCTCGACGAGATCCTGTGTTCCGTCGATGTAGTCGAGGAGTGCATCGAGCCAGTCCTCGCATTCGTTGTACGCGGACTCGGCGGCGACGATGGCGAGCGTGTTCATCGCCTGCTGATGCTGCCCAGCACCACGAATCCGTTCCAAATAATCAGGATTGGTCGAGAAGAGATACGCGCAACGCATCGCCGAAAGGTTGAAGGATTTGCTGACGGATTTGTAGGTGACGCTGTTCCGGACGACGTCTTCGTCCTCCAGGGTGGCATAGGGGGTGTAGGAGTTTCCCCGTGTGACGAAATCGCAATGAATCTCGTCAGAGAGGACGATCACGCGCCGTCGGGTGCAGATGGAACCGAGCGTCATCAGGTCGTCACGGGACCAGACGTTACCGGTCGGATTGTGGGGATTGCAGAGGATGAACGCGTGCGTATCGTGGTCGATCCGACGTTCCAGATCCTCGAAGTCCATCTGATAGCGACCGTTGACCAGCCGCAGGGGGCTCTCCTCCGCCACGCAGCCCACGACACGAAGATCCGTATAGAAGCCATTGTAGCCGGGGGTCTGGAGAATGACCTTGCTGCCTGGAGGGCAGAAAGCTCGCAGGGTGCTGATGATCCCGGGGTGTACGCCCGCTGTGTGGAGTAAGGAGTCCGGAGCAATGTCAAGATCGTAACGACGACGATTCCAGTCGACGATCGATTCGCGATACGAGTCTGGCACCGTCATGTATCCGTAGTTCTCGTGATCGACGCGCCGGCGCAAGGCCGCCGTAATCGGGGGCGCGATCTTGAAGTCTTGGTCGGCCGTTCCCATGCCCACTTCGATAGCTTCCTGCCCGTACCGTGCGATTTGCGCATCCCACTTTGACGAGTTGGTGCCGAGTCGGCTGTAAACGGTGTCGAAATCAAAACCAGATCTGGCCGATTGCCGGCCACTGGCCCACAATGGGTGTGGGGATGTGCTTCCGACCGCACCCGCGACGGCGGTCAGTCCGGTTCGTTTCAGAAATGCGCGACGATTCAGCTGGCTCCGCTGGGACATGGAATAACTCCTCACCAGGCACGTTGGCAGTGGTGTGACGATTGAAGCATAACGAACCACCATAGAGATGCAAGTGCGATTGCTGTGTCTTGCGTCGTGAGTAACGATCCGGCACACTTCGGTCCGGGGACGCGCGATGAATCTAGGTGGGCGACGCGGACGGCAGCTATGCTTCGGAATGTGCTGTGCAGTGGGCATTGGCCTTGCGTGGGAAGGCAGCTGGGTTGCGGCACGGGTGAATCCGAGTCCACCGGCTAGCGAGGCGGGTGTGCAGCGTCCCCGTGTCATCACCCGTGAGGATTTTCGCCCCGCGCGCGCGACCCCGAGCGCCGAGGCGCGTGAATTTTTTTTCACCAGAGCAATTTACAGCGGAGGCGGGCGCCGCTTTTACGGCGGCTCCTGGGCCACGGACTACCCGAAGGCGGATCGACAGTTTCTGACGATACTCAATCGATTGATTGATCTCGACGCGTACGAGGGAGAGAACGCGGTGGCGCTGGACGATCCGGCGCTGCGCCGTTTTCCGTTCCTCTATGCGCTCGAAGTCGGGTATATGCAGATGACGGAGCCGGAAGTGCGAGGGCTCCGCGACTACCTGCTTGCCGGAGGGTTCCTCATGATCGACGATTTTTGGGGAACATGGGACTGGGA
This sequence comes from uncultured Vicinamibacteraceae bacterium, assembly GCA_964591245.1. Taxonomy (GTDB): domain Bacteria; phylum Acidobacteriota; class Vicinamibacteria; order Vicinamibacterales; family UBA8438; genus CAZPZZ01. The sequence goes on along the minus strand of CAZPZZ010000052.1, from coordinate 10,896 downwards.
TAACCTCGAACGGGAATTCCAGCGGGTATTGCCCGAGTACCCCATCGTCGAGGTTCCGCTCGAGCATCCGCTTTTCCATACCGTCTATAACATCGACGAGATTCGTCAGGTTCCGTCGATTTATCGTGCGCAGGGAGGACCCACCTGGCAGCGCGACGGGTACGTGCCACACGTGCGTGGAATTTTTGATCCGGGTGGCCGGCTGATGGTCGTCATCAACTGGAACACCGACATCGGTGACGCCTGGGAGTGGGCTGAATCTCCTTACTACCCCTTGGAATACTCGACCTATGCGATCGAGATCACGATCAATATCATTACCTACGCGATGAGCCACTGAATGCACTCCCCGGGCATGGGTTTTGCCTGGGACGTCGACGTCGAACCCGTAGGGGGCGAGCCTGTTGGCCAGACAATCGTCTGCCGCGCTTGGAGGGGGAAGTGCCGCGCCATCCGCTGACACGTCCGAGCTTACACCTGTCGCAAGAATTCGATGAGTAGCCGGACCGTTTCCTCTGGTTGTTCTTGCTGCACCCAATGACCGGCCCCACGGACCATATGCACACCGCGCATGTCGGTGCAGGCGTTCGTCTGCATGCGCTCGAGTGCGCCAGGACTCTGGTAGCTCCCCCAGTCGCTGGCGCCAGAGATGAAGATGGACGGTTGGTCGATCGAGCGTCCGGCGAAGAGCTGCTGCTCGGAACGGCCGATGCCGCCGGATCGATAATGATTCAAGCCTCCTTGAAATCCGGTACGCCCGTACTCTTCTGCGTAGACGGCGAGTTCGGAATCGGGAAGCCAGGTGTTGGCCGCAATTGCGGCAGTCGATGGCATATGTTTTGCCACCGTTTCCGCCATTCCGTCCGCCATGTCCATGATGTAGTACGTCGGCATCTTGGCCATTTCGATGGCCGTACGTGCTGCGAGGTGATACGGGCGGTTACCGGTCCAGTCGGCACTCTTGTAGTGATAGTAACCGCGTAGAAACGCGTGCAGTCCTTGTGGCGCGCGCCACATATTCGCGTTGGCTCCGCGGGTGCGGTAGTAGCCCTGGTAGTGCTTGCGTGGGCGTGGAAGTGCCGCGAGCTCGTCAAAAAGGCTGGGTTCGGCGGTTGGAGCGGGAGCGGGCGGGGTGTTTGCGGTGGCAAAGGGAAGTTCGGCGGTGCCGCCGAACGGTGCACTCATCAAGGCGACAGAGGTGAAGATATCCGGCCGGATCACGGCGCACCAGGCGGCGATAGGTGACCCGAAATCGTGACCCACGACAGCCAGTGAGCGATAACCGAAGGCCGACACCAGGCCCACGGTATCGCGGACGACGTTCAATCGTCGGAACGAGGCCAGATCGCCGTCGTAGTCCCTGTCCCACCCGGTGGTACGACCATACCCGCGCATATCGGGGGCGAAGACGTGGAAGCCGGCTTTGGCAAGTGGCGGCATGATGTGCCGCCAGCTGTAGGCCAACTCCGGGAAGCCATGCAGGAGTAACAGCCCTGGTCGAGTACCGCCTTCGTAGCCCGCTTCGAGTACGTGCATGCGCAGGCCGTTGATGTTGTGGACGAAGCGCGACCGGATACCGTGTGGAAGAAGTTCTGGTCTCAGGGCTGCGCTCTCTGCGTTTTGCACTGCACCCTCGGGACGAGAGTGTCGGCTAGTTGCCGTAGTCGGGGTTGCTGCGGTTGTCGTCCGGGCGACGACGGCGAGTGAGGTCATCGCTGCGGCATGTTGGAGAAGCTGACGGCGCGTGATCGATCCAGACATGATGTTCCTCTTGGCTAATGCGACGCTCGAGCGGCGATAGGGGCAAGCAGTGAGGCAAGTATAGGCGTCTGCGTGACCGGTGCAAGGATTCGAGGGCGAAGGGGGATTCCCTTGGCCGGTCCCTGCGATACCATTGAACGCCATGAGACGAATGATCGGTCTGCGAGGGGGATTGGTGGGTGTCGCCCTGGGGGCGCTTACCTTAGTGGGAGCGCCCTTGGCAGGGGCCCACCCGGCCCCGTTCAGTTTTGTTGATGTGCGTGTGCAGGCCTCGATCCTCCACCTTGAGGTCGTCGTGCATTCGTTCGATGTTGCGTATGAACTCGGTGTCCAACCACCGAATCGTGTTCTTGAACCCGGAGGTCTCGGATCGCGTGGGCCACAGCTCGTTGCCCTGGTGGGTGACCGTCTCCGTATTTCGATTGATGGGGAGCCTCTTACTCTCCCTGAAGACGGGTGGTCGGCGCCGGAACCGATGGCGGAACGACAATCTGTGAGCTTGAGGACCGAGGTCGATTTGGGGCGAGCACCAGGTCGCATTGCAATCTCGGCGCAGATGTTTCCCTATGACCCACAGCATCAGACGTTTATCAACGTCTATGACGACGGCGCGTTGACATCGCAGGCGATTCTTGGGGGCGATCAGACGAGCTATGACTACTTTGTGGGCAGTCGACAGGGGACCTTCGCGGTGATTCAGGCTTTCGTCCCTCAGGGTATCCACCATATTCTGATCGGCCCCGACCACTTGCTGTTCCTGATTGGCCTCCTTCTACTGGGGGGGGCGATCCGGCAGTTGTTACTCGTCATCACGGCGTTTACCATTGCGCACAGCATTACCCTGGCCCTCGCGGTGCTGGAGGTCGTCTCGCCTCCGGGTAATGTTGTAGAGCCGATTATCGCGCTCAGTATCGTTTATGTGGGGGCGGACAATTTACTCGTGCGGGGAGGGCGCGATATGCGGGTTTGGATCGCGCTTGTGTTTGGGTTGATCCATGGTTTCGGCTTCGCGAGCGTCCTTCGGGAGATGGGGTTGCCCAGTGGAGCGCTCGGGTGGTCATTGTTCTCCTTCAACGTAGGCGTTGAGATCGGGCAGGTGGCGGTGGCCGTGGTCGTGGCGTCGGCGTTGACGGCGTTGAGGGCGCGGAGTGAGACGGCGGGGCGGCGTCTGGCAGTTGGCGGTTCTATCGCTGTGATGGCTGCCGGTGCGTTCTGGTTTGTGCAACGGGTTTTCTTCCCTGAAACTATGGCCTGAGACGACGGGAGATGTTTTTTTGCGCGTATTTACGGCGTCAGGTGTTGGCGAATGCAGGTCTAGAGCGAGATAATATCCATCAAAGAAATTTGTGGCCGGGCGCCGGCTCGTCGCGGCTTGTCAGGGAGAGGGATTGACTATGGCAAAAGAGACCACTCGTCGGGAGGTGCTCAAGGGCGGCGCGGCGTTGGCCGGACTTGGAATGATGGGCGTACCGGAGTGGGCGTTCCCGGCGCTGGCCCAGGGCGAGACGCTCGTGGAATTCACCGATCTGCCGGATGAGATCGTCCTCGAGCGTACGCCGGATAGACGGATTATCGATGTACGAGAAATCGACGGTGCGATCACTCCGGCGGACAAATGGTTCACAACCCAGCACTATGGACATCCGGAGATCGATGTCGACGCGTATCGGCTGAAGGTGTCAGGGATGGTTGACGAGGCGCTAGAATTCTCGATGGCTGACCTGCGTGCGATGCCGAGTCGTGAACTCGTCTTCGGGTTCGAGTGCTCAGGAAATCGAGGCCCTCTGAATGGGTTGTCGAGTAACGGGCGTTGGACGGGTGTGTCGCTCAGGACGGTATTGCAGCGGGCTGGCGTCCAGGACCGTGCGCGGGAATTTGTTTTCTTCGGTGCTGATCACGGCGACGAGGATGTGGAGTTCCGCGGACGCACCTACACGGTTGACCAGCAATACGGGCGGAGCCTGCAGCGCGATATCGCATTGTCCGACGAGCCACTTCTTGCCTATGAACTGAATGGCTCCCCCCTGTCGGCCCATCAGGGACGTCCTCTTCGTCTTCTGGTGCCGGGCTGGTACGGCGCTCCGAATGTGAAATTTCTGTCTGAGATTCAGGTGCAGGAGGACGCGTATCTTGGGAAATACCAAGCTCGCTGGTATCGGACCCTCAAGGGAGAGATGATCAACGGCGAGATGAAATGGGTCGAGACGGCGATCTCAAAGATGCGCCTCAAGTCGTACATCGCGAGGGTGACGAAAGTCGATGACCATCATCGGGTGTTCGGCGTCATCATGCATGACGGCACGCCGATCGAGTCTGTGGAGGTCAAGGTCGATGATGGGCCGTGGCAATCCGCGACGTTGGATCCAACAATGAACGAGCAGTACTCCTGGAAGTTCTTCACGTTTGATTGGAACGGGGCGACTCCGGGTGAACATACCGTGACGTCACGTGCGACGGACGCGAATGGATATGTCCAGCCGACCGCTGAGGAACTTGAAGTGAAGCAGACGTTCCTCGAGCAAAATAATCAGCACCCCCGAACAGTCATGATCGTTTGAGGATGACGAAGTAAGTGAACAACGACCCTGTCGCGTCTTCGCGGCAGGGCCGTTGTTTTTGATTGACCATATGCGGACAGATAGGGTGTCGTCAGACGTGGTCAGTCGATCGCGAAACAGTAGAAGAGGCCAGCCCCGCCCGTTCCTTCTAACGATTCCTGGCTGCAGCCGGCCGAGCCGTGCTCTGAGTTCCACGAATTGACGCCGTCCCCACGTCCTCTTCGGTCGTGATGCCCAACCTGGGCACGTCCAGCGTCACTGGATGTCCAGTTTCCGCAGGTGAGATCGTCTGTTCGGTCAAATGCTGTTCCGTCGGCGCGTGAGCCTGTCAGGATATCGTGCCGGTTGGGCGTGTCTCCGGCCCCGTTCACCATGTTGAGGCGTTCGGTTGTGGCCCGCTCCTTGTTGACGTTGTTCGGCCCGTCATGCAACGAGTTCACGTTTGCGGCAATCAGGAGGGCTTCAGCGTTGTACCACGGTCCGCTGCCGATGCGGTCGCGAGCGTTGACGGCTGGTTCGGTATCGGTGGCTGACGTGCTCAGGTAGGCACGCCACGTGTGGTCACCGGCGTATTCAGCGGCCGCAAGAGCCTGGCAATGGGCGTCTGCGCCGGCAAGGCCTCCGAGGTCTCCACCGTTTCCGAGCCCGATACTAGTGATGAAGAATGTTGTGACAGACTTCTCCCCGCCCATTTGAATCTGATCCGGTACCGCGCCGGGGTCCGTTTGGGACTGGGAATTCTGCTGATTCGGCTCGATGGCGAATACGGCACCGAGGTAGCCGGCCGTGAGCAGGATGGCGGCCAGGAGTCCCGTTGCCGTGGTGAGAGCGCGGGCGTGCTTCATACTGTGACTGTGCATGGGCTAATGCTGCCCAGCGAAAGACTCCGCGTCAAGTGATACGTCGGGACCGTCCGGGAGAGAAGGGCGACGATATAATCGCCCAGGATTTGGGTGCGGCACGTGGTGCGCGAACCGAACCTCGTAACGGGGGAGGGCAGCGCGGTGTTTTGGTGAGGAAACGACAGATGAGCAAACGGCGCTTCTTGATTACCGGTGGAAGTCAAGGCATTGGCGCGGCTCTTGTGGCACGAGCTTGTGAGGATGGGCACCAGGTGGTGTTTACCGGACGGCACGAGGAGACGCTTCGGCGGGTTGCGGCCGACACGGGGGCCTTCGGGGTCGAGGCTGACGGAACCGTCGACGGCGAGAACGCGAAGACGGTGGAGATTTGCAACAAGCACATGGGAGGCATCGACGTCTTGGTCAACAACGCGGCGACCTGGTACGACGCAGCCATCGGGGAATTGGACGTCGCTGAGATGCGCCGCCTATTCGATATCAACGTGTTCAGCATGGTGGACCTGACAAATCGCGTGGCGCCCTTGATGACGGAACAGGCGGGTGGGGATATCGTGAACATTTCGTCGACCTCAGGTACGAAGGGGCGGAAGCTCGGTACCGCCTATGCTGCGAGTAAATGGGCAGTGCGCGGTATCTCCCAATGCTGGCAGGCGGAACTCCGACCCCACGGGATCCGGGTTATGAGCATTTGCCCGTCTGAAGTGCAGACACGATGGGGGGGGCGAGTCGGTCGTAATAATCCGAACAAGCTGTATGCGACTGACATTGCGGATACGGTGATGGCGGCGCTATCCATGCACCGCCGCGCGTTCTGGCCGGAATTGTCAGTGTTTGCGACGAACCCCTGGAAAGAAGAGTAAGACAGCTATGGAGCGCACGGTGCATCGAGTCGTTGACCTGATCGACGACGATACGCAAGACATTCTCAATATGACAGCGGGCGAGGCCAGGGCGTTACTCTCGGAGGAGCAGCCTGATGCCGTGTTGGCGGTGCACGGTTCGTTTGCACTGGTGGCACGGGACGGTGAGACGGTGATGATGGCACGAAGCCTTGACCGGCCCATGCGTTATTTCCTCGCCAAAGAGGTGGACGGGCCAATGTTGGTTGTCGGGGAGCGTATCGACGATATCCGGCGCGTACTCGAAGCCGAGGGATATCTCGATCAATTTCATCCGTCCTATACGCGTATGGTGCCTGCGCATCATGTGACTGTGCTTCGCCTGGTGGGATGTCCTGATCCACAGCCGATCCAGAAGCGGTTTTTTGCGCCGCCACACGCGTCCGGAGCGACGGATCTCGACGCGATCGGTCGCGCCTATGTTGGCGCGCTTTACGATGAGATTGGCGCATGGCTCGATCATCGCGAAAGTGGCGAGCCGATCGGCGTGCTGTTCTCTGGGGGCATTGATAGCGGCGCCGTATTGTTAGCGACGTATCACGCCCTGCTCGAACGTGGCCAGAATCCGAGTCGCCTGAAGGCGTTCACGTTAGCTGTTGACGGCGGCGGTCGAGACAGTGAGCAAGCCCGAACGTTTCTTCGGCGGCTGGACCTGGAACTGCTGCTCGAGGTGGTGGAGGCAGCGTCGACCGACCTTGATCCCTTGGAAGCAGTAGAGGTTATCGAAGATTACAAGCCACTAGATGTGGAATGTGCGATGGTCGGGGTGGCGCTGCTGCGAGGGATCCGCGAACGGTATCCTGAGTGGCGTCTGTTGCTTGATGGCGACGGTGGCGACGAAAACCTGAAGGATTACCCGCTCGAGGAAGATGGTGAATTGACCATCAGAAGTGTCGTATCGAATTCGATGCTTTATCAGGAGGGTTGGGGTGTCGAAGCGATCAAGCACTCTCTTACGTATTCTGGTGGGCTTTCGCGCGGTTGCGTCCGGACGTACGCTCCGGCGCGTTTGCTTGGGTTTTCTGGGTTCAGTCCTTTCACCCGTCCGGCCGTCATTCGGGTGGCAGAGTCCATTCCGTTTGATGAACTGACCTCAGGGGCGACCGACCGCCTCTACGCCTTGAAAGGCGAGATCGTGAAGCGTGGCATGCGCGCCAGATTCGGGGTGGAATTTCCCGTATTCGACAAGCGACGTTTTCAGCATGGGGTGATGGCTGACGAGGTTTTCCCGCGGCTCACGCTTGGGGCCGTGCAGTATCGGGCGCACCTTTACACCCATCACGACAGACATTGAACATCGTGTCGACAGACCGTTGGGTGCGGGCGCTCCGGGAGCGGGCGTCCCCGTTCGAATCACAGGCCTCGGTGATCTGCGAGCGGGAGCGTCGACCCGCCGGTGGCTGGGTCGATGCGACGACCGTCTTTCTGAGGGGGAAGGAGTGCCCGTTCAGTTGCGTCTTCTGCGATTTATGGCGGGGCATGCTGCAGGGGCCGACGCCGCCAGGATCGGTCCCCGCGCAACTCGAGGTGGCGCTCGGGAAAATTTCTCATCGGTCGTTCATCAAGCTCTACAATGCCAGCAGTTTTTTCGATCCCTTGGCGGTGCCAAGTGAGGACGATCCAGCGATATTGAAGCTGCTGCGTACTTTCGAGCAGGTGACCGTTGAGAGCCATCCCTCCCTTGTCGGTGAGCGCTGCGTGTCATTTGCGTTGGGGCTTGAGGGTCGGCTCGAGGTCGCGATGGGCCTAGAGACGACCCAACCAAGAGCCTTGGCTGCTCTCAACAAGCGGATGACTGTTGCTGATTTCGACGGTGCGGCAGCTGTGCTTCGCTCGAACGGTATCGGTATTCGTGCCTTTGTACTGTTCGGAACCCCCTACATAGACTTGTCCGAACAGGAGGCGTGGACGTTGCGCTCCATTGAACACGCGGCTGTGCAGGGAGCTGGCGTTGTCTCGATCATCCCCGTCCGGGGTGGCAACGGCGCATTGGAGGAGCTTGCGACGGTCGGCTCGTGGAGCCCGGTAACGCTCGAAATGACCGAACGGCTCTTCGCCCGTGCCCTGGCGCTGGACCTAGGGGATACGGTCGTGCAAGTGGATGTGTGGGATCTCGAACGGTTGGCGACATGTCCCGAGTGTTTTCCGGCGCGGCGGGCCAGGCTTGAGGAGATGAATCGTCGAGGCTGTTCGACGCGATCCATCGAATGCTCAGCGTGTGGTCGTACGTGAACACAAGTATGTCCCGCCGAGTCGGAGGGGCGGGACCGGACCGATGAACTATGTTCTACGACGTCGCCGTCATCGGGGCGGGGTTTGCTGGCGCGTTATTGGCCAGGATACTCGCCGTGTGCGGCCGGCAGGTTCTCCTCCTCGAGCGGGACATTCACCCACGGTTTGCGCTAGGAGAGTCTTCGACGCCACTGGCGGCGTTGTCCCTGGAGCGACTTGCTGCGCGACATGCACAGCCAGATTTGCGTAGTCTGGCTGCCTATGGTCGCTGGCGTGAAGACCTGGCGGATCTCGGTTGTGGCCTGAAACGTGGATTCACCTTTTATCGGCACCATCCCCATCAGCCGTTCCACAATGACGCGTCCAACGACGCCCGGTATTTGGTCGCCGCGAGCCCGAGTGACGACATCGCAGACTGCCAATGGCGACGCGCGGACGTTGATGCGTATCTTGTCGAGCGAGCCCGTGCGGCCGGGGTCCATTATCGCGATGGATTTGCGGTGTGCGGGGTCGATGTCCGGCCGGACCGTCTCAAGATACATGGGCTGCACGAGGGCCGGACGGAGGTGCTCGACGCGGCGTTTGTTGTTGATGGGTCCGGCGGGGCAGAGGTGTTGGCACGTGCCTTCGGCATCGAATCGGTGGCCTCTGATATTCCGTTCTGCAGTCGACTGGTTTACGCCCATTTCGAGGGTGTCGGGCCTTTTGTTGAGGCGGCGCGACACGCAGGTGCCCGCATGCCTTCCGGTCCCTATCCCGACGAATGGGCAGCCGTGCATCATCTTATCGACGAGGGCTGGATATACAGCCTCCGTTTTGATGATGGCGTGGTGAGTGCCGGCGCCTTGTTCGATGATCCGGCTCTGCGTACGTCCGAGGTGTCGCCTGCGGAGATCTGGGCTCGCACGCTTCGGCGTTATCCGACCTTGAATAGCGTGTTTGCTTCCGGACGGGCGCTTCCTCCGGGGATACGGGTGACCCCGCGCCTACAGCGTCGTCTGCGGCGTGCCGTCGGTCCCCGGTGGGCTATGCTGCCGCAGACCTTTGCATTCTTCGATCCGCTTTTTTCCACGGGAATCGCCTGGAGCTTGCTCGGTGTCGAGCGGTTGGTCGACGTGTTGACGGGAACGGAGATTGTTCCATCCCGACTGGAACGCTACGGTGAACTTCTCAGTGCCGAAGCGGATCAGCAGCAGGCGTTGGTGGCCGCGGCATACGCGGCGCGGCGGGATATGTCGATCTTCAGAGACCTGTCTTTCTTGTATTTCGCGTGCGTGAGTTTCGAGGAGATCCGTCAGCGTCTCCTCGATGTGGGAGACGATAGTGCAGAAGCGCCTCCCGCCTGGCGTGGTTTCCTCGGAGCAGGAGACGCGGCATGGGCAGCGCTTTTTCAGGAGGCGTATTCTCGCGTGCGGAATGTGTTAGCGGTTGGTTCGCATGAAGCACGCCAGCACTTCGCGCAGTGGGTCGTAGATGGAATTCGTGCTCGGAATCTGGTCGGCCTGGGTGAGGCGCCGACACATCTATATGGTGTAGACCTGGATATGCTGGTCGAACGTAGCGCTCGATTGGGCTTGACGGCTCCGGAGCTTTCCCGACGGCTGCCGCGGTTGCGTGGACCCGAGGCTGTGAAGGAGGTGGAGTGACACAGGCACCACGCGGACGGTGTTTGTTGCCCGGTCGTGCTATCGTGGCGCAGAGCCGTCGTTCCTTCCGTTCTTGTTCACTACTATGAGCCTCGCCTTGCGCGTTCGGACGTTCGTTGTGGCTGCACTGATTGCCATCGGGGTCCTTGGGGTGCTGCGGTCGATTCCGCTCGATGTATCCACTTTGCCGGGGGGCACGGATGCTCCCTCGCTGGATCCGACCTATCTGGAGACCGTACGCGCATTCTATGGCGGTCTGGCCGCTCTGGAGGTCGGGCTTCTCGAGGACGCCCAGCGTCGCTTTGAGCGCGCTGTCGAGTTGGCGCCAGAGGAACCGGCGATGCGCGCCAATCTTGCGTTGGTGCATATTGGGTTCGGGAACGATGAGGCCGCAACAGGCGAGCTGACCGCGGCCCGTGACCTGGCCCCCTCCAGTAGTGCCGTGGTGTTCCTGCAGGGGCAGATTGCTGCCTTTCGTGCGCGATCGGATGAGGCGAAGGCGTTCTTCCGCGAAACCCTAGCGCTTGACCCCGAGCATGTGCGGGCGCGTTTTGCCCTTGCGCAGGAACTTGAACGCGACGGAGGGGAGGCATTGCTCGAGGCGCAGCGAGAGCTCGATTCGATCATTGACCTGCGTCCGGAGAATCTGGCGGTGCTGGTGTTACGCGCTCGAGTCGCAGCACAGCGGGAGGACGGGCCCGGGCTGCGTGACACCGCGCAACGTTTGCGCATGCTGACCGACGGATGGGCAGAACTTGCGGTTACTCAACTCGACGCGCTGGATGACGCGGTCAAGGTTGGCGATCTGGGCCGGGCTGCAACGCTGGCGCAGCTTCTGCGCAATGTGCTGGTGCGGGCGCCGGCATTTCGCGAGGACCAAGCCGAGGTCAGTGTCAGTGCCGAGTTAATTGCTGATCCGTTGGTGCGCTTTCTCGAG
>CAZPZZ010000051.1:13230-25249 GCA_964591245.1 uncultured Vicinamibacteraceae bacterium | reverse complement strand
CAACATTGCGACATTCATACAGAGCAACTGGGAAACACAAAACCCTGCCATGACCTCAAAACCAATACGTACAAGCTGGGAAGATTACTCGATGATAACAAAATCGCAAACGGCGCTAGGCACCCAAACGGGAGCGTGCAACATCCAGTATGTGCGTCGCCGCGCGCCGACTGGCTCCCACGCCCCCCAACGCATCGCGTACCGTACGGAGATTCGCTCTCGTAGAAGCCGCATGTTCCGGATCCGTGAGAAAACGGGTCGCCACGCGAGCCACGGCCTCTGGAGTAAACTCGTCTTGTAACAACTCCGGCACCACCTTCCGTTCGGCCACCAAATTCACCATGCCGAAAGCGTCAACCTGGACAAAGCGACGACAGAGGAAATACGTCAACGGCGCCAATCGGTAGACGACTACCATCGGCCGCTCGTGGATCGCAGTCTGGATGGTCGCCGTTCCGGACGCCGTGAGCACGACATCCGACGCATCGAGAACGTCATCCGTCCGCGACGACACTAGCCGAACCTGACACGCGGTTTCACGCGCCAACATACGGATAGGACCGAAGAGTTCATCAGGAAGATTTGGGGCACGCGCCACCAAGAACTGCACAGCTGGGATGTCGCGAACCATGCGGCGAGCCGCCTGTACCAGGTCCGGCAAGATCAACCGCAGTTCGTTCGCGCGACTCCCTGGCAGCAACGCAACCACTGGTGCGACCGGATCCAGCCCATGCTCACGACGAAACGCCTCTCGCCCCGGGCCAACAGCCACAAGATCGAGAAGCGGATGCCCCACAAAGCGCACGGGAATGTCACAGTTGCGGTAGAGCGCCTCTTCAAACGGGAAGATGACCAATGCCCGGGTGACGAACTCTTTCATCTTTCCCAGGCGCCCACGGCGCCACGCCCAAACTTGAGGACAGATGTAATACACAGTCGGGATGCCCAGCTTCTTGAGAGCCGCGCCAAGACGAAAGTTGACTTCGGGAAAATCGATGGCGACGAAGACGTCAGGCCGTTCGGCGCGCGCCGCTGTGACAAGCTGACGATACGCGTTCAGTGTACGAGGCAGTACCGAGAGCGCCTCGGTGAACCCGGTAGCGGCCAGCCCCGCATAGTCCACCGTCAACCGGCCGCCAGCCTCGGCCAGGTGGCCGCCACCCAGGCCAAACACGTCTACGCCAGATTCGAGCTGACGCAACTCCTTGGTCAGTGCGCCGGCATACAGGTCCCCTGACGGCTCACCACACGAGAGCATGATCTTGGTCACAACCAACAGAACGATAAGGCGGGACCGAAACAGACGTCAGGGTGTCGTGATTCGCGGTCAGCGCGTCAGTTCTAGAGTCGAGAGATCCAATTGGTCCACCGACAAAACCTCTACCTCGTCGAAACCAACCCCAGGCAGGTCGTCGAGAAACGCGCGTGCCTCTCCCACGAGCACGATCGATAGACGATCAGGTTGCAAATACCGTCGTGACACTCGACGGATATCCTCGACAGAGAACGCATTGATTCGCTCTGGATATTTCGGCAGGTCATCCAGATCTAGCCCATACAACAGTGCTTCAAGCACCTGAGCCGCAATCGCATTGGGAGTCTCTACGGTCAGCGGAAAGCTCCCGGCCAGATAGGCTTGCGCGTTTTCAAGCTCCCGTCTGCTGACCCGCTCTCGTCGCAGCCGTGCCACTTCTTCTACCATCAGCCGCAGCACCTCGGCTGTCGCATCCGACCGGGTATCGGTTTCCCCCATGAAATCGCCACCGAACCGCCGACTGGCGATGTCGGCAGATGCCGCGTACGTCAATGAGCGTTCGGTGCGCAGTACACTCCCAAGTCGATTACCTCCCTCACCGCCCAGGATCTTGATCGCCACGTCAAACGCCAGGTAGTCCGGGCTCGTGCGAGGCAGGGCTGCATGTCCGGCCCTGATTGCCGTCTGGAGCGAGCCCGGCTTGTCGATCACCACCACACGGTGAGTCGGCTCTGGAACCTCAACCATAGTCGTCGGCGGCAACGCCTTGCGCTGCCAATCCCCAAACACCCGCTCGGCAGCCGTAAACGCCGCCGAAGCCTCGATGTCTCCCACAATCGCGAGAAGAGCATTATTTGGCGCATAGTGCGTCCCGTGAAACGCACGAAGATCTGCGCGCGAGATGGCCCGGACCGATTCCGGGGTCCCTGTTGCCGGCAGTCCATACGGATGGTCTCCGTATACCAACCGACCGAAGACGACACCAGCCAGGTACGCAGGGTCGTCGTAACTAACCTGAAACCCCGAAAATACTTGCTGCCGCTGGCGCTCGATCTCCTCGGGTGCAAAAGATGGATTTCGCGCAATGTCCCCGACAAGCTCGACTCCGAACTCGAAGCTGTCCGTCATCACAAGCGCGTTGACGAAGCTCAAATCGCTACCCGCGCCAACACTGAGCAGGCCACCCACCGTGTCGATACTTTCGGCAATCTCACTGGCCGTCCGCGTCGTCGTACCTTGATCGAGTAGCTGGCCCGTAAGCGACGCAACGCCTTTCTTGCCGATGGGATCAACGGCCGCGCCTACTCCCACCATCAACCGCAAATTCACGGCCGGCTGCTCGTGGTGCATCACAACGACTACCTGCAGCCCGTTGTCCAACGTGCGAACCTCATACGGGAGGAAGGCGGCCTGTCGCGCCGGCAGCGGTGGCGGCGGGCTCTCCCGCGGCCAATCAACCGGCTCCTGAGCACTCGCCACGCCGGTCAGGACCAGCACCCACACAACAAGCCCCAACAAGCCAGCGCGAGCCCTGCGCGGCTCACGCCCCAAGAAACACCCGCTTCCCGCTGCGTCCCGTTGACCGTGCACCCTCACTGGTCCCCCCCAGGTCGTAGAAATGAACGCCCTACCGGCGCCGGAGGTTGAATCGTGAGCACCAGACGGTTCTCCTTCGTGAAGTAGGTTTGGGCAACTCGTTGTACATCCGCCTTCGTGATGTTCATGAAGATGTCGAACTCCGCATCCACTGTCGTAATGTCGTCATGAATCACGGCCGCGTGAGACAGGTGAGACGCCTTTTGCTCGACGGTCGCCCGGCCAAAGACGTAATCCCGGGCGAACTGATTCTTTGCTCGCAGAAGCTCTTGATCCGTGATGAGTTCCGTCTTGAGGCGGTCTAACTCCTCGATAAGGGCGTGCTCCGACTCCACCGTGGACCGACCTGGCTGGACAACGGACACAGCGTAGAAGAGATTCGGATCTTCGATGATGCTGCGATCCCCAAACGCGGACACTGCCAACTGGTCGTAGACCAGGCGACGATAGATGCGAGAACTTTGCCCATCGGACAGTACCTTCGCGGCAATATGCAGCGGATAGGCATCTGGATGCCCATCGTAGGTGATGTGATGCGCAACGATGACCGCAGGCAGAGGCCAATTCTCGCTTTGCGTCAGCGTAACCCGCCGCTCCTCGGTCTGGACAGGTTCCCGCGGAATGTCACGAGGTACAGCCTTCTTGGCCTTCGGCACCCGGTCAAAATATTGTTTGACCAGCGCGAGCCCCTGGGACGACTCGAAGTCGCCAACCAGCACAAGCGTGGCATTCTCGGGTACGTAGTAGGTATCGAAGAACTCCTGCACATCCTCGACTGACGCGGCTTCGAGATCTTCCATACTACCGATAGCGGTGTGCTTGTACGGATGAACGCGATAGGCCTGATCGTACATGATCTCAGACAACAATCCGAAAGGGGTGTCCTCGTAACGCCAGCGGCGTTCCTCTTTGACGACCTGTCGCTCTGCCTCGAACGTCCGCTCATCGATTCGAAGAGTGGCCATCCGGTCGGCCTCAAGCCACAGCGCAAGCGGGAGATACTGAGCCGGCACCGTTTGGAGAAACGTGGTCGAATCCTCAGTGGTGTACGCATTTCCGTCACCCCCTACCTGTGAGATTAGCGCCAGGTGCGAATCAGATAACACGTTCTGAGACCCCTTGAACATCATGTGCTCGAAAAGATGGGCGAATCCAGTACGCCCGGGACGCTCGTTTTTCGAGCCAACGTGATAGACCAGCTGTACATGGACGATCGGCGTCGAATGATCTTCTGACAAGATCACCGTCAATCCGTTGTCCAATGTATGCAGTTCGTAGAGTAGTTTCGCCGGACGCACGGCGGCCTGTGCAGTCGCCGCAACAAGTCCCATCCCAACCACACCCGCACACAGGGTGGCGTGCGCTCGCGACCGGGTCATCGAGAACCAAAGCATGCTATGCACCATGCGGGAATTATGGCATATCGACCGACCGCTGGTACAGAGCTGAGCGCAAGGCCCTGCCGTGCAGAAACGGCACGCCACTAGTGACTCAGAAAGCGGAAACCGAGCAACGTGAAGGTTCTCGGAACGAGGTCCAGCGGGTCAGTGTCAATGCGGCGCTCACGGACCAAAAACACCTCCCCGACGCCCCGAAGACCATTAAAGCGGAGACCTAGCTCTACTTTCGAGCCGAACTGTGTGTTCCGATTCCTGAGAGAACGAACAACCGGTACCGCAGTCGCTTCACCTCGGGCAATTATCGATACCCAGCGGTGTAGTGGGCGTGTGATCCCTGCATAGCCACCGAACTCCCCAGCGTAATCGACGAATGATCGCTGGAGCTTCCATAGCCCACGCGCTCCCACGTCCACGTCCCAGATCCCAAACCGCTTCGCGTTCACGTATTGCAAGCCCAGCAGGTTCCAGGCAATTGCGGCCTCCTTCGGCCGATCGCTCCGATGACGCGACACGTGATGCAACACCGGCCCGAGCTCGCCAAGACCTTCGCCAGGACGCCAGAATACCGAGAGATCGATCGTGTAATTGATCAGGTTCGGATCGATAGGGCGAAACTCGTTCCCCACGATCGATTCGAACAGCGTCAACACATTTCCACGGGCGAAGCCGAAATCGAAGACGTCCAGGTCGGCTCCGACCTCGGTGTCCCAGACAAGAGCATCGCCAGCGTTGACGGCACGCACGGCCTCGAGTGAAAACCGATAGCTCGTGAGAAATCCGAGCGCAGGGGGCGTCGGGCGAGACATCGAGGCGGCGCCACTGGTCTGAGCCGTCACACTAGGAACAACGGTAATGACGACAACGAGCACGACCAGACCAGCGAACCGACGCATGAGTTGAGGATGTTTCCGCCGTGGTAGTTACGATAACGGGGAGTCGCCTGAGTTGCCTCGGGCCAGCTCCAGCTCAAGTCTCGTTCGATTTTGCGTGCGACGTAGCATCACGTTCGCGGGGATCGTCCTGGTCACGCATCAATTTCTCGCACTGACGCTCCAATGCCGCAATCCGCTTGCGAAGCTGCGGCAGCAACGCGAATGAAGTAGCCGCTTTACGCCAGGCACGATTGTCGATGGCCGGTAAACCGGAAATGAAGGAGCCAGGAGGAACGGTGTTCGTGACACCGGTTTGGCCGGTCACTCGCGTCCCCTTTCCGACCGTCACATGACCGTTCACACCCACCTGACCGGCCAGCACCACGTCATCTTCGATGATCGTGCTACCTGCGATACCGACCTGCGCCGCTAGTAATGCATTGCGGCCAATCTTGACGCCGTGCCCCACCTGTACGAGGTTATCGATTTTTGTTCCAGCCGCGATCCGGGTTTCACCTATGGCCGGACGGTCAATGGCCACGTGCGCCCCAACCTCGACATCGTCGTCGATGACAAGACCGCCAACCTGGGGGATTTTTTGGTGCGTCCCGTCTGGGCGCCGAGCAAATCCAAAGCCATCACTGCCGAGTACAGCGGCATTCTGCACGACCACTCGGTCATGGATCTCAACTCGCTCACGAACCGCCACATGCGAGTGAATAACGCAGTCGGCGCCGATCATCACCCCCGCACTGATACATACATGCGGATGAATCACAGTCCGCGGACCGACCGAAACCGCTGGCCCGATGGAGACGAATGGCCCCACCGAGACGCCCTCACCCAAGCGGGCATCGTCAGCAATACTGCTACTCGGATGAATACCAGGAACACACGGCTCCACTTCTGTGAACAGGGCAACGGCCCTCGCGAACGCGAGATATGGTGCCTCGGTCCGCAGCATGGGGCACGGGGCTGACTCCGTATCTGGAGCGAGGATCACAGCCGCAGCGCGAGTAGAACGCAAGGCCGGCAAATAGCGGGAGTTTGCGAGAAAGGTTAGATCGCCGGCCTGAGCGGACTCTATCCCGGCCAGACGGTGGACCTCAATGTCCCCATCTCCTTCAAGCCGGCAATCGAGCCGCGCCGCCACGTCGCGAAGCTTCAAGACGGCGCAGTATAGCACGCGTGACCGTCAACCCGCCCGCCGCTCAATGAACGCGGCAAGCTGGCCCAGGTGCAACTCGCCAGAAAGCGCCCGCAGACGAGGACGTCGCGCGCCCGCCGGCAATGTCAACGCCTGGCGTACCTCCGTTAGCGTGTGGCAGCTTTGCTCCTCCCACGTGACCTCGGACAGGCCACGCCGCGCACCGGAGGACGCCAGCCAATGTCCGGCCATCTTGGCGAAAAAATACCACGCAATGAGGTTCGGTCCGGGCACAAAGAAGAACAAAGGCCCAATGATAGCGACTCCCAATCCATCCACGACCATCCAGAACCGGTGGTGTTCCACGCTCCCCTGCAGCCAACCGCGTGCAGCCAACATTGCTTCGCTCGCATCCAGATCGTCTGGATACACGAGCACGGTGGTATCGACATGTCGCAAATGCCAGAGCATCCTCTGTTGTGCAACCCATTCTGCCAGGACGCGGATGAGCCCCGCGCGTGTGCGGGTCAACCAACTCTGGGCACCTCCGCGCTTGCCAGCTCGCCTGGCCGCCCGGCGGTGTCGTCGAGCCTCCTCCTCAGCGGTGACCATCTCACGCACTCGCTTCAGTAGGTAGGCGGTCACACCGACCCGCGGCTCATCAGCCTCGTTCGGCTCGTAATAAACCTCGTAGACTGTGTCACCGACCGGGACAAGAAAAACGTCCATTTTCGTTACTTGATCTGTCTGAGCGTTTCCCTTTGACCATATCCTATTGCTCAGCCGCGCCTGGCGAGCGGACCAACCCGCCCACAATTACCCTCACACAGACTCAAGAGGTCCCGTGATCGGATGCGTATGAGGAATCTGATTGCTTGAGACGAGAAAACCCAAGTGTTTGGGGCAACCTGCGCAGACTCGGAGGGAGCAAAAAAATGCGGGCGGGCTCTATACAGGAGCACCGCCCGCAGGCTGGTCAGCGAGGTCCTCTATCTAGCCAAGGGGTCTGGCCGAAGCTGGAAGTGGACAATCTTGCTCTTGGTCCCCTTTCCACCCTCGGTATGCCAGATGTAATTGGAACCGTAATTGGCCCAAAGGCCGCGGCCCTTCCATCCAGTATCCGGATCGTCAATACGACCGTCAAGCCCCCGAGAATAGAATGCCATCGGGTATGGAACCCTCAGCACAACCCACTCATCAGTCTTCGGATCGAGCGCCAGCAACGAGTCTGACGTCGAACCATTCGCGATGGGAATGTTCTCCCCCATTCCGAGCGTGTTGTACTGATCGACCCAGCTGTAGTAGTGGAAATCAGCACCCACCCGACCTTCAACCCCTCGCATCGTGGGGCCAGGAACGGGATATAGCGTCCATCCCTCAGGACAATGCTGCCCAGTAGCCGTCGGACCGCTCGTCACCGCACATTTGCTACGGTCGAAGCTCGCCATGTGGCTGCTACCGGATAGCGCCGCCCAGATGACACCATTGCGATCGACATCGATGCCACGAGGGGCAAAACCGGTCGCCATTGGATCGAGATCCTGATTCTCAATGGACGGCGGCTGATACATCTCGGCCACACAGGACTCGGGCGGGTTGTCGCCTCGGTCCAATCGCACAATGGAGCCTGGGAAAGGCCCGGTGCGACTGATCCAGACAGAATGATCGGTTGGGCTCGCGATGATCCCGTAGCCAAAACCGGCCACACGGGTATCCAGCGCCGGATCTGGATTGTCGTCGCGAGGCTCATTCCACGGCTTCGTGATCTCGCCGTCACCATTTGTGTCGAGCACAGTCGGACACCATCCCTGCGACCCCTGCTCGTCACCGGTCTCGTCGTAGAGCCGGGTGTTCAGCCAGCCGACGACATTGCCGTCGCCGCTGAACCAGAGCGTGTCATCCTCGTCCTCACCAAACTGCAGGTGGTGCGTACCGAAGCACGTGTCAACGAGCACGAACTCTTCGTTGGCTGGGTCGTAGAACGAGGCATGACGACCGGTACGACCGACCGAATAGTACTGAGCGAACTCGTTATCTGACCCCTCGCGGCACCAGGACGGATTCTGGAACTGCCGCACCGTAGAGGTCATCCAGACCCGCCCCTTTGCATCCAGCATCGGGTTGTGCGGGTCAGACCGCTCATCTGCGTTAACGCCCCACAGCTCCTCATCACCCCAGTAATAGGATGGCACCCCCACGTCGGGGAAACGAGTCGGCATGGTCTCAGGATCGGGACGCACGGGAATCGTCACTTCGGTTGCCGAATTGGACACCGGATCGACAAACGTGATCGTGCCGTGCCCAGCCGACACGCCATAGACCGGCCCATTCGCATTGATCTGTGGATTCCGCTTGTCCGTCGCAATCTCGTCATGGATAAACGAAGTATCCACTCCCCAGTCCCAAAGGGTCACGATCACATTACGCTCGAGCCCTTCCGGCCGCGGTGGCGCGTCAGGGAGCTCTCCATCGGCAATCCGCTCGGTCCAATCGGCAAACATTTCAAGCGCAGGTTCACGCCCGAAGCGATTCATCGCGTTGGACATCTGATTACCACGCTGACCGGTCTGCACGCGGTGATCCCAGGCTGCAACAGCCGAATCAAACGCGTCTTTGTGGTGGGCCACACGGGTTGCCTCATTGCCCAATTGGTGGCACAGCTGGCACCCCTGCTTCATATTGTCCACCCAGTGAGACTGGGTGCGCATCGCAGGGTTGATGCCATTCCCACCATTACCCGTTCCCGGGAATTCGCTCGGGGCGGGTGGTTCAAGCAATGAATACCAATAATTGCCGGGGTAGTACTGGGCAGCATCCCGCGGAGTCGGGGCAATGACCGCGTTCAACGCCACACCCTCTGCACCGGTCGAGATGCTCACCTTCTCGGAATCAACCAGACCATAGCCGCGAACCCAAACGTCATACGCGGCGTCTGGCATTTGCGGCAGCACGAAATTCCCGTCATCGTCGGTGACAACGATCTTGGCGAATTTCGTCTCGAGTTCCTCAGTTTCGGCGATGACCCACACGCCGGCCTCTGGCCCAGAATCACTGGTCACCGTACCGGTGATGACGCCATCAGACATTTCTGCCTGTCGGGCAGTGGCCGTCGTGGTCCAAACAGCAACCCCGGCCACCAGCAGCCCAACGAGCGCAAGCGAGAAATGCTTGCGGTAATCGATGCGCATATCTCTTGTCCTCCCGCGGTTCCTAGTTTCACTCCTACTGCAATCTGAAACGATAACTGTACCTGACAGTACCGATTCCGGTCAACGCATTGCCTCGGCGTCGGCAAAGATCAGCGCGGGGTCTTGAGCAAAACAAACGGTCTTCGGTATGATCAAAGCCTTGTCCGCGTGGAAGTGTCAGTCGTTAATCCAAGACACAGCAAGCGACGGCGGTTAAGAATGGCAACTCGTATCCACTGCCGGTGCGCCCGATTGCAGTTGCCAGCTGGACGGGCTCACACACGAGCACCACAAGAACTGGTGCACTAGTGGATAGGCACAACATAGGCGGACTCTCGTGGTAAAACGACCTTCTCCTCGGATACTCCTTCTCGTCGCGCTAGGAGTGTTGACGAGCGTGGGGGCATTGACTGTATTCAGCGCCCAGGAATTGGAATCGGATACCGCGGAGCCACTTGACGTGACCATGGCCACCTTGGATCCGGAAGCCCAACCCATCGCGTTCAGTCATGCGCATCACGTCACGGAAATAGGGATTGATTGCCAATTTTGTCACGCGTATGCCCGCCGCGGACCGGTCGCGGGAATTCCGTCAGTGCAGCGCTGTGCTGGCTGTCACGAAGTCGTGCTCAACGAGGAACCCGAGATCCTCAAGATTCTTGAGTTTTGGGAGAACGAGGAACCGATTCCCTGGGTACGCGTACATGATCTGCCGGACTACGTCAGGTTCAGCCACAAGCCACACATACGAGCCGAAGTCGCGTGCTCGAACTGTCATGGCGACGTAGGCTCAATGGAGGCGGCAGTACAGGTCGAATCCCTCAGCATGGGCTGGTGCCTGGATTGCCACAAAGAACGCGGCGCGAACCGTGACTGCCTGGCCTGTCATTACTGAACATCTGTACCGACAGGTCCCGCAGAAATTTATAAGGACATCGCTGGTGGGAGAGGCCAAGACATCACTGACCGAGGTAGTCGAACGCCGAACGTTTCTCAAGGTTCTGGGAAGCGCCGGTCCAGCGGCCGCGATCTCCGCCTGTTCGCCGATTCCGCCTGAGAAGATCATTCCCCTCGTCGTTCCACCTGAAGACGTCATCCCGGGGATCGTCACCTGGTACGCCAGCGTGTGCGGGGAATGTCCGAGTGGGTGCGGCACGCTCGTGGGTGCACGAGAGGGACGGGCCATCAAGGTGGAAGGCAATCCCGAGCATCCAGTCAATCGAGGCGGGCTGTGCATCAGGGGGCAGTCCTCTCTCCAGGGGCTCTACAACCCGGATCGCCTCGCTGGTCCCCAACGACGTCGGGTCACCGACGCCGCCGCCGGGCGAAGTGTGGTCGAGTCCGCGAACTGGGAAGACGTCCAACAGGATCTGGTAGACCGTCTCGGGGCACTACGCGACGCCAACCGTGGCGACCGAATCGCATTCATCACCCGACCCATAACCGGGACGATGGCCAGACTCATCTCAGCCTGGACCTCGGCCCTGGGGGCACGGTGGATCCAGTATGAGCCCTTTGCCTACACCCCTATTCGTGCCGCGCACGAGCAAGTATTCGGACATGCCGCCCTACCCCACTATCACTTTGGTCGTGCCGATCTCGTAGTCTCCTTTGGCGCCGATTTCCTGGAAACGTTCGGCTCGTCGGTAGGATTTGCACGCGATCACGCCAGCCAGCGTCGGGTCCGCGACGGTGACAAAGCGCGATTCGTACAAATCGAACCTCGACTTTCGATGACCGGCGCCAGTGCCGACACCTGGCACGCCGTCCCTCCGGAAACCGAGGGTTTCATTGCCGCCGCGATGGTACAGGTCATCCTGGCCGAACAGCGTGCACAAGGCGTCCCAGCCGACCAGATTGAGCAACTGGCCGGTCTCGTCGAAGACATGTCACCGGAACGCGCGGAAGAGGTAACGGGGATGTCAGCCAGCGAGATTCGTGAGCTGGCGCGTGCATTCTCGGACCCGACGCACGGCGCTGGTCGAACCCTCGCCGTAGGGGGCGGGGTCGGTGTTTCCGGATCTACCGCCACGACCACGCAGGTCGCTATCGCGTTGCTGAACTATGTCGCTGGCAATATCGGCGCCACGGTGGACTTTGCCGAAGCCTCGACCCTCGAATCAGCAACGTTTGGCGACATGCTGGCGCTGACAGACCAGATGCGAGCGGGCGAGTTCGACATGGCCCTTCTCTGGGACGTCAACCCGGTGTTCAGCCTTCCCGCGGCTGCCGACTTTGCCGGCGCACTGGCTGAAGTGCCACACGTTGTCAGCCTGTCCAGTTTCCCGGATGAAACGACCGAGCTCGCGGACGTCATGATGCCAACGCACACGGCGTTGGAATCCTGGGGTGACAACAATCCCCGGCACGGCGTGTACGGGCTGATGCAACCCACGATGCAGCCAGTCTTCGACACTCGCCACGCCGGCGACCTGCTCATAGAGATCGGTCTCGCATTGGGTGGCGAGATGGCATCTGGGCTGCGGAGACGCGGCGGATTCTATCGGTATCTCCGAGACGAATGGGAGCGGATGCAACCCGTTCCGACGTCTGCCCCCAAT
>CAZPZZ010000051.1:0-13130 GCA_964591245.1 uncultured Vicinamibacteraceae bacterium | reverse complement strand
CCGAGCCGGACTTCGAAGGCTACTGGGCCGACGCCTTACGGCGCGGCGGCACAACGTTTCCGGTCGAGGCTGTGACCGTAACCCTGAATGCAGCGATCTTCAACACGGACCTCGCGAGCGAACTGCAGCCCCCCAACTCCCCCCGGGCACTCGCTCTCGTTGCGTATCCTTCTCTGCATTTCCTTGATGGGCGCGGAGCCAACCGCCCCTGGCTCCAAGAAATCCCCGATCCCATGCTGAAAACAACCTGGGGGACAGGGGTCGAGATGACCCCGGAAACCGCTCAGTCCCTCGGCGCCGAGGAAGGCCAGCTCGTTTCCATCGAATCCGATCACGGCCAGATCGACGCAAGCATCCTCATCAACGCTCAACTCGCGGAGGGTGTCGTCGCGATCGCGATCGGCCAGGGCCACACCAGTTTTGGCCGTTACGCCACCGGACGAGGCGTCAATCCGATGGTCCTTCTTGACCCCCAGCCTGAAGCCAACTCCGGGGGGGTGAAATGGACCGGGCTTGGCGTCGATCTTGCCCCACGAGCCGTATCTCGGCCAATTCCTCGATTACAGCGAACATTTGATCAAGAAGACCGCGGACTCGCGCAAGCCGTATCCCTGAACGACCTTGTCGCGGGCCGGGTACACCCCGAGGAACCCCACTTCAGCCTTTACGAGGAACACGACCATCCGGTCCATCAGTGGGGGATGGCAATCGATCTGGACGCCTGCAACGGCTGCAACGCCTGCGTTGCTGCCTGCTACGCAGAAAACAATGTACCGGTCATGGGCGCCGACCGCATGCGGCGTGGGCGCACTATGTCATGGCTCCGCATCGAACGTTTTGACGAACCGAACCCGAACGGCTCCGGACCGGATGCGCGGTTCTTGCCGATGTTGTGCCAGCACTGCGATCACGCTCCATGCGAAACGGTCTGCCCTGTATTCGCCACGTATCACACGGACGAGGGGCTGAACGCGCAGATCTACAATCGTTGCGTCGGCACTCGCTACTGTTCGAACAACTGTCCCTACAAGGTTCGACGGTTTAATTGGTTTAAGCCTGAATTCGAAGCCCCACTTCACCTGCAGCTCAACCCTGACGTTACAGCTCGCAGCGACGGTGTAATGGAGAAATGCACGTTCTGCGTGCAACGTATCCAGTCAGGTAAAGAAACAGCGCGTGACGAGGACCGTCCCGTGCAAGACGGGGACGTGACCCCCGCCTGTGCCCAGACGTGCCCAAGTCAGGCGATTGTCTTTGGAGATATGAACGATCCCTCGAGTCGGGTATCGCGACTCTCGGCAGACGAGCGTGCCTATCACGCCCTCAGTGTGTTTAACACCCGCCCGGCCGTGACCTATTTGAAGAAGGTCACGCGGGACGACACATCGCAATGAGTTTCGCCAAGGTTAACGACGACATTCTCCGCACGCTACGGCCGCCAGGAGCGGTGTTCTACATAGGCCTCCTGCTCGCGCTGACGGCACTCGCGATCGGCGCCATGGCATTCCTGTACCAGGCACGAACGGGTCTGGGTGTTGCCGGCTACGAGCATCCCATTCTCTGGGGCATCTATATCACCGACTTTGTATTCTGGGTCGGCATTGCCCATTCCGGCACGTTAATCTCTGCCGTCCTTTTTCTGTTCCGGGCCAAGTGGCGGACCGCCGTCGCCAGGGCGTCAGAGGCGATGACGGTCTTTGCCGTGTCCACCGCCGGCCTGTTTCCGATCATTCACATTGGTCGCCCGTGGTTCTTCTACTGGCTCATTCCCTACCCCAACGAGCGCCAGCTCTGGGTGAACTTCCGGTCGCCGCTGGTCTGGGACGTCTTCGCCATCAGCACCTACCTGACGGTGAGCGCGATGTTCTTCTACCTTGGATTGATGCCGGACATCGCCGCCGCTCGTGACCAAGTCAAGGATTGGCGGCGCCATATCTACCGTGTCTTGTCATTCGGCTGGCTCGGCACCGACCGACAGTGGCGCCATTACGTTGCTCTCTATGGATTCTTCGCCGCGCTCGCGACGCCGCTCGTGATCTCGGTACACAGCGTCGTGTCGTGGGACTTCGCGATGTCGATTCTGCCCGGGTGGCACAGCACCATCTTTGCGCCCTACTTCGTCGCTGGCGCGATTTTCTCCGGGCTGGCCATGGTCATCACGCTCCTCGTGCCTATGCGTCGCATTTTCAGGCTAGAGAGCTATATCACCGTGGAGCACTTCGAGAACCTCGCCAAACTCATGCTGACGACCTCGCTCATCGTGGGTTACGCATACATCACGGAGTTCTTCATTGCCTGGTACAGCGGTAGCTCGTTCGAGCAAGGCACGTTCTTCGACAGGATGTTCGGGCAATACTGGGGTTATAGCTGGATGATGTTTTCGTGCAACGTGATTATGCCGTTGCTCTTGTTCTGGAAATCCATTCGCACCAGTCTTGTCGCCCTTTTCGTGATGTCGATTTTCGTTAATATCGGGATGTGGCTCGAGCGATACGTCATCATCGTCACGTCGCTGTCTCACGATTTCGATCCCGCAAACTGGGCTGGCGTCTACCAACCCACCTGGGTCGAAGGTGCCATCACGCTCGGCTCATTCGGCGTGTTCTTCACGCTATTCCTGCTCTTCGTGAAGAACTTCCCGGCGGTATCGATCACCGAGATGAAGGAAACGATGGTTCCAGAAGTTGACGTGGATCCAACCGATCCGAAACCGGAGACCGTCTAGACGCGTCATGGAGATTCTTGGACTCTACGATAGCGGGCGAGCAGCGGCGCGAGGAGCTCGGACAATCCTGGATGAGCAACTCGGGCAGGTTGTTGCCTTTTCACCCGTGCCCGACCACGCCATTGCACACGCCCTGCAGGACTCTGCCAGTCCGGTCCGCTTGTTCGTACTCATTGGCGGCCTACTCGGTTGCACACTGGGATTCGCGTTCCCTATTTACACTGTGCTGGATTGGCCACTCATCACGGGTGGCAAACCCCTTATCTCTATTCCCCCGTTCGTCGTCATCGCCTTTGAGTTGACGATCCTCTTGGGCGCCATCGGGGGTATGCTGGGGTTCCTTATCCTTTCGGGTCTGCCGCGATTGACCGGATCACCCGCGCCGGACCCGAGACTGACAAACGACCTGACTGGCATCCGTGTAACATGCCGGCCAGAGCAAGCGATCGCCGTCCGCAACTGTCTCGAACGCACAGGCGCCAGTGAGGTACGCGAATAACCATGGGCCCAACTTCAGCAGCGCCTGTTACGGCGCGCTCGTTCTACCCGGTCCGTCTATTGGCCATGTCGGTGCTTCTTGTTCTCTCGGGAACATCCGCATGGGCGCAACCCACGTTCATGCGGAATATGTTCACGGGACCGGTCGTCATGCCCCACGAGGATCCAAGAGCTCCAGTCGAGGATACGCTCGCCATCGATGACCCGGAGAGGCGAGATCGACTCGGCTCGCGCGACATACCCAATCCGGTCGCGCCCACGGCGGATGCCCTTGAAGAGGGCGAGTGGCTCTACAACGTGTACTGCGCCGTTTGTCATGGAGACACCGGTCAGGGTGACGGGACAATCGCCTCGCACTTCAGGCGGATGCCGAACCTGTCGGCACCCCATATCGGGAACTACACAGACGGATGGATCTACAGCATCATTCGGGAGGGAGGCTTCAACATGCCCCCCTTTGCACAATCCATGAACGCGGACGAGCGATGGGCGCTCGTGCATTTCGTCAAGACATTCCAGTCATCGGATTCCCAGTAGCCCCATGATTCCCGTCGGCACCGCGATCGTTTCACATGACACTCATCGGTTGTGCCTTGGTGCGGCTGCACTCGGGGCGCTAGCATTTCTCTACGGCCTCCTGCTCGGCGACAGCATCCGCGCGTGGCAATCCTTGCTCGTGAGTTTTCTGTTCTTCGGAGGCCTTGCTCAGTCTGGCGTGGTGATCTCCGCAATCATGCAGGTGACTTCATCACGGTGGGGCCGAGGCTTGAAACGCACGGCTGAAGCAACTGCCGCGTTCTTTCCCGTGTCATTCCTGCTACTGCTCGTGCTCCTAGCCGGCGTCGGTTCCTGGGCACCATGGGTACACGAACCCGTGGAGGCCAAGGCCGCATGGCTCAATGTGCCCTTCTTCGTCACGCGACAACTTCTCGCGTTTCTCCTGTTGACTGGATTGAGCCTGCTGTACGTCTACCGCTCACTGCGACCGGATGTGGGCCAACTTGACGAGTTGGGTGAGCATCCGGCCACGGGACTCAGCAGCCGTCTCATTGCGGGATGGCGCGGCCTCGACCAAGAGCGGCAGCGCGCCCAGCAGGCCCAGAGTCGCCTGGCCCCTGCGATCCTGATCGCCTACGGTTGGATCTTCACGCTGGTGGCGTTCGATTTCTTCATGTCGCTCGACCCACACTGGTTCTCGACATTAGCCGGAGGCTATTACTTCATCGGCAACCTCTTTCTTGGACTCGCGTTTCTGACCATCGTCGCGGTATGGTCTCGTCGCGGACTCCAACTCGCCAAGTATGTTGGACTGCCACAACTACACGACATCGGCAAACTGTTGTTCGGCTTTTCCATCTTGTGGGCCTACATGTTCTGGTCGCAGTACCTCGTGATCTGGTACGGAGACCTCGCTGAAGAAACGGAATTTCTGTATCACCGGATGCACGGCGCCTGGGAACCTGTGAGCTGGACCGTGTTTGCCATGGCCTTCGTCATTCCATTCGTGGTCCTGCTCAGTCGAGCGGTCAAGACGAAACCCCTCGCGTTAACCGCGATCGCGGCCATCGCATTTGTGGGAATGTGGTTGGAGCGATTCATTCTCATCTCACCGTCACTCTGGCACGCCGACAGCGTGCCTCTCGGTCCGATCGAATTTCTTGTGACCATGGGCACCGCCGGGCTCTTTGTTTGGACCTACACAACATTTCTGCAGACATTCCCCGTTCTTCCGATCGCCGACCCACGGTTGGAACCGGCCACCGCCCATCCAAACGCACACGACTTCCACAACGTCTAGCGCCTGCCTCGCTCACACCACATCCCGCGCGCGCTAGACGAAAATGCTCGTGACAGCAAAACATTCAGGAACCGTCACAGCGACACCCCACCGCAGAATGGTGGTGCCTAGCATCACGGGCCTGTAGACACCGAGAACCAATCTCCGGGGAGCCTATCCACGTGCCGCGCACGCGGTGCCCTACGTATCGGTGCGGACATGGTATCCTCGGTTGTTTACCTAGGGCATCAACCTCGTGTCAGTACGGCCTCATCAATTCATCGCGCAACCGAATTCAGGCGCTTCGCCGCTATCTCAGGAATGGCATGTCCGGCGTCGATTCGATCGACGGCTACGGCTCCTCGGGATACCCGAAGATCTGACCGGATGGAGCGTACTGGACATCGGCGCGTGGCACGGGTATTTCTCGTTCGAGTGCGAGCGACGAGGTGCAAGCCGAGTGGTGGCGATCGATCGGTTCGCCTGGGACCGTTACGGGATGGACGAGTTTCTAGCCGCGCGCGAGCGACTGGGCTCACGGGTCGAATATCAACATCTGGATGCTCACGACCTGGATGCCAACGAGATAGGTCGCTTCGATCTGGTCCTTTTCCTTGGCGTGTTCTATCACTTACGGAATCCATTAGCTGCTCTAGAACGGATCGCAAGTATCACTGAACGTTTGCTCATCTGCGAAACACACGTGCTCCTACCGTTCATCCATGAAAAATATCCGCTCGTACCGTTTTTTCCCGGCGACGAACGGGCAGACGAGCAGACCTACGATCTGTGCGGTATCCCAACCATGACTGCCTTGACGGAAATGCTGAAATTCGCCGGCTACGGTTCGGTCGACATCCAGTACCGCCCCTCCTTCCGATACTGGAAGAAATTGCTGGCGCTGGTAACCACCCGCCCGCAGTCCGGACGCGGCATCGTGCACGCCCGCCCCTGAGGTATGCGCGATACGATTGCAGCACCTACACCTCCGCAGCAGCAACGTGGACGTGTACGCACTTCGTCGATACGGCGTAACGCACGGGGGCCGCGCGACGCGTCGGCCCGTGTATGGCATCAGCAAAGGAGTTGGACACAATGAGCATCGCAGTGCTTGGAATGGGGACCATGGGCGCCCCGATGGCGAGAAATCTCTTGAAAGCCGGTCAGACCGTGGTCGTGCACAATCGGACACGTGAGCGAGAAGAACCGCTGGCGGCAGAGGGAGCCACGCGAGCCGGCACACCGGCCGAGGCCGCAAAGACCGTTGACATCGTATTGACGTGTGTGTCCGACACACCTGACGTCGAACGAGTATTACTCGATCCAGAATCCGGCGCCATCACGACGCTCCGATCGGGCGGGCTGGTGATCGATTGCTCATCAATCGCACCGGCTGCCACCCGCGACATTGCAGCCCGATTCAAGGAAAAGGGCATCGGTTACGTGGACGCGCCCGTCTCGGGAGGCTCAGAGGGCGCAATCAAAGGCACCCTGGCCATCATGTGCGGTGGTAGTGAAACCGACTTCGAACGCGCCAAACCGATCCTTGAAGTACTCGGTGCCAAGATCACCCACATTGGCGATGTCGGCGCCGGACAGATTGCCAAGGTCGCCAACCAGGTCGTCATCGCGGGAACCTTCCTCGCCCTCGGAGAAGCACTAACCCTCGCCGGCAAGGCCGGTGCGGATCCCCAAAAGGTGGTGGAAGCCATCGGCGGCGGTGTGGCTGGATCGTGGATCCTCCAGAATCGTTCAGGCAATATGTTGAACGACACGTACCCGCTCGGCTTCCGCACACGACTACACCGTAAAGATCTCGGTATCGCACTGGAGACGGCGCGCACCTACGAGGTACCTGTACAAATTGCCAGTATGGTTGCGACTATCGAGGATTCCTTGATAGCCCAAGGATTTGGTGACGAGGACATGTCGAACCTTGCCCGCTTCGTTCGTCGTGGGGCCGGTGTGCCAGACGGCCCCATGAAGGGATGACACGCGGCACGACACTCGACGCCGCCGGCGGGGCCCACACGTAACGCCCCGCCTGATTGATGGACGAAGGGAGGGGCAGGCATGAGAAAGGTCTATCCAAGCTCGGCGGCAGCACTCGAGGGACTGCTCTGCGACGGTATGACCCTAATGGTTGGCGGGTTTGGACTCTGTGGCGTGCCGCAAAGTCTCGTGCTTGCCCTTCGTGATTCAGGGGTGAAGCAGTTAACGTGCATCAGCAACAACGCCGGCGTGGACGGCGCCGGATTGGGCCTGCTGCTTGAGACCCGTCAGATCGACAAGATGATCGCCAGCTACGTCGGGGAAAACAAGCTCTTCGAGCGACAATTCCTCGACGGTATTATCGAGGTCGAACTGAACCCGCAGGGAACGATGGCCGAGCGGATGCGGGCTGGGGGAGCCGGGATCGCGGCCTTTTTCACCCCTACGGGTTATGGCACACCCTTGACCGAAGGCAAAGAAACCAGACAGTTCGACGAGCGCTGGTTCGTGCTCGAAACAGCACTCCGCGCCGATGTTTCCCTCGTGAAGGCCTGGAAAGCAGACGAGGAGGGAAATCTGGTTTACCGGATGACCGCGCGGAATTTCAATCCCCCGATGGCAGAAGCCGGCCGCATTACTGTGGCGGAGGTCGAAGAACTCGTACCGGCCGGCACTATCGATCCCCATCTGGTTCATACCCCAGGGATCTATGTCGACCGAATCGTCATTGGCGAGAACACCGAGAAAGTGATCGAACGGCGTAAGACGAGAGATGGCGTTTAAACCGATGCCGTTCGTGGGACTGTGCGCCCATTGCTTGACGAGCCGACACTCAATTTAGCGCATGACCCGGTACTCAAGCGGCGGAGCATCCTGATCGGCTTCTTGCAGCGCGGCATCCACCAAGTGGTGATGGGGTGAGAGTTCGCATACCGGATCGGTCGCAGCCGGATCACCAGTCATCAAAAACGCCTGACAGCGACAGCCACCGAAATCAACCTCACGCTGGTCACAACTTCGGCACGGTTCCGGCATCCAGTCGGTCCCGCGGAAACGTTGGAATACAGACGCGTTCACCCAAATGTCCTCGAGCGAGTGGTCGCGAACGTGAGGAAATTCAAGACCAGGTATCTCTCGAGCCGTCTGACAGGGCAGCACGAAACCATCGGGGGCAACGGTCATCGACACCATGCCCCACCCCTGCAAACAGGCTTTTGGGAAACGCTCGAAATAGTAGTCCGGTAACACGTGAAGGATATCCAGGCCGTCGGTGCCGGCCGCACGCGCTCGCTCGACCGCGTCGTGAGCACGATTTAACTGTTCTCGTGTCGGCATCAGCGCCGCGCGGTTACGAAAGGCCCAACCGGTGTATTGCGTATGGGCAAGCTCCAGCCGATTCACCTCCCAGGCTTGCGCCAGCTCGATGACCTCTTCGATCCGGTCCAGGTTCTGGCGATGCAGCACGACATTCAGCGTGACCGGAAAGCCCAGGCGCTTGGCCCAATGGACCACCTTTTGTTTCTGATCGAAGGAAGGCGTCCCGGCGAGCCGATCATTCGACTCCGGAAGGGTGTCAAGCAGGCTCACCTGTAGATGGTCGAGTCCCGCCTCACGCAACCCCTTCAGCTTCTCCTCGTCGACCACGGTCGCACCCGTGCTCATGTTCGTGTAGAGCCCCGCCTCACTAGCGGCACGGACAAGTTCGTTGATGTCTCGCCGCACAAGGGGTTCACCACCCGACAAGTGAAGCTGGACCACGCCCAACTCAGCGGCCTCACCGAACACCCGAGACCACGTCGCCGTATCAAGCTCACGACGATAATTGCCCAATTCCAGGGGATTGCTGCAGTACGGGCATTGAAGCGGACACTTATAGGTCAGCTCGGCCAACAGCGCCAGTGGTCTAGTCAGCGACTTCGTCACGCAATAGTCCTTTATCCGCCAGTTGTCCCAGGAACTCGTGCACGTCGTCAGCAGGCTCCGCGCCTGGATACCGCTCCTTCAGCGCAGCAATCAGCTCATCGGTAGACCGCCCGTCGCACAACTTCACGATGGCTTCTCCCGTGCCATTGAGGACAATCATCCCTTCCGGAAAGACGAGCTGGTGTTGTTCACGCACCTTGTCCCAACGGTAACGCGTGCCGACAGCAAGACGAGGACGGACGATGAGGTTCGACGGCATCAGAGATGGCGGGGTCACGGCCCGCATATCTCCAGATCATACAACGTCGAGCGGCTACCGAGTGCAGAGAAGACATTCTCTAGGAGTTCATGCTAGTGTCTCGGCGTGCTTGTCCATATCCTCGGTTCAGGAGCGGGGGGCGGCTTCCCCCAGTGGAATTGCAACTGTCGTAACTGCCGGAGCCTGCGCAGCGGCGACTTCAAGGGACCGGCGCGTACTCAGTCGTCGATCACCGTGAGCAGTAACGGTGTCGACTGGATTCTGATCAACGCGTCCCCCGATATCAGGGAGCAGCTGGCATCCTTTCCACCACTACAGCCAGGGCGTGCGGTCCGAGACACCGGGATCTGTGCAATTCTGGTCGTCGATGCACAGATCGACCACACGACCGGCCTCGTCGTCCTCCGCGAACACCAACACCCCTGGGAGCTCTATTGCACGCAAGCGGTCTACGAAGATCTGACGACGGGCTATCCACTCATCAATGTGCTTTCGCATTTCAAGGGCGTGAACTGGCACGAGGTCCCGGTAGACCAAACCGCCTTCTCGATCCCCAAAGCAGAGAGCCTGCGCATCACCGCAGTCCCTCTCAAAAGCGAGGCACCACCCTACTCACCCCACCGTCACAACACGGTACCGGGAAACAACATCGGACTCCGTATTGAAGATACCCAGAGTGGTAAGAATCTCTTCTACGCCCCCGGTCTCGGCGAGATGGAACCACACGTCCAGCGCTACATGGAAGAGGCCGACTGTATTCTGGTCGATGGTACGGTATGGACCGACAATGAACTCTCCCATGAAGGTATCAGCGACAAGCGAGCGAAAGATATGGGCCACCTCGATCAATCCGGCGAAGGAGGCATCATCGACGTGCTCCGGCCACTCGACTGCCCGCAGAAATTCTTGATCCACATCAACAACACGAATCCGATTCTGGATGAAGACTCGCCAGAGCACGCGCAACTCAAAGACGCCGGCATCAAGATCGCCTACGACGGTATGGACCTCACACTCTGAGTGGGATACACAAGACCCTCAGGAGTCATTTCCCCCGTGTGTCATTGTGAAGCGGTCACCCGATGACGCATGGGTCAACACGAGCAGCATTCACCATGAACGACGTGACATCGACACCGTGGACCCGTGAAGAGTTCGAGCGCAAATTGCGTGAGAAAGAGAAGTATTACCACATCCATCATGAGTTCCACACCCTCATGAACTCGGGCAAACTCGACAAACCCGCCATCCGGGGTTGGGTAGCGAATCGCTTCTACTACCAGACCGCGATTCCAGTCAAAGACGCAGCAATCTTGTCGAATTGTTGGGACCGTGATGTCCGTCGGCAGTGGATTCAGCGCATCCTCGACCACGACGGTACTCAAGAAGAGGAGGGCGGCATTGAAGCCTGGCTGCAGCTAGGCGAAGCTGTCGGATTAACACGCGAAGAAATTTGGTCGCAGAAACATCTCCTACCAGGCGTCAAATTCGCCATCGATGCCTATGTAAATTTCGCCAGACACCAGCCATGGGAGATTGCCGCCAGTTCGTCGCTGACAGAGCTCTTTGCGCCCAACATCCATCGCGCACGGCTCGAGAACTGGCCCGAACACTACCCCTGGATCGAAGAGCAAGGCTACAACTATTTCCGCAGGCGACTGAGCGAAGCACGCCGCGATGTCGTCCATGGCCTGACGATCACCCTGGACCATTACACGACCCGAGAGCAGCAGGAAATGATGCTCGGAGTGCTTCAGTTCAAGCTCGACGTGCTGTGGACAATGCTCGACTGTATGTGGATGGCCTACGTGGAACACAAGCCGCCCTACCACAACGTCGTGTGAGCGTACGTGCAGAAGCGACCACCCCGGGATTTACCTGGGCGCTTCTCTTCGGCCTGATTTGATTTTTAAGGTGTTAAAAATGCAGTGTGCGTGCAGAGTCCTAAAACTCTACACGCACACATACAAAAACGGAACAGAAGCAAACGCGATGCGCTATGCGCCCGTCCGTCGCTCCGTTACACAGACGCCTCGCGGCGCCCTTACCACTAACTAGTTAGCGGTAACGTAGAGCGAAACTTCCATTGCGAGAACAATCGGCTTTGCCTCTGGTTTCGTCCAGGTCATGTCAGCTCCTTACTGTTAACAGTGTACGAAGTGAATTGTTCGGAACTATACCATTGGTGTTACAAGGGCGCAACAAAAATGACATTCGTATTTCTGACTCCCACAACTAAACCTTGAGTCGCTTCCATCGACCGGAACGAAATAGCTGCTGCATCAACACCAGCTGCACCAACGGCGCCACAACCCAGGCCAGCAACGGCCCCTCCGGCTCCCACCCGACAAAGACGAGCAACACGAACGACAACGAGAGCAAAAGCCCCCACTGGGTCCACAGGGTATAGCGAAGAATCGGTTTGGTATCGCCAGCCCCGGTTAAGGCCCCCTGGGTGCCGATACTGACGGAACTGAAGAACTGCCCAACCGCAAACCAGCGCAACACCGTGGCCCCAAGTGTCGCGACGTCAGGATCCGCAATAAACAGCGTGGCCAGAGGTTGCGCGAACAAGAACGTGATTGCCACCACTCCCACCATCACCATCGATAGAAATTGCACCCCTCGTCGGCCTACCTCTTCAGCACGCTCGAACTCTCCCTGCCCCACAGCTTGCCCAACCAATGTCGCCATCGCAACCTGAAACGCCAGCGCCGGCAGGACACTCACCAGACGCACCTGCAACCCGACCCCGACCGCGGCCTGCAGGGACAGCCCCAACGCTCCCCCCCCCTAGATTCCGAGATAGACGACGCGAGCTCCGTTTCTGGCCACGCCAGCCAGCGCCGGAAACGTCCCGATGCGTAGGATCCGACGGACCAACTGCCAATCCAGCCCCCACCAGGGGCGAAGCAACAGACGCACCTGCTGAACGCCATTCAGAAGCAAGGCCAAATAGACCACACTGCCCACCGCCCGGGCGGCCACGCTTCCCACCGCCGCACCGGCGACACCTAGCGCAGGAATGGGTCCAGCGCCGAAAATGCACAGGTAGTTCAGTGCAATGTTCAGGATGCTAATGACCGTCGCGAGCTTCAGTGGAGTCAGCGCATCACCGGCCCCTCGAAACACCGCAGCCGAAATGACATTTCCCCACAGAAAGACGGTACCGAGGAAATAGACATGGAGGTACGGAACACCATGCTGAAGGGTCTCGGGAGTAGCCTGCATCACGATGAGAAGCGGGCGGCTGGCAAAATAACCGATGACCGTAACCGGCAGGCCCACCAGGAGTACCAGGCGAACACTCTGATGGACAACCCCATCTACCTGCTCCCGATTCTGAGCACCGATCCCCTGGCTCACAAGCGTGATAACGCCGGTAGCGATCGCCAGCGCCGACGCTTCGAGGAGAAACGTGACTTGCCGCGTGAGACCGATAGCTGCCGTGGCCTCCGGTCCAAGCCCCCGCACCATCAGAAGATCCGCCACCCCGAGACTTAGTTCCAGGGCGCTGTAGAGCAATGTCGGCCATGCGAGGGACCAAATGCGCCAGTAGACGCCGCGCTGTGAAGAATCAGTCGTCACACTGCATCCCCGAGAAAGAACCGGCACCCGATGAACTGAGGCCCTTGCAAACCTCCAAGAATCGGGTCCCATTTACCAGTCGTCAACGCACCACACCGGCACAAAGCGACAGGGAAGCATACAGTGTCAGGGACCAACGAATAGCACCGTCGCCCGCCGGTGACGCATCAAGACGTTGATGCGCACCTTACTTGCGTGCCGATTCGAAGCCAAATCGAACAGAATCGAGCGAGCCACACCCTACCTGTGGCAGGATGGAGTGGAACCGTCGTGTCCGTTCCACACGGCAAACACCCGGCTCAGCACCGAGACCGCGAACTCGGGTCTCCGCACACGCAGAGAACGAAAGGACACTAGCACACGACGCG
>CAZPZZ010000050.1:5033-25710 GCA_964591245.1 uncultured Vicinamibacteraceae bacterium | reverse complement strand
GGCGAGTATGGCCCGCCATCGCCTCGCCGTTTCGATGTGACTCCGTTCTACAACACGGGGCGCATGAACCGGCACGACGGTCCAGAGGACCAAAGTCTCGGTGACCGGTGCATGTCTGGGCGAACTCCAGACTTCAACGGTTTCCGTCGGATCGTTCAGGGTCAGGATTCCATCGCCATCGGCTATGACACGGGACAGGGACAGGGCTATCAACGGATTGTCAATCTCGGCGGAGACCACCCTCCCGCCGTGGTTCAGCTACGCCATGGAGATTCACGTGGGCATTGGGAAGGAAACACGCTGGTCATCGAGACCACAAATTTTTCCCCCAAGTTCCGGTATCGCGAATCGGGCGAGCACCGTCGACTCGTAGAGCGATATTCCCCGCTCGACGAAGACACACTCAGCTACGAAATCACCGTCGACGACCCGACGGTGTGGACCGCCCCTTGGACCGTTCGCCAGGAACTGAGACGCCAGAACGGCCAGCAAAACCGTATCTATTACGAACCGCGCTGCCATGAGGGCAACTATGGCCTCCCAGCGCTGCTCATTGGCTCGCGTATGGACGAACAAGCATTTGATGAAGGACGCGGCCCAGACCCCTTCTCGCTGGACACGGCCACCTGCGTGACCGGTCTTCAGGACTAGACGAGGAATAGACATGCCACAGCGGTTCAGAGGCTCAACACTAATCACGGCACTGGTGGCCGCTCTCGGAGGTGCGATCATCTCAGTGGGCGTCACGAGTACGGCCAGTCAACCGGCCGCGCAAGATGCCCGTCCGTCGCGAACTCCCGATGGCCGGCCAAACTTTAACGGGGTCTGGCAAACCAACAACGAGGCGCATTGGGACCTCGAGGCCCATGCTGCTCGCTCTGGCATGGTGATGCAAGAGGGCGTCTACGACTACGAGTATGCCAGGGTCCCGGCCGCACCGGTCGTAGCCCTGGGTGCTGCGGCCGGAGTACCGGGTTCTTTGGGCGTCGTACAAGGTGACGGCCGCATCCCTTACACGCCAGAAGCTCTGCAACTCAAGGAAGAGAACGGAGAGCACTGGATCGATCGCGATCCCGAACTCAAATGCTACTTGCCCGGTATTCCGCGCGCGATGTACATGCCCTATCCCTTCCAGATCGTGCAAGGCACGAACAAGATTCATATGACCTTTGGGTTCTCAAACGCCGCAAGGGTCATCCATCTGGATGAGGTCGACCTTCCCCCCGACTACACCTACATGGGACATTCACTCGGCCGATGGGAGGGAGACACGCTCGTGGTGGAGGTCTCTGAGTTCAACGGGAAGAACTGGTTCGACCGGGCCGGAAACTTCCACAGCGAAGGCTTGCGTCTCACCGAGCGTTTCACGCAGATGTCGCCGGATGCGATTTGGTATGAAGCCACGGTCACCGATCCACAAACATTCACGGAACCTTGGACACTCGCGATGCCGATCTACCGGCGCCTCGAGGCCAATGCCACGGTGCTGGACTACCCCTGCATCGAGTTCGCCGAAGAGTTCATGTATGGGCACCTGCGTCGCGAACAACTCGTCCAACGGTGGGAAGGTGAGACAATGATCGTGGAGATCACGCGTAAGGTTCCCCCTGGCGATGAACTTCACAACTGGTATCGCCGCTAAGCGCCATTCGCACGGGCAGAACTGAACCGATTGAAGGTCGATGTGCTACGGCGTAGCCGTAGTCCAGTGGAACGCATAGGGAGGGTATACCCATGAAAGTGAGACAGATTATTACGGCCTGGAGTGTGATCGCCGGCGTGGGGATGTGCCTGGCTAGCGTCGTCGAGCCAGTTCAAGCGCACCATGCGTTTGCTGCGGAGTTCGATGCTGAGAGACCAGTGGAATTCAGCGGTACCGTGACCAAGGTTGAGTGGATCAACCCGCACGTATGGATCCACATGGACGTGACGACAGACGACGGTGCGGTGGAACCGTGGGCCTTCGAGGCGGGCACGCCGAACGTGTTGTTTCGACGCGGCTTTACCAGACGGTCGCTCCTGCCAGGTGCCGACGTACTCGTCGACGGATATCAGGCAAAAGACGGAACAAACCGGGCTAACGGTCGGGATATTACCTTTGCCGACGGCACCAAGCTTTTTCTGGGCTCCTCTGGAACTGGTGCACCATACGAACTGGCACGCCCCGGCGTCGACACGGTCGCGTCGCCTGAATAGCGCCGCGACGCTCCCTCCACTGATCTGAACCGGCGAGAGCCCGGTGCAACACTGTAATCCTGTGCACCGGGCTCTCTCATACCCCCGTTAATCCAGGAGCCGAAACGCCAGTAGCTCGCCAGCGTGACCGCCACCTCCAACTGCCGTCACAATGTACTGAGCCCCTTCATGCATGTAGGTCATGGGAGATCCCGTCACCCCCGCGGGCATGAAGACCTCCCCAACCTCCTCGCCCGTCGCCTTGTCATAGGCTCGAAGCATGGCACCACGCTCCCCTGATGGCGTCGTAAAGGTCCCGGGTTCGCCGGCGATCACCAGAGTCTTCGTGATCAGCGTTCCGACGCGACCGACACGGCCCGTGCGAGGAATCTCCACCCCCTGGAGTTCTGGATGTTCCCGCACGTTGTCCGGCGTTTCGCCATGCGCAACCTGCCACAGCATATCGCCCGTCTTGAGGTCAAGAGCCGTGATCCGTCCCCATGGTGGTTTGATGAGTGGAAGTCCACGAATGGTAAGCGACCGATCTCGAGCCGGCACGCCCGCCGGATTCCCACGGATGAAGTCCATATCTGAGCGCTCCGGGTCATTTACCAGTCCGAGCGACGTGACACTGGTAAACGAATACTGGTAAAAAATTCCTGTTTCAGGATCCGCCGACCCCCCGGGCCAATTCGTACCACCACCCGCTGACGGGAGCATCAACGTGCCATAGGATCCGTCTGGATCTGCCACGACCGGAGGTGTAAAAATCGGCCCCATACGAAAGTGTGAGGCACGTTCCAATGCCTCCGCCCGTAGCTCTGGCGTGAAATCGATCAAATCGTCCTCGCTGACCCCCTGGCGGTCATAGGCGGGCGGACGAGTCGGAAACGGCTGAGTCAGCGAGAGCAGCTCTCCAGGCACATCCGAGGCTTCCATCTCGCGCTCCTCGATCGGCCAGATCGGCTCGCCCGTCTCCCGATCGAGCACGTAGAGCCACGCCTGCTTGCTTGGCTGCGCAATGACTTTCGTAATGCCCGGGCGCCCTTCGATCTCCACATCGAGCAGTACCGGCGCACAGGGGAAATCCCAATCCCACACATCGTGCTGAATAGCCTGGTAATGCCACAAGCGATCGCCGGTCTCGAGATCGACGGCCACAATGCTGTCCGAAAACAGATTATCTCCATGCCGGTGGCCACCGTAATAGTCGTTGGTAGGCATTTCGGTCGGTAAGTAGACAACCCCGAGCTCCAGGTCGACGCTGATCTGGCCCCACACGCCAGTATTTCCGGTATATCGCCAGGAATCGTTGAGCCAGCTATCGTTTCCGAACTCGTCTGCTCCTGGAATCGTATGGAAGATCCAGCGGCGCTCACCGGTATCGGCATTGAAGCCACGCACATACCCCTTGGTGTTCCGCATCGACTCCGGTGCACTACCTGGGACGTGTGCCGCCCCGATGATAATCGTGTCTCCAGCTACGAGCGGCGTGGCGTGTAAACCGATCGTTCCAGCGATGGGGTCGATCTCTTGATCCATATTCTGCATGAGATCAACGATGCCATCAGTGCCAAAAGAGGAGATCCGTTGCCCAGTCGAGGCGTTCAACGCAATGAGTCGATACCCCGGAGTGACATAGAGGACCTGCCCATCGGCGCCGTCATCTCTATAGGCCAGGCCTCGACCCGAAAGACGACGCGGTGAGGCTGCTGCCCGTTCCCCTTCATCGAGCCGATGCATCCAGAGATATTCCCCTGTCGCGGCATCGGCTGCGACCACCGACCGGCGGGTGCCCACCGTCGTGTAAATAACCCCATTCACCATCAACGGGGTGGCCTGGAAGTTGTACTCTGGCTGTGGACCGAAATTATCGGTCTTCAAGCGCCACACGAGCTCAAGTTCAGAAAAATTCTCGGCGTCAATTTGATCGAGGCCCGAGTAGCGCGTATTCGCTTCGTCGCCACCATAGTGCCGCCATTCCCCATTCTGCGCGCCGGCCTGCGCCCAGCCCGTAGTCGCAACCGCAGCGACCAGTGTCGTGGCGTACAACGTTGCTCTCCATAGACGAAGATGTGCAGTCATGCTTTAACCTCCTGACTAGGAATCCTGATACGGCGAACTTGACTAACGCCGTCTCCACCTCACCGCTCAATAGATGCAAGCATCGCCTTACATCCCTGTCCGTGTACCGTGTGCGTCCAAGTCCAGCTACGCGAGTCGCAATCACGGACAAACAGTCGCACCCCACGTGATCGGTCCGCCTCACTCAATCCGCAGGCATGAGAGCGAACGTCCACACAGAACCACCGGTCGGCACCGTCCCGGCCGCGTAGCGGTTTGCGAGAAAACCACCGAGTCCAGAAGCTACACTCACATATTGGCGCCCCTCATGAGCGTACGTGATGGCGGTGGCATTAATACTGGAACCAGTCTGGAACTGCCACGCGGTCTCGCCGGTCTCCGCATCGAGTGCCATAAATTCGCCGGTCAACTTCCCGGTAAAGACGAGTCCACCACCGGTGGCCAACATTCCGGAGGCACTCGGATAACCTGTCAGCGGCACCTCCCACACCTTCTCGCCTGTCAACGGATTCATCGCCAGAAAGTGGCCCAGCAGGTCATCAGGCTGCACGCCCGGAAATCGATTATTCACTCCAGTAGAGTTGCCACCAATAACAACCTCCCGGT
The DNA here is from genome assembly GCA_964591245.1 of uncultured Vicinamibacteraceae bacterium. Taxonomy (GTDB): domain Bacteria; phylum Acidobacteriota; class Vicinamibacteria; order Vicinamibacterales; family UBA8438; genus CAZPZZ01. Next base: position 20,844 of record CAZPZZ010000050.1, on the reverse strand, counting down.
CTCGCGCGAGTTGCTGAATCCGCGGCACATGCCAGCCGTTGACGAAAACCAGCCCCGTTGTTGGATCAAAGGCAATCGGCACCGCATTGGTACCACGTGATGGCCAAATCTGCACTTCTTCTCCTGCCAAGAAGCTCTCATAGATATCAGTAAGTACCGGACGACCGGTATCGAGATCGATATGCGTCGCCCAGTTGACGTAGACATACGGATGAGCAGCAATCAGAGAACAATCGGTCCGGTCGAGTACGTACAGAAATCCGTTCTTATTCGCCTGCAACATCGCCTGTCGGATCTCTCCACCTATCTCAAGGTCCACCAACACATGCTCATCAGTTCCATCTACGTCATATACGTCATTAGGTGTGTATTGGTAAAAGCAGGCGATCTCCCCGGTCTTTGGCCGAATCGCCAGCACGCTCGACGTGAACAGGCTATCCAGTCCACCGCGTGGCTCCGGATCGTACGGCTCGGCGTTACCAGTCCCCCAGTAGACGAAATCGAGTTCCGGATCGTAGGAACCAGTCCGCCACGTCGGAGCACCACCGAAGCGCCACGCATTGGTGTCCTGGGGCCACGTATCGAAACCCGGCTCACCCGGTCCAGGGATCGTATAGCGACGCCAGAGCTTTGTTCCTGTGTCCGGGTCCCAACCGTCAAGAAACCCGCGCGTGGTGGACTCGCCACCGGACATTCCCGAAATCAGCACACCATTCGCAACAATCGGCGCGCCGGTCGCGTAATACCCCTCAGCCGGATCTGCAAAATTCTGCTTCCACAATTCATCCCCCGTCTCCATATCCAGAGCGACGAGATGATTGTCCAGTGTGACCCGAAAGAGCTTGCCCTCGTAGATCGTCGGCGCACCGCGATTGAACGGAGACCGACGGGTGCCTGGCTCGAGTTCCACGGGCGTCCTCCAAATCTGGCGCCCCGTGGCAACATCGATCGCAAACGTCCACCGCCCGTTGATCACATACATCACACCGCTATGGACAACCGGTGCCGCAAGCTCACCGGCATCATTCATGAGACTTGTGTTCCACAGGGGCACGAGCCGCCGCACGGTGGAAAGGTTGATCTCATCGAGCGGGCTATAGCTCGTCCTGTCGTACCCCATGCTATGGGTGAGCACATCATCCAAAGTGCGAGGATCGTTGACGAGTTCTGCATCCGACTGGGCCAGACTCAGAGCAGGGATCGCTACGACGAAGGCCGCCAATATCCAGATATTCCTCATTTGTAATCTTTCCACCCTGATCTCTTTCCCGTTAGTCGAACACAAGAAACACCACCGTCAATCTGGCAGCGCGAACGCAATCAACTCCGGCGTAACCGCAGCACCACCGCCGACTGCGACAACGAGGTATTGCTTTCCCTCATGCGCGTAGGTCATGGGGTTTCCCGACGGGACGGCCGGCAGGGAAATAGAACCAAGATATTCACCATTGCTCTTGTGATAGGCCGCAAGCGTACTCGCCGCCGCCCCCTCGTCAGCAAAGTAGCGACCACCAGAATTCACGATCAGGAGCGTCTTCGTCACCAGTGGACCTCCCCCATGTGTGCCGGCATGCCCGCCAAGTGCCGGTAGATTCAAGGCCCGTAGCGCCGGATGATTTCGAGGGCCATCGCCATGCGGCGTCATCCAAGCATGGTCCCCTGAATCAAGATCAATAGCTGTCACCCGTTTATAGGGTGGCTTCACCAGAGGCAACCCCCGGGGCCCCGGTACGGGCACCGCCCACGGATCGGTAAAGTAACCAACAGTCGCTGGCGGGGCGTACTCTACGAGTTCCACGGCCCGCAGCCGCGTCTGCGACGGTACGAAAAGTCGATTCGTCTCCGGATCTGCTGCCGCCCCTGGCCAATTGACCCCTCCGCCAGGACCGGGCGATTGGATAATGGGCTTACCCTCCCCCCGTACCTGAGGGGGCATGAACATCGGTCCAAGCTGACCACGCCGGGCGATCTCCAGTGCTTCCGCTCTCAGTGCTGGCGTGAAATCAATGAGGTCGTCCACCGTGATCCCCTGCAGATCAAACGGGAGTGGCTTGGTCGGAAATGGCTGCGTCGGCGAATACCACTCTCCTGGAACATTCCCAGCGGGAACGGGACGTTCTTCGATGGGCCAGACCGGCTCTCCGGTGACACGGTCAAACACGTACGTGAACGCCTGCTTACTGGTTTGGGCTATCGCCTTGATCTCTCGCCCATCCACGGTGATGTCCAGCAAATTCCCGGCCGTCGGAAAGTCGTAATCCCACAATCCGTGATGCACTGCCTGAAAATGCCAGACCCGTTGACCTGTTTCGACATCCACACACACAAGGCTTTCCGCAAAGAGATTGTCTCCCGGTCGCATTCCGCCGTACCAGTCGTTGGTTGGAGTGCTCACCGGCAAGTAGACATACCCGAGCTCCTCGTCAGCTGCCATCGTGGCCCATACATTCGTGTGCCCGCTATATCGCCACGACTCGTTCTGCCAGGAGTCCGCACCGAATTCATCCCCCTGCGGGATCGTGTGAAAAATCCATTTCATCCTCCCGGTTCGCGCATCGAAACCTCGCACGTGCCCAGGTGGCGCCTCGCGCGTCCGGGTCTGGTCAGTCAACGTACTCCCGACAACCACTGTATCCCGCACGATCGCCACGGGGGTCGAGTGCGTCAAACGGGTGCGGTCGAATGCACGGCCAAGGCTCACACCAAGATCGACGAGCCCGTTTTCACCAAAGTCAGGATAGAGCGCCCCGGTCTGTGCATTCAGAGCCACAAGGAGTAAATCGTGCGTGGCAATGAAGATGCGTGCATCGTCACGCTCTGTATCTTTCCAGTACGACACCCCACGGTGCTGCCATCCAATGTTCGCTGGCCGATCGAGACGGTCATACGTGTGCGGATCGTAGGACCACACCAATTCGCCCGTGCCGGCGTCGAGCGCCGCGACTTGGCTCAATGGCGTGCTCACATATACCAACCCTCCCGCCATGAGTGGTGTGGCCTTGAACTGACCTGGACGAATGGTCTGTCGCTCACGAACAACGTCGTTCGAGATCGACGTCCAACGCCACGCCACCTCCAAATCAGTGAAATTGGTGACATCAATATCGTCTAATGGGGAATATTTTGTGTTCGCGCCATCAGCGCCGAAAGCATGCCATTCTCCCCGGGGCGGGGTCGGTTGCGCCAGGATCAGTGCCGGAGTGACGACCCCCACGGCACACCAGAAGGCGACATACCCAAGAACGAATCTCCCTCCACTCCAGCTCCGGTCTCCCATCTCCGTCTCCGTTCCTGTTTTGGTCGCGTGACTGCCGTCCACCGACTCGCGCGAACGTTACCCGGTTGGACGTGGCAATTTCGCCCTGCCCAATCCCGAGACACACACGGCTTGAAGCGGTTACGCTGCAATCATACGAAGTCCTGACGAGGTGATCCAGGTATCGTCCCCGGCCCGCGAAACGGCCACGCCAGCGCCCCAAGAGGCGTCCCTGTCCCTGCGCAGGCGCCGCGCCTAGTTGCGCTCCCTTGCTAACTCGACGATCATGCCCAGAACGGCGCGCTTGGCGCCACCGGATTGCGAGACCACCATGCCCAACCATACGACACTGCCTCGTCGAACATTCGTCAAGCAACTCGGTGCCGCAGGCGCCGCCACACTCTCGGCGTCTGCAGCGGCCGAAGCGACTGCCGCCACGGAAACCGCACCTCAGTTACCGCTAGGCCTCAGCGACTCGCCTCCGTCGCTGCACCCCACATTGAACCGACGGACGTGCGGCTGGCTGCGCTTTCTGTGGGAAAAGACGACGACCGACGACGACTGGAGTGCCGACGGGATCCCACACCCCTGGTGGGACCGCTATTCCAACCCGGTCGTCACCAGTTATCCTCGATTTGATCTCCACAACTCCTCGTATGCCCTGTTGCTCATGGCCGACCAGACCCCCGCGTGGAGGGAGGTATACACACGCATCGGGGCTGGACTCGCTCAACGGTATCCCACCTATTGGGGTGCGGTTGACTGGCTCACCCAAATCGGAGACGACCCACGACGCGCAAACTACCCGGACCGGGTCATGCAAGCGATCCCCGAGCGACTGCGCGGTCGCTACAATCGCATCGGCTGGACGGCTAATGGGGTCGAACCCTGGGGACTGTCACCTGACCCCATCGGATCCGACGGAAATCTCTTCTTCCGTGGCTGGTTCAATCTCGTGCTGGGCATCTACAAGTACATCTCGAACGATGACACCTACGAGCGTCCATTTAACGTTACGGGCTACGGGGACGAAACATTTCAGTGGGATCAGCACCGTATCGCCGCACTGTTGGAGCAGCAGTACCGCGACCATCCTGAAGGCCCGCATTGCGAAAATACGAAGATTTGGTTTCCGTGCAACGCCTCGGCAGGACTCGGCCTCTACCTCTACGACAAGCTGTACGGACGAACGACCCACCAACCGGTGAACGGCTGGCTGGAATATGCGCGAGAGAACTACATAGGAATTGGAAGCAACGGAAACCTCGAGTGGGTCACGAGCTACTACGACCCGATTGTCAATCACAAGGCGAACGGCGGTCCCGGTGCCGGCGTCGGCACGGCGTTCCTCTTACTCCCCCAGGACCGCGAACTCGCCACGCAACTCTACGAAGCAGCGGCCAACGCTTTGGGCTGGAACAACCCGCAGGTCAATATTCGGGCATCAGCCACTGGGCTCGTCATGGCTCGCGAACTAGGGGATCACACGTCGGTCACGCGGCTTCGTGCCGCTGCGGAACGTGATCTCGACCCACGCTTCTTCGGACCAGCAGACGAGAAATTCGGATGGTGGTTTGGCCTGAACGAAGCCTATCCGCGAGGACAACGCAGTGCGAGCATGATGGTGTCTGAGGTCGGCACCGGTAACGCCTGGCAACGGGCGTTCGACGCCCCTCATCTCGACAAGTTCGACGCCCCGACCGTCGAAGGAGTGGACTATCCGTCGCTTGGAATCTATCAGGCGTGGAACGACAGAGAGAGTGGAACACTCCACGTCGGTACCTATGCAGCCGCCCCAGATAGGCGGGGACTCGACACGAGCTGGCAGGTGACCAATCTTCCCAATACAAACGACGTATTCGTGTTACGAGACGGGGAACCCTTCAGTCGCTTCGCGATCACGGGACCAGGTACGATCCGGATCGACGGCTCCATCGGGGAACAGCACTACCAGATTTATACAGGATATCGGGCAGCCGAATCGCGCGGCGCGGCTGACCGTTCCGGGAACCCGGCTATACCTGCCGCGGCGGGAGCAGTAGGGGTGCCCTCTCAACGCGCGGCTCGAAGCACACAGCGTGGCACCCCACCACCGAGCACGAGCTTTTCACCCGGAGGTGCGGGGTGCCCGTGCTGCGGCAATTGAGCCCTCGGCCATCAGCAGGAGACGCAATTATCGTTATTGACCGCGCCGAGGCTCTCCAGGTAATTCAAAGTCTCTGGGAACGGTAACGTCCGTTGGTAGGGACCATTCGCCATATCTGCGGTCGTCTGGCCGCGGCGACTGACCGCCAGGACGTCAACACCCTGTTCGACAAGATATTTCACCAGTTCGGTGTCGCCTCGCGCGGCCGCGTGGTGGACGGCATTGTAGCCTTCATGGTCTCGTGCGTTCACGTCGACGCCGACCTCTTCCACAAGATACTTGACCGACGGCAGCCATCCGCCTGGCACGTGGCGATGCGCGTTCGATTCGAAGCCCTCACCGTAACCAACCCCAGATGCCGCATGGAGTGGCCACACCCCTGACCCACCTGGCTCAACCGGAGGCAAGCCGGAGGGATCGGGCTCCGTGTCTTCCTCTCCACTCCGCCGTCGAGGCTCGGGCGCCCGGGTCGGAACATCCGGATCGGCCCCATACGACATCAGGAGTTGCATTGCCTCGACGTCGGTCGCATAGGCAGCACGCCAGAACGGAGACGCCCCGTCCACGCTCTCCGAGCAACAGTGGTTATAGGACATGTACCAGAGGTGCTTCTCCAAGCGTACGTTCGGCTCGGCACCTGCCTGCAGCAACGCCTTCATAACATCCAGGTAGGTGGTCTGTTGCTGGTCGTGCGCTCTTGGCTGCGGATACCGTGCGCGGGGTGCCCATTGTAGATTGAGCGCGGCAAAGAGTGGGGGCGCCCCGGCTGCGGTCGCAATATTGGGATCGGCCCCACGCTCGATCAACCGCAGTGCAAGATCGAAATGCCCATTCATTGTGGCGACTTGCAGCGGGCTCGTATGATCCCCGCTGACCTGATTAATATCGGCACCGGCGTACAGCAACGCCATGGCCACATCGACATGTCCTTGGCGGGAGGCATGCAGCAACGCGGTCAGTCCACCCTGCTTTCCCACCCGTTCGGTATAGGCCCTAGGTGTTCCGCGGTAGACCATCTCGCCATCAGGGTTTTTCCGCTCGGCCAATTCCGGAAATGCTTGTACCTCTCGTGCCGCGCGAATGGCTGCCTGCACCTGACTTCCGGTGGGTTGCCATCCCTGCTGGGCCGCCGCCGGCGCTGCCTCCCGGTAACCATTCAGCACATCCTGGCGCCGGCGCCCGGCCGCCCGGTCCACTGCATCAAGAGCGGGGAGATCCGCGACCCGTGTGGCGAGATCCAGTGCTGCACCGCGCTCCATCAATACCGTGACCGGCCCCAGGCGATTCGCTGCCGCCGCAAACATCAATGGCGTCTGGCCCCAGTTCGATTCCTGAGCATCAATCTCGGCCCCGGCCTCGATCAGCGCCACCACGGCTTCAGCATTCCCTGCCTGAGCCGCAAGATGCAAAGCCGTCGTTCCGCTATCGGTCAACGCCCGTGGATCGGCGCCAGCATCCAGCAGCGCACGCACGACCGTATCGTTCCCACTTCTGCTCGCCACATGAAGCGGTGTGTGCTGGCCGAGGCGGGTCAGTGCATCAAGGTTGGCTCCGGCGTATATCAGCATTTCGGCCAGGTCCCCATCACTGCGCCTGGCGGCCCAGTGCAGAGCCGTCATCCCATCGGCCCTAGCCGTCTGTACGTCGGCTCCCCTTGCCAATAACGCCTCTACCTGGTCGATGTCTCCCCGCATCGACGCATCGGCCACCAATGAATCGGCGGGTGCTGCCTGTATCGACAACAGACCGGGCACGAGCAAGAACAGAAAGACGAAAGCCAACCGTGGTCCGGTGTGCATGACCAGCTCCTTGGGCAATCTGACCCGAAACGAAACATCTATGACGGTTGTAGCCCGCCCGTGGCGGCTACAGAACAACACTGCGTGCCAGAGAGGGACGGTGCAGGATTTGACGTCCCACCCCGCACGAGATCCGTCCCTCCCTTATACCTAGATACTCAACGAGAGCGCACCGGAACTATCGCCAAAGGTTGGCTTGTCATCATGTCCAAGTGCGTGCAATAAGCTCAACATCGCGTTGGCCATCGGAGTCCCATCGGCAGCGTCGATATGTACCCCTCCCGGTAGCTTCCCGTTGGCATGTCCCAACACCAGCAGCGGGCATCGCTTGTGGTTGTGCAGGTTGGGATCTCCCATGCCAGAGCCGTAGAGGATGGCGCTCTTATCGAGTAAATTCGTATCCCCTTCCATCGTATTCTTGAGCTTGTCTAGGAAGTAGGGCAGCAGGCTTACGTGGTAGCGATTAATCTTGCTGAACTCTACGATGGCGTCCTCGTTGCCACCATGGTGAGACGCGGAGTGGAACGGTTTATCTGTTCCACTCAGCGGGAACACACGACCGGACGCGTCGCGGCCCATCTTGAACGAGAACACTCGTGTGACATCACTCTCGAACGCCAACGCCTGCACGTCGAACATCAATTTTGCGTGCTCGTCAAACGAATCCGGCACGCCGGCCGGCGCTGCCGGTAGCTCCCGCGGTTCACCGCTCAGATTCCGCTCTTCCACCCGCTGGATGCGCCGTTCGATTTCACGGATATTGTCCAGATACCGCTCCATCCGCACGCGATCCGTGGGACCAAGCTCTCGCTTCAGTTGCGCGACCCGTGCGGTCATCCAGTCGAGAATACTCGCATCGGTTCGACGACGGGCAGCCCGCTCTTCGGCCGTTCCCCCGACTCCGAAAAGCTGCTCAAAGGCAACGCGAGGAGACCGCGTGACCGGTAGCGGTTGAGAAGGAGACGCCCAGCTGATGGAGTCGGTGTAGACGCACGTATACCCGTAGGCGCACCCCCCGGCCTGGTCAACATTCTCGATGCACAACTGCATCGACGGTATCGGCGTATCTTGACCGAACCGCTGTGCATGAGCCTGGTCGAGTGACGTCCCAGCCAGCACGTCCGATCCCTGGGTCTGCTTGGGATGAGAATGCGTCAGAAAGACCGAGCTGGTCCGGAAATGGTCTCCCCCGATCTCCGGCGGCGAGAAGGCCTCGGCCATGCCAACATCGGTATTGCTGACGATCGTCAGATAATCCCGATAGGGCTCCAATGAACTCAACGCGCCCGCACTCAAATCGAAGTTTCGGCCTGTCTCCGCGGGACTCCACAGATGTTGGGTCGCACCCCACGCATTCGACCCGGCAGCACCGTGGACCATTTCGATGCACACCAACCGGGTCGGATCCAAAGCGGCGGCCATGGCCGCAGACACCCGGCCAGCGGGACGCATCGCGTCGAGAAACGGCAAAGCCAGCGAGGCCGTTCCGATATCCCGGAGAAAGGTGCGTCGAGGAATGCTCTTTCCTGTGATAAACATGACTCAATCTCCTAGCAGTGCATCGGACCGCAGTTACTGCACGTTGTCAACAACGCCGCTCGGGTCCCCCCCAAGCAACTGGAACGCCGGACTCCGGACAACGCCCAAGACGAAAGACGACATAGAGAAACCAGCTTCTTCAGCCGACCGACCGATCGCGCGCACCGTCGGCATGTCAGTGTGCTCGATCCGCCGCCCCAACGCGTAGGCCATCAAATTTTCGGTAAAGGTCCTCACCAGCGGAATGGGCAGCTTCAGCAACGCCGCCCTCAATTCCTGCGGGCTCTCAACCAATGTCCCGTCCCACATCTCGCCACGAGTATCCAGCGGCACACCATTTTCACGGATACGCCACTTCCCGATCACGTCGAAGTTGTCCAACGCCAACCCCAGCGGATCCATAAAGCGGTGACACGCGTTACATGTCGGATTCGTACGATGAAGCTCCATCCGCTCACGAGTCGTCAGGGACCGACCATCCAACACGGCTGCCGTTTCATCAAGATCTGGAATTGCAGGTGGCGGCGGGGGCGGCGGAGTGCCAAGAATCACCTCAAGCAGCCACTTCCCTCGAAGCACGGGAGAGGTTCGGTTGGCCAGAGACGTCAACATCAGCACCGAACCGTGACCCAATAATCCTCGACGCCGCTCATCAGGCATCGACACACGCCGGAACTCCGCGCCAGCGACGTTTGGGATACCGTAGTGCCGAGCGAGACGTTCATTCACAAAGGTATAGTCCGCGGTAAACAGTTCGAAAAAGCTTCGATCCTCACGCACAAGTGAGCCAAATAGAAGCTCTGTCTCACGGCGCATCGCATCCGCGAGTTGCCGGTCAAAGTTCGGGAACCAAAACGCGTCCGGTTGGACCTGATCCATGTCCTGAAGCCGAAGCCAGAGCGCAGCGAAGCGTGTGGACAAGGATTCTGAACGGGGATCGGCGAGCAGGCGGCGCGTCTGCCTCTCGAGCACATCCGGCTCCGAAAGAGCCCCTGACGACGCCAACGCGCGTAGTTCCTCATCCGGAGGTGTTCCCCACAGGAAAAAAGACAAACGAGACGCCAGGGCCGTATCCGCGATACGAAAACCTCCATCTGAAACGACATCGGAGGCCAACCGTTCCAACCGGAATACGAAATCTGGGCTGGCCAACGTCGCCTGAAGCGCCATCTCCACGCCGGCCTCGAATCCGCCCTCGGCCGTCCCGATGTCATAGAACCCCATGAGTTCCCCGAGTTCAGTCGGAGACAACGACCGGCGATAGGCCTCAGTCGCCAGGCGACCGATGATCTCCTCGGCGCAGGGCCGTTCGCGAGACGCACGGGTCGGACGACAGCCGAAAATCTTGCGTCGGCTTGGCGTCTCCGACACACCACTAACCCGATACGGTCCATCGATGACCAGATCGCGCATATGGGGCAATGCCGTGATGCCGTACCCAAGATCCCCGATCTCCGTATCGACGATCGACCACTCGTGAGGAGCCAAAATATCCTCTACCGGTCCGTCAAATTGTCGCACGAAGACCGCAGAGACCCGCTGTGGCCCGGCGCGCACGAAGATGGGCTCTTCCAGTTCCAGATTGACCCCGTTCGGATCAGATGTGCGCAACCACTGGTCCATAGCGAGTAGAGCTACGGGTTCGCCGTTGATGGACACCTCGATCTGCTCGTTCCTGATGGTCGACCCCGACAACCCCCCTGTCGTCGTGTGCTGAAAAGCCATCGAGAGCAGATACTCGCCGTCAGCCGGGAAGTTGTGCACGACGGAAAATCCGCCTCGACTGCCGTAAGGAGCGCCTTCTACCTGATCCCACTGAGAATACGCCCGCGATTTCGAGTATGTGACCTGCTTCGGGGCCACCTGCGGATCGCCAATGGCCAGCCGACTGATCTCGGCCGCCGCGCGCAGATAACCGTCTAGCAAGGTCGCCGACAGCATTTGAACATCAGCGATGTTGTCGAAATTGGCGCTCATCGTATCGAGCGGCAAATAATCTCCAGCATCGATGTCTAAGGCAAGTAGAGCGCGAATCGCTTCCCCGTAATCGTGTCGGTTCAGACGCTGAAAGCTACGCGAGCCAGGATCTGGATTCTCTTTCGCATCGGTATCCACTACGGATTCAAGCGTTTCGGTAAGCGCGACCAGCATCTCCGCGGGTGGGCGGCGCATACCAGGGGGCGGCATCATATTCGCCCGTAACTTCCGGATCATTTTTTCGGCCGTCGCGGCAGCATCTGCCGCATGGGCAACATCGAACCCCTCAAGTGACAAATTACCGGTCAGCATCCGGTCGTTATGGCAGCCCTGGCAATAACGCTGAACAACCTCGGTCAACGCTGCATGATCCGGCGCCGCCACGGTCTGTGCAGCCAACTTGCCCCAGCTCCCACTGTAGGTACCGGCTACCACGAGCAACGCCAGCGTGACGGTCAGAGTCTTCATGAATCATGGCCTCCCGGCCAAACCTGGTGATGCTCTGCGCCCCCCGACGAAAAGGCTCCCCCGTGAGAGGCTTATCAATGAACGACTCCCCTCGATAGAGACGAGCCGATGAAGGTGCACCACTCGGCGTTTGAACACAAGTCCAGGCGGTGATTGTAACAGTCTGCGCCGCCGGTCCCAACCCCCTTTCTCGATACTGGATCGGCAGGTAAGGGAGGCGTAGGATCATATTTATTGGAGGCCACATGCTTGCGCAACAGCCACCCGATGGTGCCGGAGCCACGCAATCGCCAGACCCGGCGACAACCGCACGTGTCCCGACGTTCAACCCGACAAGCGGTTCGCCTGGCACCATGGTGCAAGTCGAGACCCTCGACTTACCGGCAGTCACACCCGTCTATCTGGGCATGGGTGCCACCCGGTCCAGCTTCGAAGTCTTGACCCAACTCGTCACCGACGAAAACGGCTCAATCAACGTCACGGTGCCCGTGCCACCGTGGGCAACGTCTGACCGCACCCACTTTTTTGTGATCGTGGACGTATACTTCAGACCACTCGCCGTCTCTGCCGGTTATTACGTGACCGACACAGACGGAACTCTCGCCCGTCGCGGCGTCGTCGTTGAAGAGGATGGATGCCTCACCCTGCGAGAGCAGGGCCAACAAGAACAAGAGCGAGAAGTGTATGCGCTGAGCGGTGAGGGCACCCAGGACCTGCGTTCAGGCCAAGAAGTTCTTCTCGAAGGGACACTTGCCAGCACCTCAGACTGCCCAGGCACACCGCTCCGGGTTACCCGAGTTGTCCGATGAGCACCGGGCCACGCACGCGGCTCCAAATGTTCCGCTGTTCCGCGGCAACCCACTCATAGCACCGCACACTCAGAGAGGAATTGGCATGAAACCACTGACCATCACGATGATCGGAACGTTCGCAGCGCTCTTACTTGGACTCGGAACGCCTGCAGCTATTGCTCAGAGTTGTGCCCCAGAAGGCGAACTAGAGTTTCTGTGCGGACCGGTCAGCCCCGAAGACCTCGCGCCGATACCAGACACACCATGGGTTATCGTGTCCAGCATGGTCGACGGCGGCCCTCTCCACCTTGCTGATACGCGAGACCACAGCACGACGCTCCTCTATCCGGCCGGCTCACACGTTCGACACGACAGAATGACCTACGGTGGGTGTCCTGGCCCCGTGTCGAGACAGTTCCGCCCCCATGGCCTCTATCTCCAGCCTGGGGATGACGCCCACCACAGGCTCTACGTTGTCGGACATGGGGCACGTGAGGCGATCGAGGTCTTCGATGTAGACATGCGTGGCACAACCCCCAGTCTGACGTGGATCGGCTGTGCGGTCGCCCCAGCCGCACTCGGTCTGAACTCGGTCGTGGCCCTGCCGGAGGGCGGCTTCGCCGCGACCAGCCCGCGCACCCTGGATATCTGGGAGTGGAACACAGACTCGGGCTGGCGTCGGGTTCCTGGCAGCGAGGATATCGGCCCCAACGGACTCGAGATTTCTCGCGATGGAGAATGGTTCTACGTAGGAGGCTACGGCGCACAATCACTCATCCGGCTCTCACGCAGACAAACACCCGTACAGAAAGCGTCGGTGGCAGTGGGGTTTCACATCGACAACGTTCGCTGGGGGCAGAATGGGGCAATCCTCGCCGCCGGACATCTTGGACCAACACGTGCCTCAATCGGTGAGTGCATTCGTGACGGACGGTGTGCAGGGGTTACATCACACGTCTCCGAGGTCGATCTGGAAAGCCTCACCGCGCGGGAGATCGTGCGCTACCCGTCCGACGACCTCTTGATCCTCGGCACGGTGGCCATTCAGGTCGATGATGAAATCTGGATGGGAGGCGTTGCCGGCGGCGATCGCATCGCCCGTTTCCCGGCACCCGGACGATAGGTACGCACCGGCGGAGCGCCAGAAGTCAACAACCGGCGCTCCGCTGGGGCATCTCACGTGAAATCAGTGGGTAACGAGCACGGTCAGGTTCTCGTACGTAAATCGGGCCCCATCACTGGCTACCGCCCGTAGCACATACTCGCCCGGCTGGTGAAAGACCGCCTCACTCTCCCACCGATTCTCAGACGGCGGATCCGGCAAGACATAAGGAGGCGCCCAGGGGGAATTTGACCATACCCGCGTATCCATCCAGGCCTTCATCTGTTCCGGCGCAAAGGTCACATGTTTTGCTGATCCGCGATAGACGATCCACGTCAGCCGTAACCCCGGAGCACTACTCACGACCGACGATCCAACTCCGTCGGTGCTGTACAGTTCATCCAACGTCTTCGGTGGCCCGCCGCGGTCTGAACGGGGAGGAAAATCATCCGGATCATGCGCCGTAGCCACAAGCGCCACAGACTCACCGGCAACAACACGACGTTGCAGCTCGCCCTCAAGGCGTAACTCCGGAGGGATGTTTGTGCGAAGACGATCGTCAAGGCTTCCAAATGCGCCGCCTACTTCAGTCGACATCACCTGTGGATCCATACGGTAGTCGGCCGACAGGGTCGCGTACGCGCGATTGACTCGACCGTGTGACTTCAATGTCCAGACCAACTCCTGGCCGCCAAAGTCCGCCGGCACCTGCACGGTGAAGAGGAAGGGGTTCCGTCTTGGATAGAAATGAGTGGGTTGCCCGGAATCGGCAACAGAGACCTCGAATCCGTCCACCTCGAGATCGTCGAGCGACCTGGGAGACACCCGAGCAAAGTAGTTGTCCGGACCGATTGGGATATCGAACCGCTCTTCCCAATTGGAATTCATATAGCCGAACCAGAGCGTGAACGACCCATCGTCATTCGGCCACCAACCTTCATACGCCGGATGGATACTCTGACCCCGCAGATACATGAACCGGGTCTGAGCCGAAACGGCCGTGCTACAGACAGCAACGAATAGCGCGAAGCAAATCACCCGGCCCATCACCATGGGGAAGCATCGTGTCATCGCTGCCGTCACTCTCCGCCGCCTCCCTCCGTCGTCTCACTGTCCAACACCGGTACCTCTGCCCAACAGAGTGGACAGCCGACATCGTAGCTGTTCCGACTCCGCATACGGGCTCTCCGTTCGGCCATTTCTTCCTGGAACTGCTCTTCAGTCAGCTCTACCGCGTAACCGAGATCGATGAACATATTCGCCACGGATCGCCGACCGCCCCCGGCCCAGTTCCGACTGTCAGCAAGATTCCGATTCCCGGCTGTGGTATCCAAGAAGCCGACAATATGCAAAATCGTGCCTTTCGGGAGCAGTGGCGCCGCATCGTCCTCGTACACATACTGCTTGACCCAACTGTGGTCATAGCCCACACAGTTCAAGGTGAAATGATTGTTGCCCCAGATGGCCTCGATGCACATCCGTGTACCCGGTGCGTGTAGATGCGGCTCGAACGCCACGAGCTTGGTGTGCTGTTCAAGAACCTCAAACGCATGCATTTCCTGATTCGCGCGCCCTGGCGCGACATCAATGTCGTTGCCATTACCCAACCGGACACGGGCCCGGTTGCCGTACTCCGGCTCATACCCCTCCGGCTGGAAGATGAATCCAAATTCGAGATGGGCCGTCGTTTCCTGAATCCCGTTCGAATGGAGATGACTCGCGCGGAGATGGAGGGCGGAATTGGCGTGTAACAACGTCCCGAACTTCTCGGGAAAAATGTCCGCATTGCGGCCCACCTCATGGATCGGCCAGCGCGTGCGGGTTTCCTCCACAACACCCGTACCATCTTCATTGAGTACGCCGCTGGAGTAGGTCATGTGATGGAAAATGTAGCGTCCACCAACCGTACTGGACCCTGTATCGGAAGGAATGTCATTGATCTCCCGGACCTCGACAGACTTCACATAACGGTCCTTATCGAGCCCGGTCGGCACCAATCCCAAGTCACCCCAGAAATCTGGTCCCACAGCCGGCCGAGTCATCTCCGGTGACCTGAGGATCAGATCCGGCTCACCCAGAGTCCATTCCCCCGCTGCCGCAAACTCCACAGGTGGAGGCAGATCTGACCGATCGCCACGTGGCGCCCCGTGATCGGCCCATGCCTGTATCTTCGCGAGTTCCTCATCATTAAGGGAGGGATCATCCTTGAACGCGAGAATGCCAAGATCCTTTTCCACGTAGAACGGCGGCATCGCGCCTTGGCGATCGCGGATTGCCGTTCGCAACTTGATGGATCGCGCCCATGGTCTGACTTCTTCGTACGTCATCAGTGACATCGGCCCGCCCCCGTCTGGCCGATGACACGACTGGCAACTCCGCTGAAGAATGGGCGCAATGTCCTTGGTGAACGTCACCGCCATCGGGTCAATACCGAAATCGGTCGCGTCGTATAAATGCACCTCTGGGTGCGGGTCGCTACCAGCAAGCGACTGCGCCAGAACCATCGCGGGAACGGTAAAGACCCCGGCGAGCAAACATGCGCACACTCTCATCAGCATCCCATTACTCCTCGAAACGTACTTATCGACCGTCAAAACCGTGACCAGAATGCCACAGACAGTGCTTTTCACGCCATAACCTCCCCCACATCACGCATGGTCAGTAGGCCATCGCGCACACGGCGTGCCCGATTTCTGCTCAATATCCTGCGAGCGTGGGGAATCCTTCATCCTC